>JAYUWU010000042.1:0-46260 GCA_043753365.1 Gemmatimonadaceae bacterium | reverse complement strand
TCGCATACGTGAAGGATACCCCGGTGCTGCGAGGCGTATCGTTCGCCGCTGAGGCAGGCTCAACTACCGCGCTGGTCGGCTCTAGTGGCTCGGGCAAGAGCACGCTGATCGGTCTCGTGATGGCGTTCAACCGGCCTGACAGCGGAAAGATCCTGGTTGACGGGCGCGATCTCGAAACTCTCCGTCTTCGCGATTATCGCGCGCAGCTTGGCGTAGTCCTGCAGGACAACTTTCTTTTCGACGGAACGATCAAAGAGAACATTGCATTTGCCCGACCTGGTGCGACGGATGAAGAGATTCGCGAGGTCAGCCGCATCGCGCACTGTGATGAATTCATCAATGGCTTCGAGCTCGGCTACGATACGATAGTCGGCGAGCGCGGGGTGAAGCTCTCGGGTGGTCAGCGTCAGCGCGTAGCGATAGCGCGAGCGATCCTGGCTGATCCGCGAATCATGATCCTCGATGAAGCGACATCGAGTCTCGACAGCGAGAGCGAGGCGATGATACGCGATGGCCTTCGCGCGCTCCGCCGGGGCAGGACGACATTTGTGATCGCCCACCGGCTCTCAACTATTGAGAGCGCTGACCAGATTCTGGTGCTCGAGGCAGGCGAGATTGTCGAGCGCGGGACTCACTCCGAATTGATCGCCCTCGATGGCCGGTACAGGCATCTCTACGACAAGCAGTACGGAGTGGAGCGTGACAGGTTCATCAACCCAGGCGAGGACTTCACCCCTGAAGTGCCGTCTCCATTGGAAGCGCTTCAGGCACCCCCGGCGCGCTGAGGTAGGCCATCTCGTTGAGGCGTCTCACACGCTCGCGCAGCGGTGGATGAGTCGCCATCAGGTTTGCCATGCGTCCTTCGCGCTCGTCCCACTTCGAGTGATACGGGTCCGAGATACAGAGTTGGGCTGAGCTCTTCGGAATTGCTGTCGGCGGAATCTTTGACTCTGCCAGCCTGAAGAGAGCGGACGCGAGCGCGCCCGGATTGCGAGTGAACTGCGCGCTCATTGCGTCGGCGAGGTATTCGCGTTGACGACCGACCTTCATGACCATGTAGCGTGTGACGAGCGGTGCGATAAGCCAGCTCACGATCCACAGAACGAGCAGCACGACAACGAGTATGCCGCCGCCTCCCTTGTCATTGCTCGAGCGCGAGCGTCGCCCGCCTCCGCCGAAGCGCATCATGCGAAAGCCGCCTTCGTGCAGGATGGCGACGGCGCCAACCAGCGCCGTAAGCAGCGTCATCAGTCGCACGTCGAGGTTCACGATGTGTCCCATTTCGTGCCCGACAACCGCCTGAAGCTCCTCGCGGTTGAGCTCGTTCAAGAGCCCTTCAGTGACTGCGACGTGTGACTCATCACTGCGGATGCCTGTCGCAAAGGCATTTGGATGATCGTCAGGGACGATCCAGATACTCGGCTTCCGCGCGCCAGCGGCGATCGCCATTTCTTCGACGACGTTGACGAGGCGCTGCTCGGCCTCTCCTGACGGTGTCTCTATCTCACGGGCGCCGGTTGCCTTCAACAGAACAGTTGGTCCAAACCGATACCCGCCCCACGCCATGGCGGCGGCGATCGCGGTGAGCAGAATACCGACGCCAGGGAACATGTGTGTGGCGCTCGAGCCGTACGCGTTAACGGCGTCACGGGTCGAGAGATACCAGATCAGGTCTCCACCGAAGCCGAGCCAGGCGATGAAGATGATGAAGCCAGCGACTAGCCGGCGGCTGGCCTTCCTGTTCGCCTCCTGCTGGGCGAACAGGTTGGCGCCTGCGCTCATCCCTTTGGAGCGCCGAACGAGAGATCGACTTTCGGCACAGCGCGCTCGGCGTCGTCAGTGATCTCCCACAACGTCGCAGGTGACGCGCCAGCCATGCCGGCAAACAACATCGTCGGGAACGTCTGCTGCGCGGTGTTGTACTGCGTCGCCGTGTCGTTATAAAGCTGGCGTGAGAAGCCGATCTTGTTCTCGGTCGCGGTGAGCTCTTCCTGCAGCTGCGCGACGTTCCCGGTTGCCTTCAAGTCCGGGTAAGCCTCGACTACCGCGAGCAGCCGGGAAAGTGCTCCCGTCAGCTGTGTCTCCGCCTGTGCCGTCGCGGCAACATTTCCGCCTGTGCTCGCTGCGATGGCAGTGTTGCGCGCTGAGACCACCGCCTCGAGCGTCTCGCGCTCGAAGTTCATCGCGCCCTTGACTGTCTCTATCAGATTCGGAATCAGGTCATGACGGCGCTTGAGCTGCACGTCGATCTGTTTCCATGCGTTCGTTACCTGATTCTTGAGCGAGATGAGACGGTTGTACGCGCTGATCGCGAAGAAAACGAATCCAACGATCAGAACCAACAGCACAATCGTGAACATCGAACTCCTCCCGGAGCAAGATTGCCTTGACGCTGCGCGGACCCGGCGGGCCCTGCATGTTTAAGATAGCGTGCGCATCTCGCGCCGCTATTGAAATTCCGCCGTCCTGGAGATATTACGAGACGCGTGCCCCGTTCGTTTCGAATTGCGCCGCTGGCGCCACTGGTATTCGCCGCATCCGTCCTGGCGTGCGATGCCAGGCTGGACGTGGAAGCGCCTGCGCCGGCAATGATGGCGGACGTCGATACTCTGCCGACCCTCCCGACCTCGACTCTCGACATCCCGCTCACATACGATCTGACACCAGTCGTACGTGCTCTCGAAGGTGCTGTGCCGAGGAAGTTCGGCAACATCGATGAGCGGAAGAAGACGAGCAATCCGCGGATGGAGATCGCATACGAGGCGACGCGTAATCCCTTCAGCGTTTCGCTCGATGGCCAGACGGCTCGAATCACGGCGGTTGTGCACTACAAAGGCAGGGGATTCTATAATCCGCGAGTCGGCCCGAACATTTCGAGCTCGTGCGGCATCAACGACGAAATGCCGCGTGCCCGCATCAGTATCGCAACCGACCTTCGCATAACGCCGGAGTGGAAGCTTCGGGGGCGAACCCGCGTTGCCAATGTCACTCCCTATAGTGAGGAACGCCGCGATCAGTGCCGCGTCACCGCATTCAAGATCGATGTCACTGAGAGAGTCATCAACGCAACGCGCGCGGCTCTGGAGAAGCAGCGTCCGACTATTGACAGAAGAATCGGGGCGCTCGACGTCAGATCGCGCTTCGAGAATTGGTGGCAGCTCCTTGGACAGCCAATTCAGCTCACTGACAGCGTGTGGCTCCTGATCAGGCCTTCTGCGGTTCGCATGGGTCAGAACGTTGGCGTGAAGCGTACCCTCGTGACGGCGCTTGGGTTCTCCGCATCCCCGGTTGTGATCACTGGCGCGAAGCCGGTCGTGCCTCCGACGCAGCTGCCGCCCCTCGCGACAGCGGCAGTGGGCGACGGTCTGCACATCATGCTCGAGGGTGTGATCTCCTACGATCTCGCGACCGACCTCCTCAGGAAGCATTTGAAGGGTCGTAAAGTCGAACGGTCGGGACAGAAGCTGCAGGTGAAAGACGTGCGGCTTTTCGGGATCGGAGGAGGCAAGCTCGCTCTCGAGCTCACTTTTGGCGGCGATGTGGCAGGCCACATCTATTTTGTCGGGACTCCACGGTACGACGCAGGAACCAATGAGCTGTTCGTTCCGGATCTCGATTACGATGTCGGGTCGAAAAGCATGCTCGTCAGTGGTGTCGAATGGGTGAAACATGACGAGATCAGGAACTTTTTCAGGGACAACGCCCGCTGGTCGATCGGTGACGTAATGCAGACAGGGAAGGCCCAGCTCGAGAAGGGACTTAACCGCGATCTTGCAAATGGCGTAAGATTGTCGGCCGAGGTGAAGCAGGTGCAGGGGCTTTCGGTTCATGCACGTCGTACCGCCATCCGGCTTCGCGCCCAGGCGGACGCCAACGCCAGACTCACTGTAAACACACCAAAAAAATGAGCAAAGACGAGGGATTAATTCGCGCAGTAGGTGTACGTGGCCTGACTGCGGGAATGATCAATTACATGATCGGGGCGGGGATATTCGTGCTTCCCGCAACCGTAGCTGCCGCCGTCGGGGGAGCCGCCCCAGTCATCTATATAATCTGCGCGGTCGCGATGGCGCTGATCGTTGCCTGCTTTGCCGACGCGGGAAGCCGCGTGTCGTTGTCCGGCGGCACATACGCCTATGCAGAGGTCGCATTCGGTCCATACATCGGATTCATAGTCGCGATGTCGTTGTGGTTCGGGTCGACGGTGCTTGCGAGCGCCGCGGTCGCCAACGTCTTCGTTGACACGCTTGCCGAAATCTCGCCAGCGTTTGCGAATGCGACGGTTCGCGCGGCAATCCTCGTCTTCATATATGTGTTGTTCGCGATGATCAACATTCGCGGCGTCAAGATCGGCAGTCGCGCGGTTCAGTCGGTCACGCTCGCGAAGCTCACACCGCTGCTCATTCTGATCGCCGTCGGATTCTTCGCCGTGAACATGGACAACCTCGCGTGGCCGGGGATGCCATCGGCGGATACGACTGCGCGCACGTCTGTGGTACTCCTTTTTGCATTTCTCGGTATCGAATCAGCGTTGACACCAAGCGGTGAAGTGCGTGATCCCGCGCGAACCGTTCCACGCGCGATTCTTTCGACGCTGTTGATCGTCACGATCATCTACATGTCACTCCAGTTCGTCGCTCAGGGCGTGCTCGGATCCTCTTTGGCAACCAACACGACGGCTCCGCTGGCTGCGACGGCGCGCGTGATACTGGGTGACGGCGGGCAGATGCTGGTTCTCGTCGGCATGGCGATTTCGACATTCGGGTACGTCGCTGGTGACGTGCTGGCAGCGCCGAGAGGGTTATATGCAGTTGCCCGCGATGGAATGTTGCCAAAGCCTATCGCGGCAATTCACCCCCGGTTTCTCACGCCGCATGTTGCCATCGTCATTCATGCGGCGCTGTCGCTGGCATTCGCGCTGACGGGGAGCTTCGCGGGCCTTATGGTAGTGGCGACGCTAGCGACCCTGATCGTGTACCTGGTTTGTTGCCTTGCGACCATTCAGCTGCGGCGTCTGAACATTCGGACGGAAGATGCGCTGCCGTTCAACGTGCCCGGCGGGCCGGTCGTACCGGTCCTGGCGGTTGCGATCGTGTTGTGGCTCATGAGCGCGTCGACGAGGCAGGAATTCATCGCGCTGGGGACGATGCTGGGGATCCTGACCGTCATCTATTTCGGGATGCGGGCGGTGAGGCCCAAGGACATTGCGGCTGGATAACGTCGTAAATTCGGGCCGCGGGCTTCCGGCAGCGGGGCTATCGGCCGCCGGATAACATCGGAACAGCGGGCCGCGGGCTTCCGGCTGCGGGGCCGTCGGCCGCCAGCCGAGGCGAGGTAATTAATCCTTGGGCGGATCCAGTCGGCCGATAAGGCCGTGCAACATCATCCGGACCTGTTCGACTTTGTTCGTCAGCGAGTTGAAGGAGTCCTCGTGAATCACGTGCATGTCGTGGGCAAGAATCAAATGGTACTCCAGCTCGCTCGCCGAACCGACTGAATATCGGAGAAATCTCGCGAACTCCTTGTCGGTCGACTGTTCCCGGCCCTCGACGATGTTCGCAGCCACTGAAATCGCCGCACGGATCATCTGGCTTCGCAGCGACACATATTCCGCCCCCCGAATCCGGCGAGCAGCCACGTGCGTTTCCAGCGCGAGCGCATGAGCCTTTTTCCATACCTCGAGTTTCTTGAAGTCGGACATCCGTGATGCTATGCCAGGCACTACTTCGAGGCAGCATCGATGCCGCTATGCAATGTCCAAAACGCCGCAGCATGCCGGGCGCTGGGCGCCGTGGTTCCGCAGTAAAGCCCGCGGCCGGGAGCCCTGCTGCCGGTAGCCGGAAGGATCCGTTCCGTAGTACCAATACTCCTATCCCGCCACAATCCACCGAACCAATTTCGGCCAGTGTGTGTCAGAGTTTCCGATGATGGCACTCACGGTACCCGAGCCCCGAGGACGGGTGAGCGAAAGGCAGCTGGTTGAACGGATTGTCAATGGCGATCCCAAAGCCCAGCGCGAGCTCTACGAATCCAACGTAGATCGCGTCTATCGCCTCGCCTACAGGCTCGCCGGAGAAGACGAGCTGGCGCGTGACTTCACCCAGCTCACGTTCATCAGGGCATTCGAGAAAATAGGCGACTTCAGGTTCGAATCGTCGCTGTCCACCTGGCTTCACACGATCGGCGTATCGATCACGCTCAATGGCCTTCGAAAGATCAAGACAGCGCGAAACCGCGAGGCACCGATCGAAGCAGCTGCATCGATCGGATTCATCGAGCGCCAGGCCGAGCCGGACTTAAAAGCCAGACTTAGCGCCGCAGTAGACGCATTGAGCGAGAAATACCGAACGGTTTTCCTCATGCATGATGTCGAAGGATTTACACACGAAGAGATAGGAGCCGCGCTCGGCATACCGCCGGGTACTTCGAAAACGAGGCTCTTTCAGGGGAGGGCGAAGCTCCGCGAGGCACTCGCCGACTTCAGAGGGGAATGGATTTCATGAACAACAACGAAGGCCACATCGACGAAATCATCAGGACGAGAGCGAGCGAATACAATCGCCCGCCTGCGACTCCGAGTGATGAAATGTGGACCGCGATCCAGGCAGCGCGAGAAATTGCAGCAACCGGACCGCAGCTCCACGTAGTAGCTGGCGGAGCAGCGAAAGCCGCACCGATCATCGGACATTCGACTTCACATCGCTCGTCCCCACGTTATGCGTGGCTCGGGCTTGCAGCAGCCGCAGTTCTTCTTGTTGCGACAGGCGTAGGTATTGGCAGATGGACGAACGCCAACCCGGCGACTGCCGAACGCCGCGTCGCGGATGCTCCTTCGTCCAGCGTTCCGCCGGTTACCGGCGATGGCATTGTCGCTCCTGATGAGCGTAGAGCACGCAGCAGGGAAGAGATTCGTCGGAACCTGATCGTCAGGGGCCGCGGTTCGCTGAATCGAGTCGCGAGCGATACGAGATCCACACCGCCGAACAACACGGGTGGCGTCGAGATGGTCTCTTATCAGGTCGCCACACAACAGCATCTTCAGGACGCCGAAACGCTGCTGACGTCGTTCTCGCTCGAGTCGCGGGACGAAAGAATGAACACGCAGTTCGCAGGATGGGCGAAAGGACTTCTGTCCAACACGCGCCTGCTGCTCGACTCACCCGCGGGTGACGATCCGCGGCGCGCGAAGCTCCTGCAGGACCTGGAGCTGGTACTCGCGCAGATAGTACAGCTCTCGCCGGATGCTCCCGCGTCCGACCGCGAGCTGGTTCAGGGAAGCATCCAGAACGGAATGGTAATGACACGGCTCCGCTCCGCGATTCCCGCGGATCAGCCGAGAGAGATAACGGAGAGACAATGAAAGCGATTGCACTGGTCGTGGTCACCGTCGCGCTTGGCGCGGGACCCGCAAAAGACCACCCCGTCAATACGGTAGAAGCAGCTGCCTCGACAATTGTGTTCGAGAGCAGAGTGACGTACACGCAGGATCCTTCGGAAGCGCTTTACCGTACCGCCGGTGAAGCGATGAGCAAGGGCGACTACATTCGGGCCGCCGAGCTCTATGCCGACGTCCTCAAGCGCTACCCTTCGTCGAAGGTTGCCGAGAGCGCCGCGTATTATCAGGCATTCTCGCTCTACCGGCTCGGTGGAGATGATAAGCTAAAGTCGGCCCTCGATGTGCTGACGAACCTCCGTTCGAGGTATCCGAGCCTGGCGAAAGGGGAGCCGGCCGCACTCCGCACACGCATCTGTGGTGAGCTCGCACGAAGAGGAGACGAAGCGTGCGCCGCCGAGCTCAACGCCCGGGTTCGTGAAACTGAAGGAACCTCCAATGCTCGTGCACGCGCGAATACCGCAACTGCCGGCTGTCCTGCGGAAGACGACGAGAACGACGAACGTATTGCCGCGCTAAACGCGCTCCTTCAGATGGACGCCGAGCGCGCAATGCCTGTGCTCACCAAGGTTCTCGAGCGCCGCGACGCATGCTCGGCCGGCCTGCGCAAGAAGGCTGTGTTCCTCGTGTCGCAGAAGCGGACGCCGGAGACAGCTGACCTCCTCCTCAAGATCGCCCGCAATGATCCGGACAGCGAAGTTCGTGAACAGGCAGTCTTCTGGCTGTCGCAGGTTGCCGACGAACGCGCTGTTACCATGCTCGAGGACATCCTGCGCACGTCGCGGGATGAAGGACTCCAGAATAAGGCAGTCTTCGCACTGTCCCAGCACAGAAGCGGAAGAGGAGCTGCGATCCTTCGCGAGTTCGCCGAGCGTGACGGTACATCGGAAGAGCTGCGCGGACAGGCGATCTTCTGGCTCGGCCAGCGTGCAAACGCCGAGACCAATGCGTTCCTGCGCTCGCTATACACGCGCCTCAAGAGTGACGAGTTGAAGGACAAGGTCATCTTCTCGCTGTCGCAGCGGAGAAACATGGGCAACGAGAAATGGATGATGGACATCGTCACGAACCCGAGAGAGAGCATCGAGATGCGCAAGAAGGCGCTCTTCTGGGCTGGGCAGGGCGGCACGAACATCGAGGAGCTGCTTCCGTTCTACGAGAGGCTGGCCGATCGCGAGATGAAGGAGCAGATGATCTTTGTCCTTTCTCAGCGGAAGAGCGGTCCGGCAGTCGACAAGCTTCTCAGCATCGCCAAGACAGACAAGGACCCCGAGCTCCGCAAGAAAGCAATCTTCTGGCTCGGCCAGTCCCGCGACCCGCGCGTCCAGCAGTTCCTTCTCGACATCATCAACCAGTAACGGAGAATACAGATGAGAATCTCCGGAATTTTTGCCGCCGTCTCGCTCGCGCTCGTCGCGAGCCAGGCCGCGGAAGCCCAGTCCCTCGCGAGCCTCATCGGTGCGGTTCGCGACGGGAAGGTGAGAATGACATTCGCAACCCGTGACGACATCTGCGGTTATGGAAACGGCATCTCGATGCGGACGGACTCCCGCCAGACGTGGTCGAATCCAAAGCGATCTGAAGACGTTGAATACGACGTTGACTGCAGAGAAGGGCCGGCGCGTGTTGTAGTCCAGATGGAAGGCGGCAGTGCGGTAAGTCTAAAGGCTTATGTTGGAGGACGCTGGCGTCCCGCGTCGGATGTCAGAGACCTTGGCGCCGTCGGCGTGAGAGAAGCGACAGACTGGTTGCTCGCGGTAGCACGAACTCAGTCCGGCAAGGTTGCATCGTCAGCGATCTTTGCGACGACGCTCGCCGACAGCGTGCAGATGGCGCAGCCGCTTTACGCATTCGCGACGAACTCGTCGAACCCGCGTGAGGCTCGCGAGCAGGCGATCTTCTGGATGGGTCAGATGGACGACGATCGCGTCGTCGGGTATCTCGAGAGAATCCTGAAAGAGTCGCGCGAGGACAAAATCCAGGACAAGGCGATCTTCGCTCTCTCGCAGCACAGGGGTGATCGCTCGCCGGGGATTCTGAAGGAGTTCGCCGAGAATGACAGCGAATCTGACAAGCTTCGCGGTCAGGCAGTGTTCTGGCTCGGTCAGAGCAATCGCGGTGAAGGCCCCGAGTATCTGAGAAGTCTCTACTCGCGTGTCCGCAGCGACGTGATCAAGGACAAGGTCATCTTCTCGGTATCGCAGCAGAAGGGAGCCGACAGTGAAAAATGGCTCCTCGATCTGGTCGAAAACGAGAGGGAGTCCATGGAAATGCGGAAGAAGGCTCTTTTCTGGGCGGGACAGGGTGGCGCGTCGATGCAGAGGCTTGCATCGCTCTACTCGAAGACGACGGAACGGGAAATGAAGGACCAGATGATCTTCGTTTTCTCGCAGCGCCGCGAAGCCGCTGCGTTCGACAAGTTGATGGATATCGCGAAGACCGATCCCGACCGCGAGGCGCGGCGGAAGGCTCTCTTCTGGCTCGGCCAGTCGAAGGATCCGCGTGTTGCGACGATGTTGTCAGACATGATCAACAAGTGAGGGGGGGAGCGATGAACTACAATCGGATCGTGATCCTGGCTGCAGCCGCTACACTCGTCGTCGTCGCGTGTTTGGCGCCCCAGCGCGTGGAAGCGCAATCGATCGCCGAGCACGTGCGCTCGGCGCGTGACGGGAAGGTACGGCTCACATTCGCGGCCAAGCCTGATGTGTGCGGGTGGGGATCGTCGATCAACCGCGGCGGCAGCTATCGAACGAACTGGAGCCCTGAAAAAACCGCAGATGTCGAGTACGACAATGAATGCAGCCATTCACCGGTGCGCGTCGTGCTCGACGTTCGCGAAAGCAAGGTCACGAGAGTAAGGACGTACGTCGGCGGCCGGTGGCGGACTGAACCGTCAGCGACTGATCTCGGCATGATGTCAACAAGAACCGCTACCGATTATCTCCTCGGCCTCGCGAGTACAGCGGAAGGAACTGTTGCGCGTGATGCGATCATGCCTGCGACTCTCGCAGATAGCGTCGTCATCTGGCCGGCGTTAACGCGAATAGCTCGCGATCAAACCCGGACGAGCGGTACGCGCAAGCAAGCGCTGTTCTGGTTGTCAGCCGAGGCCGGGGAGAAAGTTGCTGGCCCTGGGCGCGGAGATACTGATGAGAAGACCGACATTCGCAAGCAGGCAGTCTTTGCGCTGTCACAGTGGCGGAACTCCGAGGCGGTGCCGGGGCTCATCCAGGTGGCGCGCACAAATCGCGACCCCGAAGTTCGGCGCACTGCTCTCTTCTGGCTCGGACAGAAAGATGATCCGAGAGTGATTCCACTTTTCGAAGAAATTCTGGGCGCGAGAGAGTAGGAGCGGAACCAATCACCGGCCGGACGGATCAGTTCCGCTTTTCTAGTCCGCAGTCCGCAATGTTATGGATCTCCCATCCCGCCGAGGACATCCTGGATCCTCGCTGCGACTGCCATCTCCTGCACCGTCTGCATGACCTTCTGGGACTCAGCCAGGTTACCCTGACCCTTCAGCGCTTCAGCAAGGACGAATCCGGTAACCGTGTAGGTATACGGAATACCGAACGACGGTCGATCGATCCAGTCGCCGATGTCGATTAGCTCGGCTGGGCCTTTGTAAACCTGCGACCACAGCGCGTGACTGCGGGGAATATCGAGGAATCCGTCGCCAACCTGGACCGTGTCCTTGTTGGCAACTATCGGATATTCGACCAGCTTTTCGACGAGGCCCTGCCTGACTGTATAGTTGGCGAGACCGAGCGATCTTCCGTAACCGCCTGTAGAGAAGAACACACCCCGTTCCGGATACGCATCCTTGATCAGTCGAAGCGTAATGATCTGGTCGCGCGTCAGCACGCCTGGCGGCGAAAGTCGCTCTGGATCAATTGTGGCGACGATGTTGCGCTGCCTGAAGAGCTGAGTCTCGCGGACCTCGATGTAATCGGGCTGAGCATCGGCATCCGCGAACGACATGGCGAGCGGCGAACCTTTCGGTTTTGGCCACTCTTTACCACGATATATCTCCGGGCCCTTCGCAGCATCGTACTCACGTACCGGGCGGCGAATGATCTGCCGAACGAACCAGTCTGTATTGAGATATGACGTCACGAGCACGAGCACGTCCTGGCGAACGCCTTCGACTTCCTGCGCGTACCAGAGAGGGAACGTATCGTTGTCGCCGTTCGTGATCAGAATACCGTACGGCTCCACCGAGTTGAGCATATCCTTGCCCCACTCGGCCGCGAACGAATCACCGCGATGTGATGCTGCGTTCCAGTTGCCAACGAGCGGTGCGCACGCGATCAACAGGATCGGCGTCGCAAGCAGCCACGACCTGCGGGTCGCGATGCCGGCCTTGTCGAGCTCTACTTCCTCAGACCTGTCAAGGATCTGCGCAATCGATTGCCAGATATAAACGAGTCCTATCGCTGCCCAGACGCCCCACGCCGAGAAACTCCATATGTAGAAGTAGTCACGGTCGCGGACCTCGCGCTGCACGCTGTCACCAAGCTCGGGAGCCTGTGACCAGCCATACTTGAAATTCATGTAGTAGATCAGTGCCAATGTCAGCGTAAACATCAGCGGCCCGAAATACCAGAAGGTTCGTCGCTCGTTCGCCCAGTGGACGTACCCTCCTATGAGACCCAGTGAAAGGAAGAGCACGGCCAGCATCGCCTGGAGAGCCGGGCTCTCATTGTAGGCGTCACGCAGCCACTGCCACTTGAAGTAGAGCCACCACATCCCGACCTGCGCCGTGAACGGAGCGCCGCGGTCGACTTTATCGCCATACTGCTCGCGATTGATGTTGTCCATCAGCCGCTGCTTCGTGAGATCGCTGAGCGTGCAGTCCCACTCGAATTTCTCGAGACAGGCCGTGGGTTCGCCTTCGTTGATCGGCGGGAAGTACGCGGCGCGGATCGGCTCGTAGATGAACGGAGTGAGCCCGATCCCGATCACGAGCAGGCACTTTACGATGAGACGCCAGTTGAGCACGGTCTGCCATCGCCGAAGCAGAATTGCAACGCCTACCGCCGGAAACGGCAGGAACCCGGCTGGGTGATTTGAGTAGCCGAGCCCAAGAAGAAACGCGACGAGGACGAGCCGGCGATCGGCCTTCGGTCCGTCGGGATCGTCGGCCCACGAGATCATGAGCCATGACACAGCTGTGAAGAAGAAGAGCGAGATCGTGTAGACCTTCTCGTTGACTACGCTCTGGTTCCAGACGGTGTATGCAGTGGCGCCGATAAGTGTCGCAATCCCGGCGCCGACATAACGCTGCCAGCTCTTCGGGAGCCAGCCCGATAGAATCCTTTCAGTAATCAGAAACCAGAAGCCGGCCGAGAGCGCGCTTGCAAGCGCGGCCATGGTGTTGATGCGCTGAGCGTAGCTCCCCGGCAAGGGCAGCTCACCGAATACATGCCCGATGAGCATGAAGAACGGATTACCTGGCGGATGGGGAAGGCCAAGAACCTTCGTCGCCGCCATGTATTCACCCGTGTCCCACATCCATGTGGATGGTGAGATCGTCAGGTAGTAGAGCGCGAATACCGCGAGCGCCGCGAGCCCTGCGGCTTTGTATGATGACTCGTATGCGGAATGGGAATCCGCTGACACTTTCGGCGAGGCCGGTGTCCTGGAGGTGGATCTCGTGTTGACTGCTGTCATCGCCTGTGGAAAGAGGTCCCTGCTTCAGGTCGCGCAAGCCAACAAATCTACAACCTGTGCCGGGTCGTGAGGTAAGTGGGCGTCATCGCTATGCTCGCATTAAAATCGAGGCCTTCCACCGCTTTCCCGGAGTTACCCCAAAATTGATCGAACCTGAATGCGGGACCGTATCGAATCACGGACGGAACCTCACCCAACCAGGCAGTTCTCACCCCACTCCCCCTTTTTGTTTAGCTCTTGAACTACAGAACTAAAGGGGGGAGTGGGTGAGAACTGCCGAGTTACATGAGTGCCTGATACAATGGCTCAGAAAGCTCCGGATTTCGGATCTCAAATTTTTTGGTTTAAAGCCAGAACAATCGCGTAGCTTTGAGCATGGATTTCTCCGGAATTCAATCTCAGCTCAGCTCGAGCCCGATAATCGCCGTGCCGCTGCTGTTCTTGGCTGGAGTGCTCACCAGCCTCACCCCGTGCATATACCCGATGATCCCGATTACAGCCGCGATTGTCGGCGGTCAATCGGTCGGCGAGGTCAAGGCTCCGCGCAGCCGGACAATTGTGCTGACTCTGACTTATGTCGCTGGACTCGCCATCGTGTACGCCATGCTGGGCGTACTCGCTGGCATGACCGGCACGATGTTCGGAACCGTCAGCACTAACCCGTGGCTGTACTTCTTCATGGCGAACCTGCTCGTGATCGCGGCACTCGCGATGCTCGACGTGATTCCTGTGAGATTGCCTGCGAGCGTTGTCGCCCGCGCATCGTCGGCCGGCACTGCCGGTCGCGCATCAGGCGCGTTCATCATGGGCGCTGCGTCGGGACTCGTCGCCGCTCCCTGCTCGGCCCCCGTCATGGCGGCCGTCCTCACGTGGGTGACGACGACTCAGCGCGCAGCGATGGGATTCGTCTACCTGCTGAGTTTCTCCCTGGGAATGTGCGCCTTGCTCGTGGTCGTCGGGCTCTTCAGTGGAACGGTGACCCGTTTGCCGCGCGCTGGGGTATGGATGGTGTGGGTCAAGCGCGGGTTTGCACTCGTCATGCTCGGCGTCGCCGAATACTACCTTGTCCAGATGGGCAAGCTTCTCCTCTGACTGGACAGAACTTGAACTACCGTCATCTCGTCATTTCGCTGGGCCTGCTGTCGCTCTTGCCTGCAGCGGCTCGATCACAGGAATCAGGAATTCCTGTCGGCACGCGAGCCCCTTCGGCGATCGTCAGTACCCTTGACGGAAAGGCTGTCGATATAGGGTCCTACGTTGGCAAGGTGCCCATTGTCATCGAGTTCTGGGCAACCTGGTGCCCAAGCTGCAAGCAGCTCGAGCCCGCATTTCTCTCTCTCGAGAAGAAGTATGGGGCCCGCGCGAAGTTCATGGGTGTCGCGGTGTCAGTGAGCCAGTCGCCCGCACGAGTCAAGGCATACGCCGCGAAGTACAAGTACCGTCACGACATGTTCTTTGATACAAACGGGAAGGCGGCGGAAGCCTATGATGTACCTGCGACTTCATATGTAGTCGTCGTCGACAGGAAAGGCACGGTCGTTTACACCGGCCTCGGCGGCAAGCAGGACCTCGAGCCGGCAATCTTGAAGGCACTTCGTAACTGAAACCGGGGCCGATTCAAACCGTAGGGCCAGCAAGGGCGTCAAAGACACATCACCACCCTCGCACGCCCATCGGAGATTCGTTATGTCCGCTCCATCTGCCCGCCTGCTTGCATTCGCCGGTTTCTTTGTTGTAACGGCCTCCCTCATTCCCGTTCGCGCAGAGGCGCAGGATGGATATCGGGAGCCGCGGAATGCGGATGTCGACCTGGCTGGCGCTCGAGCCGCGCGGATAGAGGCAGGTGCTGGCTCGCTTCGGATCGAGGGGCGCGAGGGCCTTGCGCAGGTTCGCGTCAGGGGAACCGCCCGCAGCTCCAATCGCGACAGGCTCGACGACATCAAGCTCATCGCCGAGCGCCGGGGTGGTGAAGTGCGCATCAAGGTCGATATTCCGAACGATCGTCGAAGCTGGACCTCTTTTGGCAATTCGTGATTTCGTGGTTCGGAGCGACGGCGGCGGATCGATCCGCTATGACACCGTGAAGGGCACCGTGCGCATCCCCGAGAAGAAGCGGCGCGGGTAATGCAGTGTCGGGAGCAGGCGGTAGCAGGGAAACGCGCAGCCGATTACTCTTTCAGATCAGACCCCGACGCACAGGAGATCCACCTTGAATCGCAAAATCGTTGCATTCGCCGCAATCGCGGCGCTGGGCTTGTCATCAGTTCCCGGCACTCTCACTGCTCAGGCCCCGACCCCTGCAGCGGCGCCGTCATTCTCCAGCACTTCCGCTGGCCCGACCGTTAGCAGCAGTGCTGTTGGAATTCGCCGCGCACCAGCGGCCAACGCCGCAGTACCAGCAGCCGACGCCAGAATGGGCGCCGGTCGCAATGTCGCGCTCATGGTCGTCGGTGGAGCAGCGCTGATCATTGGTGCGGTCATCGGTGGAACTGCCGGCGTGCTCATCGCAGTTACGGGAGCCGCAATCGGACTATACGGCCTCTACAACTTCATTCAGTAGTCCGAGCTCGCGTCATAATAAGAACGCCTGGCTGAAGTTCAGCCAGGCGTTCTTCGTCAGCAGACTTACGGGTATCGCTCAGCTACTCTCGTAGCGTTCGCCCTGCGTCGTTTGCGCTCGCACGCGACAGTGAAATTTTCTGCGCGGATTCAGGCGTGTTCTTACGTGCCGCACGCGCCACCGGCTGAGTCGGTCCGACAGGATCCGTCGCAGCACTTCGACGGCGCATGCCCGGCAGCGCAGCAAAGTCGACTGCAGCGCGCACGTAGCCATATCGGCCATTGAATCCGGCGGGGGACTGGCCTGAGAACAAGTAGATGCCGCGCGTCTGATTTGCGGCAATAAGAGTATCAGGATACGAGTCGAGAATGTTATTCGCCCCCACCGTCAAATTGACCGAGCCAAACTTGTAGCCTACGGCTGCGTCGGCGACCCACTGCGCGTCGAAGGTCTGATCCTGAGCGCCGGTGGCGGCCGTCTGGAACACTGTGAACTTGCCGAATCTGCTCGCATGAAGGTTGGTAGTCAGATTCCTGAAGACGTGGTTGAGCGTGAGACGAATGCTGTTCCTTGGTTGGCCTTTCTCGAACAACGCGCGCTGCACCCGATCGAACAATGCGGTGCTCACAGCGGCCAGTTGCGGTGGCGTCTCCGAAACACGTGTCACCTCGGTCTCATTCTGGTTGTAACCACCCGTAAAGCGGAGGAGTCCGGCGGTGCCAAGCTGAAGCCCGTAGTTGAGCACGATATCGATGCCTTTCGTGTGCGTGTCGATAGCGTTGGTGAAATACCTTGCACCACTGACCCCTGGAATTCCGTTGGCCGCCAGAAGATTTCGCACTGAAGCGTCGATGAAATTACCGGACAACACGATGCGATCGTCGATCTTGACGTCATAGTAGTCGGCCGAGAGGGACAAGCTGTTGCTGATGCGTGCGGTGAGCCCCGCGCTCAGGTTCACAGATTGCTCGGGCTTGAGCTCCCTCGCGCCGAGCAGCGTTGCGCCGTCACTGCCAACGGCGAAGGTTCGGATCTCGAACGGCGTATTGACGCCGCCTACGTTCACGAAGTTTGTGGCTACAGATGAGAAGTGTGACTGTCCAAGCGACGGCGCGCGAAATCCTGTTTGAACTGCGCCGCGAACGGCAATACCCTCGATCAGGTTGAGCCTGGCTGCAAATTTCCCATCAGCAGTCGAGCCGAAATCGCTGTAATTCTCCACTCGACCCGCCGCGGCGAGCAGCAGCTTCGCAGATGGCGTTGCCTCCAGATCGATATAACCGCCAACGTTCGTGCGCGATTCGTCGGCTTCGTCGACCGGCCTGAAGCCTGGGAAAACCTGTGAAAACGGCGGGGCGGGCTTGCCGACATTCGGACCATCGAGGATCATCGATGTGCCGACAGCGTAAGACCCCTCATCGCCCCGATCGATCGAGTAACCATCGCGGCGTGCCTCTGCTCCTAGAGCGACGTTTAGCGCGCCGACCGGTGTCTCCGCGAAAAGTCTGGAGACGTCGAGGTTGGCCACGATCTGGCTCAAACCCAGCTTGCCTGCGTCGAAGCGGGTCGGACTGCTTGCGCCGAGTGATGTGTTCGCCGTCTGCTGGATGTCAAATCCAAACGAATTCTGGCCGTAGACACCGCTCAGGTCCCAGTTCCATTCGCGCATTGCTCCACGCGCGCCGATTGCGGCTGATGCATCCCTGATGTCGCTCCCGATGAGCGGCAGGAATCCATTGGGGTAGATCGCCCTTACCGTGCGATCATCGAGTGACCTGCGGAAGAAGCCGGCCGCGAGTCCGTCGCGGATTCCAAATCCGCCAAATGCGTAAAGCCTGATTCCCGACTCGAGCGGTAGCTCACTGTTGAGGAAGAATCCAAAGTCACGCGATTCAGAATCACCCGACCAGCTCTGTCGAAGGTTTTCATCGAAGGGGTCCGTGCCTGCCGGCACGTTCGTGCAGCGGGAGTCGCCAGCGATGCACTGCGTGCTGACGTCGACGCGGGTCCTGTTGGTCCGGCCGCGATCCCTGAACTCGCCGCTAAGGTGTACGAATCCGTCTCCCTTAAAGGCGCGTCCGATATTGCCATCCATCTGGAAGACGCGTCCGTCATCGTAGGACGCTTCTCCGTCGAGGGCTTCGAAATTCGAGAACGTCCGACCGATGCTGGCAGAAACCGAAGTGCGCACGTCGGATTTCAGAATGATGTTGATCACTCCGGCAATTGCGTCTGATCCATATTGAGCGGCCGCACCATCGCGCAGAATCTCGATTCGTTCGATGGCACTTACCGGGATTGCGTTCAGGTCGACGCTGGTCGAGCCTCTGCCGACCGCTTGATTGACGTGAACCAGTGACGTGGTGTGACGGCGTTTTCCGTTGACAAGGATCAGTGTCTGGTCGGGACCGAGTCCTCGAAGTGTCGCAGGGCGGATATGATCGGTTCCATCGTTCACCGATGGTCGCGGGAAATTGATTGACGGCGCGAGCATCTGAATTACCTGGCTCGTCTCCGTATGCCCTGTCTCGCGAATTTCAGCCGCCGACAAGACGTCGATCGGCACCGGTGCTTCGAGCACTGTCCGATCCGTCGCTCGGGTGCCGGTGACCACAACCTGGTCAAGTCCAAGGGGCGCGCTTGCCAGCGCGAAGTCCAGCGTGTTCGTCGCTCCGGATGAAACAACTACCGTGTCACTGACAGGCAGATAGCCGATCTTGCTGGCTCTAAGGACGCGCTGCCCCGCCGCGAGATTGAGCGTATAGCCGCCGTCGTCTCTGGTCGTCACGGTCTGGAGAGTTCCAACTACGGTGATGCGGGCGCCGGATATGGCTCCCTGAGTGGCTGCATCTCTAACCCGGCCGGTTACCGGTGATGTCTGCGCCTCGATCGAAGTGGCGCACAAGACAAGCGCGATCGTACACTCGCAAATCCGCCGGTTGAGTCTCCTGAACGCCAGAGATACTGCGGGACTTGCCGGTAAAACGGGGCTCACGATCATGGGGGGCCTCTCGTTCGGGTTCGTTCGGCAGTCATCCTCATTGCATTAACGAGGAGCTGTGTCGCCAATATTGAACCCCAGTTCAGTCAACGCAATAAATTCCTTTTTGTGTGACACCGAACCCCATTAAAGAACGTGCAGCGTTCCGGAGCTGATGAGCACTGACGCGCCGCCGACTCGAATTGCACTCACCTTTCCATTCGCCACGTCTGTCTCGACTTCGATGACACTTGGCCGCCCCATCTCGACACCCTGATGCACGGTGTGTCGAAGCGTCCCCTGCCGCATCGGTGAGCGCCATGCGAGATAACCGCCGAAGCCAGCACACGCGGCGCCCGTCGCAGGATCCTCTGGAATTCCCATCGTCGGCGCGAACATTCGTGCGCGCATTACTCCGGCGGAATCGTCAGGAGAAAACAGGAACACTTCGCTTGCCCAGCTACCCCGAAGCGTAGCTTCCCACTTCTGGAGATTGAGCCGGGCTCGGCCAAGCGCCTCTACACTCTTTACAGGAATGATCAGGAAGGGCTCGCCAACCGACACCCCTTCGATCGCATACTCGCCACCGATATCGAGGTCATCGACACTGAGCGAGATGACTTCGGCAATCGTCGCAGCATCGTAGCTGGCGTCGCCTCTCTCCGGGGGTTTCGGTGCGGTCAATTGAGTGAAGACAGGGGTGCCATCGACCGCACGGATCAGCACAGGCACGGGACCGACCTTTTCCTCGAACACGATCCGCGTGTCGGCTCCATGGAGATCGATCTCTCCGGTCGCCGCCAGGACAAATGCCGCACCAACCGTAGGATGCCCGGCGAAGGCAAGCTCAGCTCCCGGGGTGAAGATCCGCAGCTTGCGGGTGTTCGTGCTGTCGTCAGGCGGAAGGACGAAGACGGTCTCCGAAAAGTTGAACTCGCGCGCGATCGTGGCCATCTGATCCGTGGTCAAACCCTGCGCGTCAGGGAGAACTGCAAGCTGATTTCCGCCGAAGGCCTTGGCTGTGAAGACGTCGGCAGTGTGGTATCGATAGCTCATGGTTATCTGGATGATGAGGCGTCGAGCAGGCTGAGCGGAGATTTCTTTTCCGGACCGACCTGGTCGAGAGTGCATTGTGACGGCGGCTTGTCGGGACGCCACCGGAGAAATTTCGTACCGTGCCTGAACCTTCCGTTAGTGAAATGGTCGTACTGGATTTCGGCCACGAACTTCGGTGCAAGCGGCTCCCACTCCGCCGAGCGTTTTGTGCTCCAGCGGCTTGGGCCCCCGGGGGCCTGCCCGGTGAAGCCAGGGGGCTCGCGCAGCTGCTCGAGGATTGGCGTCAGTTCCTCGCGGAATTTTGCCGTAAAGCTCGAGGTAAATCCAACATGATGGAGCAGGCCCGCATCATCGTAGAGACCGAGCAGCATCGAGCCGATCACCGGAGCTTTTTCGGCATATCGATATCCGCCAATAACACAGTCTGCAGTTCGACGGTTTTTGATCTTGACCATGCCCGTTCGTTCTCCGGTCATGTAAGCCATGTCGCGGCGCTTGGCGATTACGCCGTCCAGGCCGCTGCCGACTGCATCGAACCACGCACGCACTACGGCGATGTCGCTGGTTGCGGGAGACAGTCTTATGATGGCGTTTCGCCCGAGAAATTTTTTGGCGAACCGCTCGGCGAGCGGACGGCGTTCGCCGAGGTGCATCGATGTGAGATCGGCGCTCTTGTCGTCGACGAGGAGGTCGAAGACTACAAGTTGAGCAGCGGTCTCTACTGATAGTTTGGCGATGCGGCTGGCTGCGGGATGGATGCGCTGGAGCAGGTCGTCAAATGAAAGGGCGCCGTTGATGGGGACGATGATCTCGCCATCGAGGACAAAGCGGTCCGGCTTCAGTGCCAGCAGCGCTTCGACGAGCTCCGGGAAATATCGTTCGAGCGGTTGGCCTGACTTGGACTGGAGCTTGACGCTGTCGCCATCGCGAAAAGCGAGGCAGCGGAAGCCATCCCATTTCGGTTCGTACTGCCACTGGTCTCCCTCGGGGATGGACTCGACTGTCCTGGCTTCCATCGGGGGGAACGTAGGGTTGATTGGCAGTGGCATCTATTGAGCGCTCCAGTACGAAGTGCGGACCCTCAGCTCCGGGCTCCCTGCTGAAAACTGCGTGTCGGCCGCCGGCAGCCACCAGCCCGGATGCTGGAGGCATTAGTTCCGCAGTCAGTAAGTGTTGACCGCCAGTAAAAATGTCACGCTGAAACGCCATTAGAAATGTCACCCTTCACGGGCCCTCCCTGAGCGGGAGCGTGTCCTCGATCTCATCCGGAAGCCTTACAGCGTCCCTCCGGAGAGGGGCCGGGGACAGCGACTCGTGCCAACCCGGGTCGGTGAGCATCTGCTGGAGAATGAGGGGATCGACGTCCCCATAGGCGCGCGCTGCCGCACAGAAAACACAGATGGTGCACAGATGACACAGAACAAGATTGGTCGGCGCAGAGCATCACGGTGTCGGCGAATTCAGCGTTTCATCCTTTTACCGTTTTTCAGTGTCGTCTGTGAGCCATCTGTGTTTTCTGTGTGACAACGCAGTATGGTCCGCCTCCTTGAAGCTGAAAAGCAGGCCATGGGGGTCAAACCAGGGTGACATTTCTAATGGTGTAGGATGGGTGACACTTCAGTTGGCGTTTGACAGTTCCGCAGTCAGTAAGTTGACACCGCCCGAGCACCCTTGTATCTTATATGACTGTCGCACACATGCGTGCGCACGACGAGCCAGCGAACATAAAAGGGGACCTGGATAATACCGGGTCTCTTTTCAGTTTGGCGAGTCAGAACAAGGTCGGCGGGTACGGCAATACCGGACTTCCGACGAACACAAACACGAGGAAGTACCAGAATGCGTACCACAGGAACTGTGAAGTGGTTCAACGATGCAAAGGGTTTTGGATTCATTACCCCGGAGAACGGACAGAAGGATTGTTTCGTTCACCACTCCGCCATCAACGGTAGCGGCTTCAAGTCGCTCGCCGAAGGCGAGAAGGTCGAGTTCGACGTAGTGCAGGGCCAGAAGGGTCCCGCCGCGGAGAACGTGACGAAGGTTCGTTGATCCCACTCGCAGGTAGAGCAGGATAGAATAGGGAGGGGCCACTCTGGTTTACCAGGGTGGCCCTTCTTTTCATTGTTGGACTACATCTTACGGAGAGTTATGGCTAAGGAAGAGGCGATCGAGCTCGAAGGGACAGTGACCGAAGTGCTGCCTGACGCGACGTTCAAGGTGCTTGTTTCGAACGGGCACGATGTTCATGCGACGATCGCAGGCAAGATGCGACGGTTCCGCATCCGCGTGCTCGCGGGCGACCGCGTGACGCTGGAAGTGTCACCCTACGACCTGACGCGCGGCAGAATCACTTTCCGCCACAAGAGCTAGCAGTCCGACCCTGAGGGTCAGCGTTCCCGAACGACGAGGGCTGTGGTCACTACCTGCCCTGCATGTCTCGCGGTATGCTCACCGCCGTGGAACAGCAACCCGATCACGGTAGACGGGAGCTTAGCTCTGCCGACGCCTCGCGCATCGAGCAACGTCGCTTCGTCAGTGACTCGAAGCTGGTCGAGCGCTATCTCCACAGACCGGTTAAACTGATCGACAAGCGCCCGCGATGAAACAGGCGCATCCTCTCGCGTCTCCGCCTCGAGTGCCGTTCGCTGTATTTCCGAAAGTGATTCCCCGCGAGCATAAGTGAAGAGGCGGTCCAGGCTGCCGCATGCGTGCCCTACATGATATGAAATCGAGGCGGCGCCGCCCGGCCGCGCCGTGATCTGCTCGACTGTCATACCGTCGATCGCTGAAGTCACCTGCTGAACCGCATTGAGCAACGCGTGCGCGACAGGCTGGAGCAATGGCGGCACGAGGTGAACCGATCCGCTCAGCCACGCCTCTACTTCCTTGCCTTCCGTCATCCGAAGCGTGTCAGCTCACTTGAGGAGGAATCCCGAAAATTTAAACGGTCCCTTAGAAGCGGAGACCCACTGGGGAACGGATTTGACGGACAACTGCACGGATTAGACAGATAGTACGAAGTCAGAGCAGAGGCCGCAGTGCGTGATGCCAGGCTCATCCCGTCAGCCGCTTGATCCGTCTGATCGATTTTCATCCGCCAAATCCGTTCCCCCTGGGTGCCAGGCTCACTGCGCGTAACGCAGGATATCGTACACGTACTTCACGCCGAATCCAACGTTTGCGACCGAAAGGCGCTCGTTGTTGCCATGCACTCCCTTCTGGCGCTCCGCCTGCTCAGTGAGAAAAGGATCGATCGCATACGTGACGATGCCGAGCTTCCTGTATGTCGGCCTGTCTGTCGCGCCGGTCTGCATCGGCGTAGTAACGAACGCATCGGGCGCACGGTCCTTCGCGGCCCGTTCTATCGCCTTGAACAGTTCGGTATCGATCGGACTCTCCAGCGGCGTCTTCGGCTCGAGAATCGTGCTCCAGCGGACGGCGGTGTCGTTCACCAGTGCTTTCAGTGTGGCGAGCATCGTCGAGGCATCCGTATCGGGAAGCAGCCTGATGTCGATCTCCGCCGTCGCTTCGGGGGGAATCACATTGGTCTTGTTTGACCCGGTCATTCCCGTAAGCGAGATCGTGTTTCGCAGATAGGCGTTCCAGTAGACGTCTGCCAGAATCCACGCGCGGGCCTCAGGGTTTTCGACAGCCTTTGCAACGTTCGAGAGCCAGGTACGCCTGGGCTCCGGATACAGTCTCGAGATGTCACGGAAGAACTTGTCGACGCCGGGCGTCACGTGAATCGGGGTCTCGTACTTCGCAATCTTGTCGAGCGCTGCAACAAGGCGTGGTACCGGATTCTCCTTTGTCGGACGCGAGCCGTGCGACGGCACTCCCTTCACGCTCAGCTTCTGCCAGAACGTTCGCTTCTCGGCGACACCGACGGAGAAGTACCGGACCTTTCCATCCACCACCGAGTTCTCTGTAGCCTCGGTTATGATGTACTCGACGTCCTTCATCAGGTCCGCGTTGTTCTTTACGAACATGATCGCGCCGGTCGACGTAAACTCCTCATCTGCATTCGCGATGAACACGATGTCGCGATTGAGCGTGACGCCCGATCGCTTCAGTGCGATCATCGCCATAAGGTGCGCGATGGCCTCACCTTTCATGTCGATAGCTCCACGACCCCAGATGTAGCCGTCCTTCACTTCGCCGGAGAACGGATTCACTGACCATTCCGACGCGGTCGCAGGGACTACGTCCATGTGGTTCACGAGAGCAATTGCTTTCTTCGAGCCGTTACCCTTCAGTCGGGCGTAGAGGTTTGCATGCTTGCCCTCGAACGCGGCGGAGTCGAGGATGCGCGCTTCGATACCTTCCTTGTCGAGGATCGCCTTGAGGAAGCGCGCTGCGGGTAGCTCGTTTCCCGGGGGATTCGACGTATCGATTCGCAGATAATCAGCAAGGATCACCTGAGCCTCCTCCGCTAAAGCATCCCAGTCGACTGGGCGGGCCTGAGCCTCCATGGTCGATGGCAACGCTGCACATGCAGCTGCAACGGCAAAAAAAGCGGCTCTCATTGTCTTCATCGATTCCGGTGTTGTGTGGGGACAGGAAATTGGCGGTTTGCGCAGGACGATGGCAACACCCTTCGTCGCTCGATCATTCCGGTGAACGGTGTCGAGCCGCCTTCGATAGAACTTCGATGTAGCGATCTGTGACACCCGACCAGCCAAACTTCAGTACAGTATGCGCGACCGCTCGTGCAGCTGCTGCGGCAAGAACCTTCGGGTCGTTGTAGTAGAGCATGACCGCGTCGCGAAAATCGTTGACACTTCCGGTAGCGGCGAGGTGTCCGTTCTCACCTTCGGTGACCACATCTGCAATGCCTTCCAGCTTCGATGCAATTACGGGGAGGCCGGAAAGCCCTGCCTCGAGCATCACCAGACCGAATCCCTCCATGTCACCGGAAATCGGCACGTTGGGCATGACGAAAAGGTCGCTTCCGTGATAGAGCTCCTGAAGCTCGGATTCGCTGACAGAACCGAGCAGCTTTACACGGTGTTCAAGCCCGTTGTCGGCGATTGCCGTTTCAATTCGTGCGCGGTCGGGCCCTTCGCCTGCTACATATAAGACCACATCGTCCGGGAGAGACGGCAGAACACTCGCGATGAACCACGCGACCCCCTTTCTTGGCACGAGTCGTCCGACGCTGCACAAGATAAGCCCAGGCTCGTTGCCGGCATCCACGCGGCTGACGAGTCGCGCGCGCGAGGCGGGTCGCGATTCCGGAGGCGCAAATCTGTCGAGCTTTATGCCGAGCAGAATTACCGTGCACTTTTCCTCGGGAAGCCCCCTCGCCCTGCAGGCATCGGCAGTGGCATTGCTGATCGGAAGGACGATGTCGAGCGCGCTGAATACTTTCCTGATGAAATGCGGGTACGGCCACGTCGGTGTCGTAGCGTCGAGACCGTTGGCTATGGCCGCGCTGACTACGCCATGCTTCGCTAGATGCCGCCTGAGCGGCACGGCCAGCGCTGCCATCACCATTGACGAAAAAAGAATCGCGTCGATCTCGCCACTCTCCGCCTGCCGCCGTATCTCACGCAGCGACGACATCATGAAGAGCGGCGTCCTCCAGTGTCGCTGGCTCCATGGGCTGCGGAGAACGAGCGTACGTACTTCCGCATCGCGATGCCCAACCAGCGAGTCGTGCAGGTCTATCGCAACGCGCTGCATCCCGCCGATGTTGTCGAGCGGCCGGTCTTCGGGAGGCAGCGAGTGCGACACGAACAGCAGCCGCATCTACTGCAATTCCTCGTAATACGATGCGATCAAGCCCAGCACGCGACTCCATTCGTACCCTTCCGCAGCAATCCTTGCTGCTGAGCCCAGTCGATGCCGAAGAGTCGCATCAGTGACGAGTGCACTTACGCGTCCAAGGAATTCTTTCGAGTCGCGCGGCGTCGCGAGGAATCCCGTAACACCCTCGGTGACGAGCGCATTGCTGCCAGTCGCGTTCGCAACGACCGCGGGGAGACCCGACGACATCGCCTCGAGCGTGACGTTGCCAAAGGTTTCGGTTTCACTCGGGAAGAGAAACACATCAGAGGAGGCATACGCTGTCGCGAGCGCTTCGCCCTTGAGGTGACCCTCGAAAATTGCCTGTGGCGTCGATGCGGCGAGTGAAGCGCGTTCCGGACCGTCGCCAACGATCAGGATCCTGTGCCTTAGTCCCTTTTCCCGCAGACCAGCCGCAACCTCGGCGACCACGCCTAAACCCTTTTCGGCGACCAGCCTGCTCACGAAGGTCACGACGACCTCGTCGTCGGCGATCCCGCGCGCGCGCCGCCAGTCGACTGAACGCCTCGCGGGATTGAAAAGATCAGACTCGACTCCGCGAGGCCAGATCCTGAGATCGCTCGACACCCCCTCATCCTTCAGCACCTTCAGCATCGAGGGTGTTGGAACGTACACATGAAGACACTGGTCGTAGAACCAGCGGAGGTATTTCCAGGTCACGCCCTCGAGCGCGCCGAGCCGGTAATAATCCAGGTACGACGCGAAATGAGTATGGTATGAGGCGACCACACGGGTCCCTGATCTCGTGGCTGTCTTCAGGGCCGCAAGTCCCAGAAAATCGGGGGTTGCGATGTGAAACAGATCGGGACGGAAGCGAGTAAGGTCTTCACGGGCCTCCCCCGAAAGACCAAGGGAGACCCTGTAATCGGGTCGGCCCGGTGCCTGGATGGACCGGACCGGAACGAGCGTACCCGCATGTGCAATCACCGGATCGGGGGTCGTAGGGGCATAAACCCGCACTTCTGCCCCTTTTTTGCCCAGAAAATCCACAAGCCGATTGAGCGTCAGCGAGACCCCATCTGCTATATGGTTGTAGGCGCCGGAAAAAAGCGCGATGCGCAAATTCAGAATTCTCATATAATTAGGCTGCCGTTATCATACAGCGGACATCATTCCGATACCTAGCCCGCCTGGCGGAGGCTAAAAGCTTTTGAATCCGAGACCTCAGCGCAGAATGCGCTTTGCTGACGCGTCGAGCCCTGCGGAGGGGTCGCCTGCGGCCAGCATTTCCACGACCACCGACATGCTCGCGAAAGCATACGCTTACTCGCGGCCCCAGGAGGTCAGGGCACTCGGCCTGTACCCGTATTTCATTCCCGTCGAGCAATCCGACGCGACTGAGGTGATGGTCGAGGGCAAGCGCCGTATCATGGTCGGGTCGAACAACTACCTCGGCTTCACCAATGATCCGCGCGTGCTCGAGGCTGCGGCGAATGCGCTCCAGAAATATGGCAGCGCCTGTACCGGGAGCCGTTTTCTCAACGGGAATACAGATCTCCACGAGCGACTCGAGGTCGAGCTCGCTCAGCTGATGGGAAAGGATGCAGCGCTGGTATTCCCGACGGGATACCAGGCGAACCTCGGCGTGATCTCGGCCATCGCGGGGCCGGGGGACGTTCTGCTGATCGACAAGCTCAACCACGCAAGCATGGTCGATGGCGCCACCTTGTCGGGAGCGGAGGTAGTTCGTTTCAGGCATGGCGACCTGGCGCATCTCGAGGCGCGTCTGACACGCGCCGCGGGCAGGCCCAAGATGGTGATAGTCGACGGGGTCTTCAGCATGGAGGGAGACCTCGCTGACGTTCCACGTATTGCAGACCTTTGCGATGCACATTCCGCGCGGCTCATTGTTGACGACGCCCATGGCGTCGGCGTTTTCGGGGAGACCGGGGCAGGGGTCTGCGAGCACTACGGCGTGACATCGCGGGTCGACCTCATCGTCGGCACGTTCAGCAAGTCTTTCGCTTCGATCGGCGGATTTGTCGTAGGTGACGAGGCAGTCATTTCGTATCTGCGTCATACTGCGCGCAGCCTGATCTTCAGCGCGTCGATTCCCGCATCTGCGTGCGCGACGGTTCTTGCCGCGATCGAGATCATGCGCCAGGAGCCGGAACGGCGCGTACGCCTCTGGGAGAACGCGCGTCGCATGCAGCGCGAGCTTTCGGGTCTCGGATTCGATACGTTCGGAAGCGAGTCGCCAATCGTGCCTGTCATAGTTGGCGGGACTCTTCGGACTTTCGAGTTCTGGAAGCGCCTGCTGGATGCAGGCGTTTTCACGAATCCGGTAATCGCGCCAGCAGTGCCTGCGACATCCGGCCGAATCAGGACTTCCTATATGGCGACGCACACTGACGCTCAGCTGGACCAGGTACTGGAGGCGTTCAAGCGCGTCGGCCGCGAGATGGATCTGATCTGAGCGCCGGCGAACGCGTGATTCGCGTCGAGCCGGTGCGCTCGAAGCGCGATCGGCGCGAGTTTGTGAAGCTTCCATTCAGGCTGTACCGCGACGATCCGCACTGGGTGCCTCCGCTGCGCCGTGATGTCTACGAGCTCATCGATCCGGCGAGACATCCCTTTCACAAGCATGCGACGGTCGAGCTCTTCCTTGCGCGCGAGGGAGAACGGGTCGTCGGTCGAATAGCAGCGATAGACAACGAGCTGCACGTAAAATATCACGGGGATCGCACAGGTTTCTTCGGCCTGTTCGAATGCGAACATGATACGCGAATCTCGAGAGCTCTTTTCGGCGCGACCGCAAGCTGGCTTCGTGCTCGAGGAAGCGAAACCATGCGGGGCCCGGCAAGTTTTTCCCTCAATGAGGAAGCGGGATTGCTCGTAGAAGGATTCGATGGCCCACCCGTGGTAATGATGAGTTACAACCCCCCGTGGTACGAGGACCTCGTACTTGGCGAGGGGTTCACAAAGTCGAAGGACCTGCTTGCGTACTACCTTCCCGATGCGGCGCCCACCGAACAGATGCTTCGGATGTCCGAGCGTCTGCGCGAGCGTTACAAGGTCAAGATCAGGACTCTGGATAAGAGTCGCTTCTGGGATGAGGTCGCCCTCGTGCGCCGGGTGTACAACGAGGCGTGGATGCAGAACTGGGGTCACATCCCAATGACTGAAGATGAGCTTACGTACATGGCAAAGCAGCTCAAGCCTATAGTCGATCCGACGCTCGTCGTGTTCGGGGAAGTCGATGGTGAGCTGGCCGGCTTTGGCCTCGCGCTACCCGATCTCAACGTCCCGCTAAAGCAGATGAACGGCAGGCTATTTCCGATCGGTTGGGCAAAAGCGTTGTGGCATGCGCGGAAGATCCGGACGGCTCGCATCGTCATTCTCGGAGTGCTCGACAAATATCGCCGCTCCGGTGTCGCCGAGCTGATGGAACTCGAGATGCTCAGGAACGGGCCGGCTCACGGGATCGTGAACGCGGAGTTCTCGTGGATTCTCGAGGACAATATGATGATGCGAACTCCTCTCGAGAAAATGGGAGCGAAGGTCTATCGCACGTATCGGATGTACGACCTCCCGCTGGGAGAGGCGGCATAGGTGGCCCCTCGCCGGCGTGTCGCACTAGTTACCGGGGCTTCCGGATTCATTGGAAGCCATCTCGTGGAAGCGCTGGTTCCGCGGGACTGGCGCGTGCGCTGTCTGGTGCGCCAGACGAGCCGGCTCAAATGGATCCCGACTGATGACGTAACGCTCATCAACGGCGAGATAGAGACCCCCGGAGAGGAGTTGGATCGCGCTGTAAAAAATGTCAGCGTCGTGTTTCATCTTGCCGGGCTCACATCTGCCGCAGATGACGAGTCATACACGCAGGTGAATGTCGAGGGCACCCGCAACATCGTCGATGCGATGCGTCGCGTCGCGCCTGAAGCCCTACTCGTTTTCTGCTCGAGCCTTTCTGCAGCCGGACCCGCACTGAATCGCCGGCCTCTCAATGAGACCGACGACCCGGACCCGATAACTGCCTACGGCAAGTCGAAGCTGGCGGCGGAGCAGATAGTCAGCGATTCAGGGCTCGAAACCCTGATCATTCGGCCGCCTGCAGTCTACGGACCCCGCGATGTCGATATACTCGCCGCCTTCAGGCTCGCGAAGCTCGGCCTCGCCCTTCGCGTCGCACCTCCCGGCCAGCGGCTTTCAATGGTTTACGCGGAAGACCTGGCGCGCGGACTGATCTGCGCCGCGGAGGCCGAAGGGCGCGGTGTTTACTACATGACGGACGGAATGATCCACACGTGGGAGAGCGTCACCGAGCAGGTCGCGCGCGTAGTCGGGAAACGCTCGCGCACCATCGGAGTGCCGGCCGCTGTTGCTGACCTGCTGTCGCGTGCTGAACGGATGCGAGGTAGCCTGACCGGCACGAAGCCGCTGCTTACTCCGGATCGCGCGTTGGAGCTGTCGCAGATGGACTGGACCTGCGACGATACGCGTGCCCGCCTCGACATCGACTACGAGTCGAGTATCTCGCTTCCAGACGGCATGCGGCTTACGGCTGACTGGTATCGGAAGGAAGGTTGGATATGAAACAGACATTCCGTACTGCGTACTAATTGCGTACTGCGGACTAACTGCGTAGTACGTACTGAGTACGAAGCACGCAGCTAGTTCGAAGCACGCAATTAGTTCGAAGTACGCAATGCCCTTAGTCCGTACTCCGCACTACTTCCGTCGAGTGGCGAGTGATGCCAATAGTCCGATTGCGATCCATGTGATCTCCCGCAATCGCGAGAGCACTGCCGCGGCCACGCCTAGCCGAGGAGGTAGTCCAAGCGCAGCAAAAATCATGAACAGCCCCCCTTCCTTCGAGCCAACGTTGAACGGCATGAAGAAAAGGAGATTGACGACAAGGGAAGAAAATCCTCCGATCAGAAACGCCGTCCCAAACGACACCGGAGTGCCCATCGCCCTGGCGATAATAAAAAACTCGAGCATCGAGAACACACGCGCCGCATACTCGGCGGCAAGCGCGCCGTAGTATCTCCCGGTGTGCTCGCCGTGGAAGGCAATCAGCTGGCGGTCGATCTCAACTAGCGCAGCTCGCCGCGGCTCCAGCTTCGTGGCGAGTTTCCTCAATACCGGCGTGCGCCCCATGAAATCGAAGATCCGCTCGAGCATGCCCTCGCGATGCAGCGCGAACAGCAGCACGTTGAGCGCCAGAAGTATCGCTGTCATCGCGATCAGCAGCGGTAACCCAATCGCGCTCCGCGGCAGCCACACGAAAGCGAGCAGCACTCCCGTCAGGAAAATCAGCACATGCGCCTGCATGTGAACGAGGCGGAAATTCAGCGCCGAAGCCGTCGCGTTCCTCGCACCCATCCACTGCGACGCCGCCACGATCTTGTACGGTTCCCCGCCGATACTTGCAAATGGCGTGAGGTAGTTGATCGAGAAGGCTGCGACGCTGATCGTGTACGCCTGCTGAAACGTCAGCCGCGGCTGCTCGATCATTGTGAGCCGCCAGGCAATGGCGTTGAGGATGTACACGACGCCATAAACTGACACGACAGCGGGAACCGCCCAGCCAGCCTGCTTTACGTCAGCAAGAAGCTGCACAGGGTCGGACCGCGCAATCAATACTGCAAGCGCCACGGCGCCGACGGCAAAGAAGACAAGCTCGGTGCGCCGGCTCACACTACGCGGTGGCGCCGGCACCGCGGCCGGCTCGTCAGTCCCCTCTACAATATGCGCCATGCGAACGCTGACCATATGAGGGAGCGACGATACACGCAAGCGTCCACTCTAGGGCCTTGCGTGCAGGCGTCTCGCGTGGGATAATCGCGCGTCCCCAATCCTGACTCAAATGCGACGAATTCCAGCCCTCTCCGCGGCCCTCCTTGCCGCGTCCCTTACCGCTTGTGCGTCCGCCCGGCCGACAAACACCACCACTGGGACGGCCACGCCGGCGCCAGCCGGCATCGCGACGAAAACTGCCGGCATGGTGAAGCGTGATGGCTTCATTCCTGTCTACCTAGATGACAAACAGGGCAAGCTGCTCCTCGAGCTACCCCGCGATTCAACGCGTGTGCTGATGTTCTTCTCCCTCGCGACCGGACTGGGCTCCAATCCAATCGGTTTGGATCGCGGAGCGAACGGCGATAATTACATCACCCGTTTCGAGAAGAACGGGGAGCGCGTTCTCGTCGTGTTTGAAAACTGGAACTACCGCAGCTCCGCCACTGACAACCCCGCCCACGGTCGCACGATCGCTGAATCGTTTCCGCCGAGTACGGCGGGGTCGTTGCCGGTGATAGCGCAGGAAGGAGGGCGGATTCTCGTCGACGCGACTGATTTTGTCATGCGCGACTGGAACGATGTTTCGGGTACGCTGGCTCAGAACAACGAAGGGACTTACACCGTCGCTCGCGACAGGTCGAGTATCTATCGCGAGTACACGCGGGCATTCCCTGAGAACACAGAAATCGACGTCGCACTGACCTTCGCGACTCAGGGAAGGTCCGGCCAGACAGTCGGCATGATCGTTCCCGACGGCAAGTCGTTCACTCTCCGGCAGCACATCTCGTTTCTGAAGGTTCCTGACGACGGATATCGCCCAAGGGTGCTCGACCCGAGAATGGGGTTTTTCGGTATTCGCTTCAACGACTACGCGCAGCCAATTCAGAATCCGCTCGAAGTTCGCTGGATCGCGCGTCATCGTCTCGAGCGTGTGAATCCCTCCGACCCGAACAGCCCGATCAAGAATCCGCTCGTTTTCTACATCGACCGCGGAATTCCTGAACCCGTCCGCAGCGCCACGCGCGAAGGCGCGCAATGGTGGACAGCGGCGTTCGATGCCGCGGGACTGAGGGGAGCGTTCCGCGTCGAGGACCTGCCCGAGGGCGTGGATCCGATGGATGCGCGATACAATGTCGTGCAGTGGGAGAATCGCCACGAGCGTGGATGGTCGATCGGCGGCTCGCTCGGCGATCCGCGTACCGGGGAGATAATCAAGGCGATGGCGCGGATGGACAGCCATCGAGCGCGCACCGACTACAATCTTTACGCGGGACTGATGGGGGCAGACGCTGCTGCCGCAGATACGGCGTTCGTCCTCGCGCGCGTGCGGCAGGTAACAGCGCACGAGATCGGCCACACGATCGGCATCGCGCACAACTACATAGCTTCAACATACGAGCGCGGGTCAGTCATGGATTACCCGCCACCACGCGTGAGACTCGGCGCGAACGGCCAGATTGATATTTCTGCCGCGTATGACGCCGGGCCTGGCGAGTATGATGTCCTCGCATTGCGCTGGGGGTACGGCATCTTCCCGCCGGCCTCAGAAGCTGACGCGCTGCGAGCGATCGTTGCCGAAGGCCTGCAGAAGGGGCTTCTGTTCCTTTCAGACGCCGATGCACGCCCGGAGTTTGCGGCAGACCCACGCACGAACCTGTGGGACGACGCTGCAAATCCGATGGAGTTCCTCCGGCATCAGATGGCCGTTCGCCGCGTCGCGATGGGAAGATTCGGGCTTCGGAACATCAGGCTTGGGGAACCGGTCGCTCTTCTTCAGGAAAGGTTCGTCCCTGTTTACCTGATGCATCGCTTCGCCATCAACTCCATTGCAAAGACAATCGGCGGAATGGAGTATCACAACGCGATGCGCGGTGACGGTCAGCAGGCAACGCGCGCCATCCCGGATGCTGAACAGCGCCGCGCGCTCGATGCGCTGCTCGGTGCGATCACGCCGGCCGAGCTGGCGATTCCAGACACAATTATCTCGCTCCTCGCGCCGCGCCCGTTTTCATATGGCGGATCAGTCGAGCTTTTCGGCAGCCGGACCCGTCCGGTATTCGATGAGCTGGGTGCCGCTCGGACGCTTTCGCAGATGGTCGTCGACGTAGTCCTTCAGCGCGAGCGGGCTGCGCGCCTGATTCAGTTTGCAACGCGAGGCGATAATCCGATCACACTTACCGAAGTCATCGACAGGTTGACTTCGTCGTGGTCTGCTAATGCATCGGGCGAGTCAAGGAAGAACGCTGCACTTCGGCGCGTAACACAGCGCTCGGTAGCTGACCGGCTGATGCTTCTGGCAGCCGACAAGGAAGCGTCTGCTGAAGTCAGGTCGATTGTCGAGCTCAAGATGACGACGCTCCGCAATCGGGCGCGTGGTTTGGCAGGCTCGGGGACGGAGCTCGATCGCGCTCACTGGATGTCGATTGCCGGCGATTTTACTCGATGGCTCGAGCGGCAGGAGCTGCCGTCGCCCACGTCCTCACTGCGCGCGCCGCCGGGTGACCCATTCGGTAGCGAGTGGTAGGGAACTACTGCGAGGGTCGCGCCGGCTCAGGCAACGACGCGACCCTTCGCTTGAATTCGATATAACTCGGCAGCTGCTGGAGCAGACCGCCGGCTCCTGCAGCGCCCGCCTGTTCGATTAGCCGACGCGCGTTGTCGATGCGATCTTCCTCGAGCGGATGAGTGGCGAACCAGCTCTCGACAGTCCCCGGCGTGGTCCGGCGCGCCTGCATCAGCGTCTCGAAGAGTGACGGGATTCCGTCAGGATCGATTCCGACGCGCAGGACATTCGCAACTGCTTCGGAGTCTGCCGCGAATTCGTCGCCCCGGCTATAGCGCGAGATGATTGCCGTTCCGCCGATGTTGATGGCGGCCTGACCAAGCCCGCTCTCGCAGATGTTGGTGAGCGTGCACGCGAGCTGCGCGACCGCGCCGATCTTCTGCCGGTCCTGCATCTGCTGCACGGAGTGCCGCTGAATCACGTGGCCGATCTCGTGGCCGAGGACTCCTGCGAGCTCATCCACGCGTGTCGTGGCCTCGATGAGACCGCGATTTACGTAGATGTATCCACCCGGAAGCGCGAACGCGTTGATCTGGTGGGAATTCACAACGTGGAAATGCCAGTCGATGTCCGCCCGGCTCGTTCGGGTGGCGATCGAATCGCCGAGCTCGTTCACGTACGCGTGAATGTAGGGGTCCTGGACTATTGGCAACTGATCCTGCACCTGCCTCGCAGTCTCGGCACCCACGGCGAGCTCTTCCTCCCGGGACACTTCGCATGCAGTGACCAGGAACACCAGCAGTAGTAGTAACGGTTTCATGGGATCATATATTGGCAATTCGTGTTCCCGCCTATTATTCCGAATGATCTCTGAAAACCATCTCGAAGTCCGCAGGACGGCGCGCTACTTCCTTCAGGGCGAACTCTCGAAGGATGTTACAGATGTCTGGTTCGCCTGTCACGGCTATGGCCAGCTGGCATCAGATTTCGTGAGGGAGTTCGAGTGCATCGATGCTCCGCATCGTCTCGTCGTTGTACCCGAAGCGCTCTCCCGTTTCTACCTCGCTGAGCCTGGCGGGGTTCACGGACCGGATGCCACGATCGGCGCAACGTGGATGACGCGCGAGGACCGCGATGTCGAGATCGCCGACTACGTCAGCTACCTGGATGATCTCTACGACGCTGTGTTCGCCAGTATTTCAAGGGCAGGGACACGCGTCACGGTTATTGGTTTTTCTCAGGGTGGCGCAACCGCATCCCGCTGGCTGACTCGCGGTCGCGCGGTCGCAGACAGCTTGATGATGTGGGGAAGCCTGCTGCCGAACGACCTGGTGATGTCACGGGCCGCGCGGATATTCAATCGACTCGAGATGTCTGTCGTGTACGGCAAGCGTGACAAATATGCTGACGCTGCGGCACTCGCGGCCTACGAAGCACTCCTCCGTGAAAACAAGGTTGACTACCAGCTGGAGACCTTTGACGGTGGACACCGCATGGACCGGGAGACGCTGAAAAGGCTTGCCCAGAGTAAGTGAAGTAGCCGATTTGCTGCCTGCTCTCTGCGGCCTTCTGGTGCTAAGTGCAACCCGCTACCTGCAAAGCGGGCATCCGTGTTGGGGTACTTCGGGTCCAGAGAAGAATATCTAACTACTTCGTCCCCTGTTCGGAGTTCTGCTCGGGGTTCTTGTTCTTCCGGTGAACCCGAAGTGCCGCAATTCTCCGCCCATCCATAGCGATTACCTCGAGCTCCCCACCGGGCACGGGCACGCGATCACCCATGCGTGGAAGGCGGCCCAGTCGGGCGAAAGCATACCCGCCAAGTGTAGTCCAGTCGCCTTCAGGAATCTGCACGCGATGATCCGACCGAACGTCGATCAAGGACATTGTTCCATCGAGCTCGAGCATTCCATTCGACTCGATCGCCGTGCGCGCGGCAAGATCGTATTCGTCTGAGATGTCACCGATGACTTCCTCGATGAGGTCCTCCATCGTGATGATGCCAGCGGTTCCACCATATTCGTCGAGAACCACCGCGAGGTGCGCACGCGTCCGCCGAAGGTCCTCCAGCACACGCTCTGCAGCTCTGCTGTCTGGAACGTACAGCGGTTCACGCACGAGCTCCGGGAGCGAGAAAGGGGCGCCGCTTTCCTTCAGCCACAGATCCTTCGCGAGAAATACCCCGACGACATCGTCAAGCGACTCGCGGTATACGGGATAGCGGGAGTAGCGCTCCTCGCGCACGACGGCCCAGACTGCCTGCTCCGTCGCCTCGATACTCAACGCAACAACATCGGTGCGCGGGCGCATTACGTCCCGCGCTTTTTTCTCGTGGAAATCAAAAACGCCAGCGAGCATCGCGCTGTCAGACTCGTCGAGCGTGCCGTGCGCGCGCGCCTGCATAACGAGCAGCCGCAGCTCGTCCGCTGAGTGCACCTGCACTTCCGACGCCGGCGCAAAGCCGAGCAGGCGGAGGAACCTGTTCGCCGTTCCGTTGAAGAACCAGATCATCGGCCACATCACGCGCGAGAAGATCTTGAGTGGTGTGACGACAACCTTGCTGACTTTCTCGGGACTTACCAGCGCCATGGTCTTGGGCGCCAGCTCACCGAGCACAATGTGGAGGAACGTAATAATGAAGAACGACACGCCGATCGCAGCAGCCGTGTGTGCGCCATCGGGCGCCGGGGGCAGTCCGAAGAACTGGAGAGCTCTGTCTATCAGGACTGCAAGCGCAGGCTCACCCACCCAGCCAAGGGCGAGCGACGCGATCGTGATGCCCAGCTGCGTTCCGGCGATATAGCGGTCGAGATGCTCGAGGGCACCCTGGACACTCTTGGCCGCGCGGTCACCATTCGCCGCCATCTCATCGATGCGACTGCGCCGGACAGCAACAAGGGCGAACTCGGACGCCACGAAAAACGCGTTAGCAGCTACGAGAAGGAGAACGATGCCTAGTCTCGTAGCAATAGCTCCGCCGGTAATTTCTTCGACCACGGCGTGCTGAAGGGCAAAAATGTTCATATCCATTGAAATCTATATAGTAGGACCCTGTAATTGACTGATTCACCGGCCACCGCCAACTTGCACCGCCCCGTATTGCGAGGTTTCCCGATCCCGAAGAGCTCCCGCCTGACAAACGTCCGTTTCGATACGAGCCGAGTGCTCAGGTGGCTCTATGTCGGTCGCGTCGTCGTGGCAGGCGTGCTCTACCTGGCGGCTGTTGCCTCCAGAAGTGGGGTCGAAACGCCTGCCACGATGGTCCTGTCGCTCGGGCTCGTTGCCGCGATAGCGTTTACTGCCGCGTCGTGGATCTGGACGGATCTGCGGCAGCACCCCCCGGGACAGACCTTCCTGTACCTTCAGGTCGCCTTCGACATGCTCCTCGTGACTGCGGCAGTCCACGTGACGTGGGCGGACGGCCAGTCGCAGCTCGCCCCGCTCTACATTCTGGTGATCGCAATCAGCGCGCTGCTCCTTCCCGCGTCCGGCGTCCCGCTTGTCGCGAGCTTCGGCATGGTGCTCTATTTCGCCGACGCGATGCTGGGCCACGAGGGTGATCCCGACACCGCGCTCCTGCTGCAGCTCGTCGTATTCTCGATCGTCGCGCTTACCAGCGCGGTCATATCAGCCAGACTTCGGGCTGCGAGTAACGCAAGCGAACAGATGGCCGCGGAGCTTGCCGCCTTCAGGCTGAAGGAAAGTGAAGTCCGGGCTCTGATCGTGAGGGCCGAGCGTCTCGAGGGGGTAGCCGAGATGAGTGCGTCGCTCGCTCATGAGATCAAAAACCCGCTGGCTTCAATACGGAGTGCGGTCGAGCAGCTATCCCGTATCCCGCGAGCGACAGAAGACGAAAAAATCCTCGGTAACCTGGTCCAGCGCGAATCGGACCGGATAGCGCGGGTGCTAACCGAGTTCCTCGATTTCGCCAGGGCCGGAAAGACGAGAGTTCAGGAGCTCGACCTCTCGGAGATCGCGCGCAATGCCGCTCGTCTGGTAAGCACGCAACCGGGAATCGCCGACGGGGTCCGCATCGTCGACAATTTTCCACCTGCCCCGATGGTGATCGAAGGGGATGAAGACCTCATCCACCGGGCGTTCTTCAACCTGCTTCTCAACGCGGTTCAGGCGTCTCCCCCTAACGGCGAGGTCAGGATCGAGGGCGGCACTCTTCAGCGCGATCAGCTTCCCCCCGGCCACGATCAGTTCACCGAGGGTGCATACGGCATTTTGGTTCTGGATCAGGGGGTTGGAATCGCACCGCAGATTCGTGACCGATTGTTCGATCCCTTCGTCACAACGAGGACGGGGGGAAGTGGTCTCGGCCTTTCAATTGTCCAGCGTGCAGTACAGGCGCATGGCGGCCTGATCACCGTAAGCCCACCCGGCGAAGAGACGAAGTTCACAGTCGTACTCCCGAAAGCCAGGCAGGCACCAGCTAATGTTACCACAGGAATCGCGCCCGACCGTCCTCATAATCGATGACGAATCCGCGATAGTCGACACCCTCAGAATTCTCCTCAAGAATGAGGGGTTTGCCGCGCATGTGGCCTTTGGCGGCAAGCAGGGACTCGATCAGATAGCTGCGATCCGCCCCGACATCGTCATATCGGACATCAGGATGCCGGGATTCGGCGGACTCGATATCCTCGCTGCAGCCAGGGCACAGGATCCGGACATGCCGGTCATCCTGATGACGGCGCAAGCTTCGCTTCAGACGGCGATCAATGCGGTCAACGATGGCGCGTTCCACTACGTACAGAAGCCATTTCAGAACGACGCGCTCATTGCGATCGTGAAGCGGGCAGCCGAGGCTCGGCAGCTGAAGACTGAGAATCGCGCGCTCAAGCGTGAGATCAAGCGGCGCGATACGGTAGGGAAACCCATTGGCGTCAACAAGTCATGGCTCGACGTGCTCAATATTGCCGAGACGGTCGCGAGCAGTGATTCGACGGTGTTGCTGCAGGGCGAATCAGGAACGGGAAAGGGTGTCGTAGCGCGATACATCCACGAGCTGTCTAACAGGTCGAATGGTCCGTTCGTATCGATCAACTGCGGCGCTCTTCCCGAAGGTCTGCTGGAAAGCGAGCTGTTCGGGCATGTGAAGGGATCGTTCACCGGAGCCGTTAAGGACAAGGCAGGCATGTTCTCGTCTGCGGAGCAGGGAACGTTTTTTCTTGACGAGATCGGTGAGACGACAGCGTCGACGCAGGTAAAGTTGCTGCGGGTCCTTCAGCATCGCGAAGTGATTCCCGTTGGAGCGACTGAGCCGATCCCGATCGACACACGGCTGATCGCGGCGACGAATCGCAATCTCGACGAAGAGATCGCGCGCGGCAATTTCCGCAGCGACCTCTTCTATCGCCTGAACGTGATCGCGATCGAGATCCCCCCGCTCCGCCAGCGCCGCGATGACATACCGGTTCTCGCTGAAGCATTCCTCGCCGAGATAGCGACGAAACGCGGGCAGCCGCAGAAGAAGCTGAGTCCGGAGGCCGCCGTGCAGTTGCAGGAGTACTCGTGGCCGGGAAACGTGCGTGAGTTGGAGAACGCAATCGAGCGCGCTGTCATTCTAGCGAGCAACGGGGTGATCCTTCCAGGCGCTCTTCCTGACAAGGTCAGGCAGCGCAAATCCGAGCCGCTGATCTCGGAGCGTGCGGCGTCGAATCCGTCGCTCGAGGCGATCGAACGCGCGTACATCATGTGGGTGCTGGGTGCCGAGGGCGGCAACAAGTCGCGCGCGGCTGACGTCCTCGGCATCGATACATCGACGCTGCACAGAAAGCTTTCGAGGTTCGAGATTCCGGCATGATTCCGGCCGCAACCAAGATCGGCGCACATCAATCTCGCTGGTTGGCGGCCGTGACGGTTACGCTGCTTGCGATCGCGGCGTCGCTCAGCGGGCTCAAAAACGGATTCGCGCTCGACGATATTCAGATAGTTGCCCAGAACGAGCAGATCCACTCGATGGCTGGTGCGTGGAGAATATTTCTTCAGACTTACTGGCCACCGGAGACGGGGGGCAGCCTTTATCGTCCGCTTACCTCTCTCGGTTTTGCGATACAGTGGGCGCTTGGCGGCGGGTCACCACTGCTGTTTCACGCTCTCAGCATCACGCTCTATGCGACGGTTTGCATTGCGTTCCTCCGGCTTACCGAGCTGATTGCCGAGGCGCGAACCGCGTGGCTTGCGGCTGCTCTTTTTGCAGTTCATCCCGTCCACGTTGAAGCGGTAGCAAACGTAGTCGGGCAGGCGGAATTGTGGAGCGCGCTTTGTGCGCTTCTCGCGATGTCCTCATACGTGCGAGGTCGCCTCACAGGGGACCTCTCTACAACCAGGATAGCGGGAATAACCGCCTTGTTTGCCGCGGGTCTGATGTTCAAGGAGCACGTGATCGTACTTCCCGCGATACTGCTCGCCCTCGAGGTCGTCGTCGTGCGGCACCGATCGGCAGCGGTGGAGGCGATTCCGAATGGGCGCCGCCTCGCGAGCTGGATCGCGATCGTCGCTGTCTCGTTCGTAATATTGCGCGCAGGCGTCATAGGGAGTGTGCACGGCGGTGGCACTTCGCCGATCTTCGCCGACGATTCATTCGCGACACGTCTTTTCACGATGCTCCGTGTGATGCTCGAATGGATTCGACTCTTTTTCTGGCCGTCTGTGCTGTCGGCCGACTATTCGCCGTCACGAATCGAAATCGCCGAAACGTTTGCGCTCGACATGATTCCGGCTGTGGTCGTCGTGTCTGGTGTCGCAATGCTAGCGGTATTTATCCGCAAGACTGCTCCCGTCGCCACGCTTGCGATCACGTGGACTGGGATCGCACTCCTGATCCCGAGCAACCTTCTCGTGGTGACAGGATTCGTGCTTGCGGAGCGCACGTTGTTCCTCGCAAGCGCCGGAGTCATGCTGGCTTGTGCAGTCGCGACTATTGCGCTCGTGCGTATGTCCATCGCGGATGGCAACCACGGCATCTCGTCGCTCATCACAGTCGGCGTTGCCGCGTTACTCGTCCTTGGTATCACCCGCAGCTCGACGCGCAACCCTGTGTGGCGTGACAATGCATCGCTCATAACGCAGACCGTGGAGGACGCGCCAACCAGCGCGCGTGCGCGCATGATGCTGGCCCAGCTCAATATCGATCGCGGAAAGCCGGCGCGAGCGCTGGCTGAGTCGGGGGTCGCTTTGATGCTTGGTCCGAAGTGGGATCCACAGCTGTATGCATTTGCTGGCGACGTATATCAGATGAACCATAAGTGCGATACGGCCACGAAACTGTATGCCAGGTCGTTGTCGCTCTGGCCGGAGCAGCCACAGGTGCGAGTGAACGCGGCAGTATGTCTTCTTCGTACTGGCAGACGTGCGCAGGCCCATGCTCTCCTGTCGGACGCGGGCGCGTTCCGCGTGGACGCAGCGGGATCCGATGGCGACGAGTGACCGCTCTCGCGGGCCCGGGGCCGGCGTAGCTGCACTCGCATTGGGGTCTTCCATTCTGTCGGTGACGAATGGGTTCGCCCTCGATGATATCCCCATCATTGCGATCAACGAGTCAGTGCATTCGCTGTCGAATGTCTGGCACCTCGTTACCCACAGCTACTGGCCGCCGGACTTCGGCCACGCTTTATATCGCCCGCTTACAAGTCTTGCGTTTGCCATTCAGTGGGCAATCGGCAGCGGATCTCCGTTACCGTTCCACCTGGTGAGCATTTTCCTTTATGTCGCTGTCTCGCTCTGTGTATTCAAGGTGGGGAAGCAGCTCCTGACGCCACGCGGAGCATTTGCGGGAGCCGCGATATTTGCTGTTCATCCGCTGCACGTCGAGGCAGTGGCCAACGTCGTCGGTCAGGCGGAGCTCTGGGCGGCATTGCTCGTAATGATAGCGCTCTCGACCTTCCTGGCATCCAGCCGGAGTGACCCGTTCCCAACTACACGGGTTGCTGGCATTGCGGCGCTGTATCTCGCTGCACTGGGATTCAAGGAGCACGCGATCGTGTTCCCTGCAATGATCGTTGCGGCAGAGTTGATCCTGCCTTCGCCTCTGCCAGTGAAAGGAAGAATTCAGAGGCTCTCGCCTCTCCTGGTCGGCATGATACTGGCTGCGGGTTTGTTCGTCATCATTCGCACGAATGTGCTTGGCGCATTCGCCGGAGGTGCCACCGCCACTGTATTTGCGGGCCAAGGCTACCCGGCCCGCTTCTTCACCATGCTTGCGGTGATGCCGGAGTGGCTTCGGCTCTTCATTTGGCCCGCTCAGCTGTCGGCGGATTATTCGCCGCCGCGCATTGAGACCGTGACTGCGTTTCGGATCTCGATGCTGCCGGCAATACTCGCAATCATTGCAACTGTTGCAATTGCAATTCGGATTCGCAGGGAGCAGCCCGCGCTGACTCTCGTGCTGGCATTTGCCGGTATAGCCCTCCTGATCCCGAGCAACCTCATCATCATCACGGGATTTGTGCTGGCTGAGCGCGCATTGTTTCTTGCGACGATCGGGTTAGCCCTTGCTGCCGGGTACCTCATTGACCGAACGCTTCATGCCGTTCGCCCGGTGCCATGGGCACGCGTGGTCACTGCATTCGCCTGTGTACTGGTAGCGGCCGGCCTCCTCAGGAGTGCAAGCCGGAGCACTGTGTGGCGCGACAACGAGACTCTGTTTCGGCAGACGGTTCTGGACGCCCCGACGAGCTATCGCGCACACCTGAGTCTGGGCGAGCTACTGACGAATGAAGGCAAGACAGGCGAAGGCCTGGCGGAGCTGGCAATGGCTGTGAGCCTGAGCCGTGAGCAGGACTATTTCGTCAGGTGGTTCGCGGCCGACCGCTTTCATGCGGCCGGAAAGCTTCGGGTGGCAGTCGGATACTATATGGACGCGCTTGAACTGAAGCCGTCTGACCCCAAGGTCCGATTCGGGGCAGCGATGGCACACGCGGCTCTTGAAGAGAACGTTCAGGCGCGCCAGCTGGCGGTCGAGGGGATGAAGCAGAATCCAGCGGATCCGCGATTTGCACGGCTGGTCCACGTGATCGACAGCGTAGCGGGACTGAAGCCCGGCGCGTAGTTGCATTTTGCAACTCCGCTTGCAGAATGCGCCTCGGCTCGAGGGTGGTACGGGCCAGTGCCATTCAGGTAAGACGTTACAGCGTAATCACTTAACGATTCGCCGAAGCTTTGGCCCCCACGTTGCCTTTCCCTGTGGTGCGTCGTCTTCCCCCCGAAGCAACGCAAACAACTCTCTCAGGAGCCTTTACAATGGTACGCAACAAGAAGGGTTTCACGCTGATCGAACTTCTGATCGTCGTCGTCATCATCGGCATCCTTGCCGCGATCGCGATTCCGAAGTTCTCGAACACCAAGGAAAAGGCGTATGTCGCGGCGATGAAGTCGGATCTCCGTAACCTCGCCACGTACGAGGAGAGCTACGCGGCAGATTCAGCTGGCGTCTACTTCTCAGGAAACGGTCTGGCCCAGGGCTTCCGTCCTTCGCAGAACGTGACTGTCACGGCGACGCTCGGAACGACCACGACGGGCGCAGCGAGCTGGAGCGCGGTTGCTTCACACAGCTCGACCGGCACGACCTGCTCGAGTTCGGCTGACGGCGTCATCGGCTGCATCTAGGGAGTTTCGGGGGGAGGGTGGCGGTTCGCCGCTGCCCTTTCCCCGGGTGCTGCAAAAAGAAAGGCGACCTTCGGGTCGCCTTTTCTTGTTTAGAGGTGAAAGCAATGTGGCCGCCGAGGGTGATTTTCGATTCCTGACGTCAGGATTCAATGACGGGAATCGATATCCCAGGACTTAGGCTGCGCGCATGCAGATGCGTCGCGGACTCACGCTCATTGAAGTTGTCGTCGCCATTCTCGTGTTCGCCATCGGCGGACTGGGCCTCGCAGCGAGCGCCGCAACAATTGTCAGACAGATGTCCGCGAACACGCTTCGCGCGAATGCCGCCTTCATCGCGCGCTCCACGGCAGAAACCGCCAACGCGTCACGCTGTGATGACCTCATCGGAGGAGAAGTAACATCCAAGGGGATCCATTCTATATGGACCCTGAATGGAACCATGACAAAAACCCTCGATCAGCGAATCGAGCGAGCTGACCATAGCGGCACGCACAACGACAACTTCCTAACGGCGGTGTCGTGCAAGTGAAACGGGAGGGATTCACCTTGGTCGAGGTGATCATCGCGCTCGCGTTGGCCGGCGTTGCGGTGTCGTTCATGATAGGCACCCTCGTCCGGCAGCAGCGGTTCTACAGTTCTGCAGCCGCGATTCTCGATACCAGAGCGCAGCTGCGCGACGCTGCCGATGTGCTGACCACCGACATCCGCGGCGCGGCAACCGGGCTGCTGGGACTGCCTGCGATGCACGATTCTGCCATCGAGATGTATTCGACCATCGCGACATCGATCGCGTGCACGGTGCAGTCGGCCGCCACAATCGGGCTGGCGCCGCTCAGCATGGAATCGGGTTCGACCCTGACGTCGATGCTCGCTCAACCTGACACAGGCGACCTGGCTCTTGTATTCACATTCCCGCCAGGCAGGCCAGACTCGGGAAGCTGGGAGGCACTACGCGTCGCGTCGTTTCAGCCGCGCACGGTCGCCTCGTCCTGCCCGTCATCGACCGGGTTCACCACATACGCAGATGAAGCCAGCGCCGCAGGAGGCTTCACCGTAAGCCTTGTCGTGCCGCCGGCAACCCCGGTGAGTCGGGGCGCGCCAATTCATTTCGTGAGACGCGCACGCTACAGTCTCTATCGCTCGTCAGACAATAAATGGTACCTCGGCTATCGACGTTGCGCGGTGGCGGGTGTTTCAGCATGTGCGGCCATTCAGCCGGTGAGCGGCCCGTATGGGAAATATTCCTCGAGCGGGGCATCAGGGCTTTCGTTCAGGTATTTCGACGTGAGCGGGACCCAGCTCGGGAGTACTGCCAACTCGCACCTTGTTGCCCGTGTAGATGTTGTCCTGAGGGGAAAGAGTTCCCGCTCCGCCAATCTCGCAGGCGACAGCCGCTCGACTTACACGGACTCAGTGGTCGTGTCGGTCTCTCCGAGGAACCGATCGCCGTGAGATTCGCGCGGCGTTCGGGCTTCGTGTTGCCCGCCGCCCTGGCGTGCGTGATCCTCATCGCTGTGGTCGCGACCGCAGCACTCTTTGCCAGCGGACAGGAGGCGTCGGCAACGAGGGCAGCGATGCTCGAGCTTCAGGCCACGGGCTACGCGGAACGTAGTGCGCGGCTGACTATCGATAGCTGGACCTGCCCAGACTGTGACTCTTTACCGGTTGGGGGAGTCATTACGGAAAGCCACGCTGCGGACCATCCGCTGGAGAGCACGGTCTACACGACCAGGCTCGACAGTGCGCTTTTTCTCGTCGTCGCTGAAGGTCGCGTAGTCGCTTCGGGCGCAACAAGGCTCGCGCGACGCATTGCGATCGCCGTTCGAACGACGAGCGACAGCCTTGGCCAAGCTCGCGCGGTGCCGCTCTCCCCGCAGTCATGGTCTCCGATTTATCAGATGTGACCAAATGCGCTGTTACCTCGCCGCCATGTGAATCGTTTGCAGCGTGCAACCACCTGACAGTCTCCTACCCAGGGCTAACATGGCGCTCTTCGGCCGAAAGAAAACGACAATAGGACTCGACATAGGATCGGGCCTCATCAAGATCGCTGTCGTCGATCATGGAAAGGGAGCACCCGAGCTTGTCAGGGTGGCCATTACCAAGCTTCAGCCCGACGCAATCGTCGAAGGCGAAGTGATGGATCCGGGCATCGTGTCAGACGCGATTCGCGCTGCGCTCGATTCAGTCGGTATCAAATCAAAGAACATCGTGACCGCAGTTGGCGGGCGCGACGTCATCATCAAGAAGATCCAGACGGAGCGTGTGAAGGACCGTCAGGCTCGCGAGCTGATGCGGTGGGAAGCTGAGCAGCACGTTCCCGACGTCGAATCAGTCGAGCTCGATTTTCAGATCCTCGATCGCGACCGCCAGTCTGAAGAGATGAACGTTCTCCTCGTCGCCGCAAAGCGCGACCTGGTTGACGCGAAGCTCAGGATTCTGGCCGATGCCGGCGTGACGCCGACGATTGTCGACGTGGATGCCTTCGCCCTTCACAACGCCTTCGAAGTCAACTACCCGGAAGCAATGAAGGGTTTTGTCGGGCTCGTCAATATCGGAAACGAAGTGACGAACGTGAACATCATGGATAACGGTGTTCCGATCCTGACGCGTGACCTTCCGATCGGCACTCGCCGCTTCAACGAAGATCTGCAGCGCCAGCACGGAATGGCCGCACGTGATGCCGAAGTTCTGATTCGCGGTTACGACAGGTCGCCGCAGCTGGACGGAGTGCTCAACGCTCGCGTCGAGGAGATCGCCGTCGGAGTCGAGCGCGCAGCGGGATTCATCGCCGCCTCACGCAGCAACACACAGCTCCGCGCCGTTTATGTCTGCGGTGGCGGTTCACGCACACCGGGCCTCGCCGAGATTCTCGCTGAGCGCCTCCGTATCACGGTCGAACACGCGAATCCACTCGCCCGCCTGAA
>JAYUWU010000041.1:0-15646 GCA_043753365.1 Gemmatimonadaceae bacterium | reverse complement strand
TGCGGTCGAGCTGGCGAAAAAGGGCCATTCGGACCAGCGTGCTTGGTTTCGCAGTACGGAGTTAGTTCGCAGTACGGAGTTAGTTCGCAGTACGGAGTGCCTCAAGGGTCGCCAATCCCCGCGCGACGCGATTGATCTGTCGCGATGACTCTCCCCTTGCCTGAATGGCAAAGAACCCCGCAAAAACCCGGTCATCGTGGCAGAAATCAATTGGAACGCCCGTTGCCTTTCCCACGCGACCGGACATCGATATCACAACCACCGACCAATAACCGAGGAGGGAAAAAATGATCTACCGCACTGGAGTTTCCACCCCTTTGTTCGGTCTTCGCAGGGAGATCGACCGGCTGTTCGAGGATACCTTCGGACGCGGTGAGGGTACCGGGTCCTGGATGCCCGCCGTCGACGTTCGCGAAACTGAAAAGCAGCTGAGTCTCGAAGTCGAGCTGCCGGGCATCCGCCTGGAGGATGTCGAAATCACGGCCGAGAACGGCATCCTGACCATTCGTGGTGAGAAACGTGGCGAGCGGAAGGAAGGGGATGAGAATAGCCGGTTCCACCTGGTTGAGCGCACCTACGGAAGCTTCAGCCGCTCATTCCAGCTCCCGCAGGGACTGGACGACACGAAGATTGACGCCGATTACAATGACGGCATTCTCTCTGTCAATATCCCCAAGACAGCCCTGCCGCAGCCCCGCAAGATCGAGATCGGCCGGGATGCTCAAAACCGAATGAGCTCAGGAGCAGAATCGGCACACGCACCGAGCTGACGAGGCTTCGCGCGCGATTCAGCGAACGCAAAAGGAGTTGGGGTTTTCCCCAACTCCTTTCGCTATACAGTACCGGTGGTCAGTCTACTTTGAAAAAACTGCCTCGACCGGAGTGATCCTGACACGGTCAGCGGTGATGCCGAGCTTGCGCGCGCCGATCACCTTGTCCTCGTCGAGCAGTGCCTGAGGCTTCTCACCGTCGTACGTGATCGCCGAGAACCCATCAGCAACGAGCTGCTTCTTCAGGCCTTCGGCGTCCTTCGTGATGATGACTACTGAAAGGTCATCGGCTGAGAGATGCTTCTTCAGCGCGCGATTCACATCGGCGCGCGTGAGCTTCTCGAGCTGTGAGCGCATGTATGCCGTGTACTCCGGCATTCCGTACCACTTCGAGTCGAGCGCGTAGCCTGCTTGCTGGTCCTGCGTCTGCGTCATGACGTAGACGTTCTTCATCAGGTACTGACGCGAGGCCTGGAAATCCTCCTCGGAAAGGCCATTGTCGATGAGGTTGTCCAATTCGGTGACGGCGATTCGGAGCGACATGTGCGCGTTCTCCGGAACGACCGGGCGAATCCAGACCTCGAAGATCTGTCCGCGCCTCGCGATGTTCGGGTCGGGGAAGAACTGGAACATGCCGCGGGGGAACGCCTCGATATAAGCGTAGTCTCCGTAGTTCATTCCGCGGATTCCGCGGATTCTGTCGTACAACCGTCCCGTCGATAGTCGGTGCTCTCCCAGCCACGCGCGTGCGACGTTGAGCGCCGCGAAGTCAGGATGCGTGCGCGTCACTTCGATCGGCAGACCGAACGAGATTGCCGTCGCGCGCGTGTCCTTTGCGATGATTTCGACTTCCATACCCCTCGCCCGCTTTCCCGCGAGCGGTGTTTTCTTTGCGGGGGCTGGCGTGCCCGCGGGAAGTGATGCGAGGGCCGTCCGTAGCTGCATGACCTGGACATCCGAGATGTCGCCGTTCACCGCGAGCATCAGGTTTCCCTGGGTGTACTGGGTGCGGGCAAAGTTCCGCACGTCGTCGAGCGTTATCGCGGCAATTCCCGCCGCGGTCCCCTGCACCGGGTGTGCGTAGCGCGTGCCCGCAAAGATGTTCGCCTGGAGGCGCTCCTTTCCAAGCTCCTCCTCGTTGTTTCCGATCAGATCCTGCTTCAGCGAGTTGAGAAGCCCATCCTTGTTCCGCTTGAAATCTTCTTCGCGGAAACCAGGATCGAGCAGCATTGGAAGTGCGACCCTGACGAAGCGGTCCCAGTTGTCCCGGTGAATCGACCCGTTGAATGTCGTCATCTCCTTGTCGACACCGCCACCGAAGCTGCCCGCGACGGGATAAAGCGCCTTGTTGATCTCATCCAGCGTCATCCCCTTCGATCCGGCTCCGCCGATCATCCGCGCAGTCAGCGATGCAAGCCCCTCTTTACCAACTGGATCCGCGGCTGAGCCTGCGGTGAAAAGAACCTTGAGACGGAGCTGGGGAAGTGGTGTCTTCTGAACAATGACCTTGTCCGTTGCGATCGCTGTTGCTGCAGCACCACTAGCCTTCACTGACGACGCCACCATCCACGGGGCTGTGTCGTTCGGCCGCGCAGGAGGCGTCATCACCTTGGCGCCGGCCGCACCGTTTCCAGCCGTCACCGATCCCGATACCGCGGCTGCAAATGACGCGAGCGTCGGAAGCGTCGATATGCTCGCCGGCAGGTCCGTGTTCGACACCGTCGCAACTACCATCGTGTTATCGATGAAGTACGTCTGCGCCGCGCGACGAAGATCTTCCGGGGTCAGCGCATCGTACAGCTGATACGCCTTGTTGATCGTGTTGAACGAGCGGTTGTACCTGACGAAACGCGCCAGGGTCGAAGCAATGCGGTCTGTGTTGTCGAGGCTACGGACAAACGAGTAGCGCGCGTTCGACTTCGTCTCAGCGAGCTGCTCGGCTGACACGAGGGTCGCCTTCGCATGCGAAACGGTCTTGAGGATCTCATCGCGCACATACGTCATGTCTTCAGGCTTCTTCACGCGCGCAAAGATCGTGAAGAGCTCGGGATCCGCGTTGCTCGAGTTGCCAGCGCTGAAGCCGTCAACTTTCTGCTCCCGCTGAACGAGCTTCTTGTAGATGTCTGATGTTGGACCAAACCACAGCGTCGCAACGAAATCGAGCGCTGCATTGTCCCTGTCGGTTTCCGAGAACGCCGGATTACGGAACGCGACGGCAATGTACGGAAGAGTCGGGCTCGACCAGGTCACGTGCTTGTACTTTGCACCGGTTCCGGCGGGCTCCTGCGGGATGACGGCAGTGAAACTTCCCCGCTCCCATTTGCCCCAGTGCTTCTCGATGAGCGGCATCACTTCGTCGGCATTGACGTCGCCGGCGACGATGATCGTGGTGTACTCGGGTCGGTACCAGCGCTTGAAGAACTCTTTCGAGTACTCATACTGGTTCGGCATGTCCTCGATGTCCTTGATGAAGCCCATCGTGGTGTGTGAGTACGTGTGCTTCGAGAAAGAGGCTTCACGAATAGCCTCGAACAGCTTCGATGTCGGATTCGCGGAATTCTTGTTGTATTCGCCAAGTACAGCGCGGGATTCCGTCTTGAATTCGGGTTCCACGTACTGGAGGTTCTGGAACCTGTCAGCCTGCAGCGCGAGCATCGTCTCCAGGTCTTCCTTCGCGAACGTTATGTAGTAGTTCGTGAAGTCATCGGTGGTGTATGCATTCTCGCGCGCGCCGGCCTTCGTCAGCGTGCGACTCATGTCTTCCTGAGTCTGCGTCTTCGTGCCCCTGAACATGATGTGCTCGAAGAAGTGCGCGAAGCCTGACTTGCCTGGCTCTACCTCGTTGCGGGATCCCGTCTGAACGGGAATCTGCAGCGAGACGATGTTGGGAAATCCGGTTGGGACGATGATGACCTTGAGACCGTTAGACATGGTCCGCTCGGTCGCTTTGAAGGGCAGGATGGCACTGGAGGCGGGCGCAGACTGGGCGCTGACTATCGCAGCACCGCCAGAGAGTGCTCCCGCAAATACCAGCGCTGACATCGCAGCCGGAAGGAGACGGTGATTCATTGACTTTATCCGTTTTGTGGGGTTGGTCCGAGCTTTGTCATACCCTTGCGGACCTCGAAGTTGCCATCATTGAGCTTATCGGGATAGAGCTTCGAAAACCACCCTGCCGCCGACGATCGTCTTGAGGATCTTTGCGTCGCGGATCGAGGCGCCCGGGATCTGTGTCAGGTCCCGGTCGATGATCACAATATCGGCGAGCTTTCCGCGCTCGATCGACCCCTTGATGCCCTCATCGAACGACGCGAATGCGGCATCGATAGTGTAGGCCCTGAGCGCCTGCTCGACAGTGATCTTCTCGCCGGGGATCCATCCGCCGGGATTCCGGTCGTCGAGCGTGCGACGAGTCACAGCCGCGTAGATACCCTCGAGCGGCGTTGGCGGCGCAACGAACCAGTCACTGCCGAAAGCGACGCGCGCGCCTGACTCCACGAGTGACTTGAATGCATAGGTCGTCAGGCTCCGCTCGGGCCCGATCACTCGCTCGGCCCATCGCCCATCATCGATTGCGTGATACGGCTGCATGCTTGGAATCACGCCAAGCTTCGCGAATTGCGGGATGTCCGCCGGATGTATGTGCTGGGCGTGCTCGATGCGGAACCGCCGGTCCTTCGGTCCGTTTTCTTTCGCGACGCGCTCGAAGATTCCCAGCTGCGTTCGTATCGCCCTGTCGCCGATCGCGTGAATGAGAAGTTGAAGCCCTGCTTTGTCAGCGCCGGATGTCCACGAGTACAAGTCGTTTTCGGCTTCGACGAGGAACCCGGAGTCAGCAGGCGAATCGGTAAACGGCGCGAGCATCGCGGCAGTGTGCGACCCGAGTGATCCGTCGACGAACCCCTTGAGTCCGCCGATGCGAATCCACTCGTCGCCCTTTCCACGCTGGGCGACCAGATCCCGCAGGCGTTCCCATTGAGAGATAGGGGTGACCGAATAGACCCGCGTGATCATCGAGTTGCGGCCGTGCGCGCGGTCGAACGTCGCTAGGTTGGTGAACCCGCCCATGTCGTGCACGGAAGTAACGCCCTGCTCCGCCACATACTTCATCGCGGCCTGAAGCGCGCGATCGTCCATCTCGTGTGAGGCCGGCGGCTCGACTCTTCCGACGTATGCCTGCGCGTTGTCCTTCAGTATTCCTGTAGGCTCGCCGTCCGCATCACGAACGATCGTCCCGCCATCAACTTCCGCAGTCGCTTTCGTGACCTTGCCGGCGGCGAGCGCAACTGAGTTCGCGAGCGCCATGTGCCCATCGAGGCGGGACACCCAGACCGGATGTGCCGGCGTGATGGAGTCGACCCAGCTCTTGTGCGGAAGCTCACCGCCCCATAGGGTGTGATCCCAGTCGCCGCCGGTGATCCATGTTCCTGCAGGGACGGTTGCGGCGAATGCCTTGATGCGCGCCGCGAACTCCTGCGGCGTCTTCGCATCGCGAAGCTGAACGGACGCCAGTCGATGTCCGCCATCCACAAAGTGAACGTGACTGTCGATGAATCCGGGTGCTACCAGGGCGCCCTCCGCATCGATCACTCGCGCGAACGGCGTCGCGCGCGCGAGCTTGGAAATTTCCGCGCTGGTTCCCACTGCAGTTATCCTGACCCCCCCAATTGCGACGGCCGAAACCCATGGTTGTTTCGGGTTGGCGGTCCAGATCCGCGCGTTGACTATCGCCAGCGTGAGGTCGGTTCGAGGCGTCATGGTGGTTGCGCAACCAGCAAGTGTGAGGAGTCCAAGAAAGCCGAGTTTCACGTTGCCTCTCCCGGTTGGCGATCGAGAGCGAAGATCAGCGCCAGCGTGCCGGCATGAAGCGGAAGTGCGAGCGAAATTACGTCTGCGTTGACCTGGTTCAACCCCGGAAGTACCTGAAGTACGAACCCGGCGAACGACGCAGCGGCAACAATGAGAGCGACACGGTATGAGGTTTTCCTCGAAGCTGCGGAAACATCGGTGCCTTTCCTTCGCGTCCAGATCAGGCGTACCAGCAGAATCGCGAGTAAAAGGGAGACGGGATTCAGCTGAAACAGGTTCTCGTTGCGATAGCTGTAGAGATGATCGGTAAAGCCCCACAGAAACGCCAGCAGCGTTCCCGCGATTCCCGCTACTGCACTCCAGACGATCGCAAGGACCAGCGCTCCCGTCTTGCGTCCGGATCCGATCGGCAGAATCCACAACAGGGCACCCACCGCGAGAATGACTGCTGATATCGCCAGATACCCACCGATACCGCGATTCACAGATACTTCTTCACCGGGACGGGTCGCCTGAAAGACTACACGCTCACTCTTCACGAGCGGCTCTGATCCCGACGGCGTCATCACGCGAATCTTCTTGAGCTGCTCTTTCATTCGCACAGGCAGAAACATTTCCTCCCAGGCCGAAATCGGCTGGTCAACAGGTTGGCCGAGCCCGATCATCGTCCCGCTGAACACCGCGAAGTCGTCCTGCGTGAGTCGCGACGTGTGCGATCGGTAAGTGGTCCCGGTCGGCACCTCGAGCGATGCATTTCTGATCGCGCCGCCCAGCGCATTGTCGATCGCATCCCGAACCCGAGTCGAACAGTTGTCGCGATAGTAGTCGTAGTCGTAATCGCGATTTGCCGGCTGCGCGTTCCATGCAACGAAGTCGGCAAGCTTCTGCCTCTGCACCGGGTCGAGGTTGAGCTCCTGCGCCCACACTGTGCGGTTTGTCTGCCGATATGCCTCGATGGTCTGCTCCATGTCGAACGCCCCCATGGAGTACCGCATCCGACCCTGAATGAAGCGAGGGACGAATTCCTTGTCAGTAAAATCGAACAGACCCCAGTGATACACGATGTCACTTCCAGTCGCGGCGTCGCGGATCCAGATCGCATTGTGACCGAATTTTTCCCAGACCTGGTCGCCTGGGCCCATCGTGAGGAGGTAGACGGCAAGGTTCGATGCACCCTGAGCCGCGGCCACGGACGTGGCCGGCAGTGAATCAGGGATCTCGCGTTGAACGGCCGGCTGGGCGGTCGCGATCTGTATTGCGGCGAAGAGTATCGCGCCGATCACAACAGAATCTCTCGACCCTCTTCAGCGGATTTGTAGATAGCCTCCATCACCCGCATCACCTTCAGCTGATCAGCGGGAGGATCATACGCTGCCTCATCGTTGAGCACTGCTATGAAGTGTGCGATCTCGGCTCGGTACGATTGCAGAAATACGCTTTCGCGCGCCGCTGCTCCGGTCGGCGAGACGTTGGTCGGGCGGCCATTCAACTCCTTCACGACTCGCAGCGGTGACAGTCGAGCGCTTCCGCGCGATGAGATCACCTCGAACCACCAGCGCTCCTCCTGGCCCACATACGCCCACGACACGTCGATGCTGAACGAGATTCCGTTTGCGCACTCGAGGTGAACCAGCATCATGTCCTCTACCGAGTGCTCAGATGTACGGTCCATGTGCGCCGAAACACGAACTGGGTCGGGAAAGTCAGCGAGCCATAAGGCGAGGTCGAGCAGCGGATAGCCATACTCCAGAAACGCACCGCCGCCCGCTTCCGCCTTGCGATGACGCCATCCCTGCAGCCCTGTCCGGAACTGATACTGCCCCGCGCGCATCCCGATTAGTCTTCCGAGCTCGCCGCCCTCAAGGAAGCGGTTGAGCTGCTGCACGTCGCTCCGGAAGCGATGGTTGTTACCGACGACGACCTTCTTGTCAGCCGCCTCTGCCGCTTTGAGAATGCGCGTGACTCCACCGATGGTGAGGGAGAGCGGGCGCTCGCACAGGACATTCACCTTCTGCTTGAGTGCACGCAGTACGTGCGGCTCGTGGAGGTGATTGGGCGTGGCGATGACGACCGCGTCGAGCTCCTCCGCGTCGAGCATCTCGTCGAAGTCGGTGAAGATGTCGGGAACACCCAGGCGCTGGGCGAGCGCTCCTGCCTTCGGACCGTCGTTGTCGCAGATAGCGACGAGACTCGCTCCCTTGATCCGGGAAAGCACGGGCAGGTGCGCGAGCTGCGCGATTGCGCCGGCACCCACGAGACCCAGCCTGATGTCAGAGCTCACACCGTCATCCGCTTATGCGCCCCACTGTAGTCCCCTGATAGTAGGTCGTGAGAATCGTCTTGTAGTCCTGTCCCGCGCGAGCGCGTCCGATCGCGCCGAACTGGCACATCCCGATGCCGTGACCGTAGCCGCCGCCCCGTATCGTCAACTGATCGATCGCGCCCGACGTATTCCTGCGCGACTCGGCAGTAAAATATGTGCTGTTGAGAAGACTGCCGCTCGGCGTGCGCAGGATGAACCTGACATCGTTGCCGCGGACCACGTAGTTGCCGCGTGCAGTCTGGATCGAGACAGAGGCCACGCGGTCCGACGACGTCCTGCCGTTGACGGTAAAGCCGGAAATGCGTCCGAGGGACAATCGCGCGGTATTCGGGTTGGCCGAAACCGCAGGCTCGGAGCCCTCAGTGACAGTCCCCAGATATTTCTCGAGCGTCTGTTGCAGTTGATCGCCGCTGAATGTTGCTGTCCAGCGAAAGCGACCCGAGATGTCGCAATAGTGCTTGTCGGTTCCCGGAATCTGATCGCTGACAGCCTTGAGGTGTGGCTCGTTGTTGCGCCGCCACCAGACTTCCTGCACTTCTGTCGTACGCCCGCCGCAGGTCGAAAAATATGGCGTGTTGACTATGCGACCGGCGTAGCGCAGCACCATGTTGCGAGTCGCTTCAACGGCCGCATCCGACATCGGCTGCTCGGCGTCGACACCACCGTAGACCTGGTCCTGCACCGACGAATACATGTCGAACCCGCGCTTGCCTGCACTATTGAGGCGGATGTAGCTGTAACTGCGCGCGGCAACTGCCTGGGCCTCCACCGCAGCCTCGTCACCGGGCTTCGCTACTCCGCCGATCTCCAGTGGCACGACGCCCCGCAGGTACGATTCGACACCGAGCCGGTTCACGACGAGAACACCGCCGTTGCTGGGCGTGATGATGAGCTCGCCGCGATAGCGCTTGCCGTTGAACGTTACGAAAGAACCGGGACTGGTTGCGCGGACCAGGAGCGGAGCTGCCTGCCGCGATGTGACCGAACCGCCGGGCTTCACGGCCACGAGCTGGTTTCCGCGCCTCTCGATGGTCATAGTCGATCCCGACGTACCGGACGTAACGAGGTTCGCACTGTTGCGGCTATAGATGCGCCACGTGCCAGTCCCTCCGACTTTCGCGTTCTCCGCAGACACGGCGAGCGCGATCCTTACGGGCTGATCGCCTTCGTCCATCGGGATGTCTTCGAGTCGTGGCAGTGTGGAAGCGCAGGCAACGGCTCCAAGGATTGCAACGAACAGTGTTTTACGCATGGGGATCCTCATGACTTCAAGACGACTGGGTGATACGAATACCTACACTTCCCGGGCCACGGCTTCACCTGCCGTAGCTTCCCACCGTGACAGCCATCGGGAGAACCCGGCTGCGCATTGCGGGAATGGGGGCTGAAACCGGGTCGATGCGGGTTACGATCGATGCGCGGAAGTCGTAATCGTCGACCACTTCCTGCACTGCTACGTCGAGAAACTGTCCGACAACCGCCGGCTCGTCGAGGATCGTTATGCCGTCCACGTCGTCAGCCTGCCACGGCAGCCTGCCGACAGTTCTCCCGGTTTCGTCAATCCGGTCGACGATGAGTCGTGACACGCTTCCGATCCGCGACTCATATCGATCTGCGGTGATAGCGCGCTGGAGCTCGGTAAGGCGCTCCAATCGCTCCCGCTTGATCGCATCGGGGACATCGTCGTCCATGACTGCCGCGCGGGTTCCTTCCTGCGGCGAGTAGGTGAACGCGCCGACGCGATCGAACTTCGTTTCTTCGAGAAACTCGAGGAGCTCGTCGAAGTCCTGGTCAGTCTCACCGGGAAAGCCGACGATGCATGTAGTGCGAATTGCGACTCCTGGCACGGCATTGCGGAAACTCGCAACGCGGTCGCGAATGGTCCGCTTCCTCTCGGGACGGCGCATGCGTGCAAGTACTGCGTCAGACGCGTGCTGCATCGGCATATCGAGGTATGGAAGGATGCGTTCCTCGCGAGCGACGACCTCGAGTAACCGCGGCGTGATTCCCGTCGAATAGAGATAGAGCATCCTGATCCACGGGATACCGGTCTCGGCAACGATTGACTCGAGCAGCTCCGGGAGTCTCACGCCATCGCGGATGTCCCGGCCGTAATGCGCGAGATCCTGCGCGACGAGGTTGATCTCCCTCGCTCCCTGAAGCTCGAGCAGCTGCGCCTCCCTGATGATCTCGTCGCGTGCGAAAGATCTGTGTTTCCCACGCATCAGGGGAATCGCACAGAACGCACACCCGTGATCGCAACCCTCGCTGATCTTGAGATAGCGAACGTGCGGCAGGTCACCCGTGTACAGTCGCACACCGGGATGCATCGCGACTGGATCAGCGCCGATCAGCCCACGCTCGGCTAGCTCCTGCGCGAGACGTCCGCTCTCCGATGCGCCAAGGAATACATCGACTTCGGGAAGCGCTTCGATGAGCTCGGGCTTGTGCCGCTCGATCATGCACCCTACGCCGACAACCGCCTGACAGGATCCGTCGGTCTTATAACGAGCGGCTTCGATCATTGCGTCGATCGATTCCTTCTTCGCCGCGTCGATGAAGCCGCAGGTATTGACGATGATCACATCGGCCTCGCCAAGCGTCGCGGTATACTCACCGCCGTAGTCCGACAGCTCGGCGAGATATCGCTCGGTGTCGACGGTGTTCTTGTCGCAGCCGAGTGTTATGAAGCCGACTTTCAAGCTAGCGGTAGTTGCCGAACTTGAGCTCGACGCCGAAGTCCTTCGATCGAAGAAGAGCCATGGCTTCCTGGAGCTCGTCTTTCGATGGCGATGTGACGCGGACCTGATCGCCCTGAATCGCGGCTTGCACTTTCTTCATTTTCGCTTCCTTGATGGCGGCCGCGACCTTCTTCGCCGTCTCGCCATCAAGCGCCATCTTGAGCTTGATCTGGCGGATGGACTTGTCACCGCCCGCCGGCTTGACCTCTCCGATGTCGAGGTTCTTAACCGGGACGCCGCGCTTTATGAGCTTGGACTGGAGGACGTCGAACAACGCCTCCATGCGGTATTCACTCTCGGCTGTAAGATCGAGCGTGCCTTCGACACGCTTGAACTCGATAGTGGCAACCGAGCCCTTGAAGTCGTATCGCTGGGCGATCTCCTTCTGAGCCTGATTAACCGCATTGTCGACTTCCTGGAGATCGACGCCGGTGGTGACATCGAAGGAGGATTGGCTGGCCATTCGTGAAATCTAGTATTAGTGGGGACTGCGGAAACCCACGGGGTGCGGATCTGGCGGATAACTGCGCGGATGACTGCGCGGATACTACGGTTACGGGCGGGTAAGGTCGACCGTGCTATTCAAGTGACGTAAACAAGAACCTGTTTTCCTTTTTCTGGTTTTAACCCCAGAAAGAATCAGCCTTGATGGGCAGCCTTGGTCGTCGCCCCGACGGGATATCTCAATCGGACCCTGGGTTATCCGTTAAATCCGCGCAGTTATCCGCCTGATCCGCACCCCCATGGGTTTGACTTATCCGGTCTACCCGAGGAACGACTCCAGAGCCCTGCGCCGGGAATTATGGCGAAGCTTGAGGAGTGCTTTCTCCTTGATCTGGCGGACGCGCTCGCGAGTGATGCCGAGCAGTGTACCGATATCCTCGAGTGTCATCGGGTCTTCGCCGTCGAGGCCGAAATAGAGCCTGAGGATCTTCGACTCGCGTTCTTTCAATCCGGAAAGTGACTCCTCGATCGCTTCAGTGAGAGCCTTCTCGAAGGTCTGCTCGTCAGGCGTTCGATTAGTCGTGTCCGGGAGGTAGTCGAGGAGTCGGTTGTCCTCGCCGGGCGTCATCGGCGCGTCGAGCGACAGATGCACCTGGGAAATCAGCATCGTCTTCGCGACTTCTTCTTCGGTGATGTCGAGGCCTTCTGCTATCTCACCGTGCGTCGGCTGCCGTCCAAGTTCCTGAAGAAGTGTGCTCGCCCGTTTGCCGATGCGATGAAGCGCGCCGGCCCGGTTTAGCGGAACGCGGACGATTCGCGACTGCTCAGCCAGTGCCTGAAGAATGCTCTGGCGAATCCACCAGACTGCATAGGAGATGAACTTGATCCCCTTCGTCTCGTCGAACTTGTGCGCGGCGCGAATCAGCCCGAGGTTGCCCTCATTGATCAGGTCGGAAAGCGAGACGCCCTGATTCTGGTACTTCTTGGCGACTGAAACGACGAACCGGAGATTCGACCTTACGAGCTTGTCGAGTGCCTCCTGGTCGTTCTTGCGTATCCGCTGCGCGAGGGTGACTTCCTCCTCGCGCGTGATCAGGGGATAGACACTGATGTCTCGCAGATACTGATCAAGCGAGCCTTCCTCGTACTGCGACTTGCGATTTACCGAGACCGCCATGCCTGTTGCTGCTCCTTCCTTACGACCACGGTAATGTGCCTGAGCTCGACTGCGGTGTCGAGCGGGATCCAATCACTGAACCATCTCGCCAAAACGCTTCCACCGAACGCGTGTCAGCCAGTCCAGCTTCACTGCTCCATCGGGATTGTAACTATAATAGACAACAAGAGGTTGTCCGCGCACAAGTGAGTCAGCTACAAGTCCCCAATACCGGCTGTCGAGAGAGTTGTCCCTGTTGTCGCCAAGCACGAAGTAGTTATCCGGGGAGACGACCAGGGGACCCCAGTTGTTTCGTGTCGGATGATAACCGGTGCTTGCCTCCAGGCGAGCGACAGCAAGGGGTGAACGCGGAGGCAGCTTCACCGGCTCGTTCGCACCGAGCAGATATCCCAGCTGCCAGTTGAACTCTTCGTCGGTCACGTCGACGCCCGGCGACGTGTGCAGCGCATACGGTTCCTTCTGCGCCTTCCCGTTCCTGATGAGCTGGCCGTGCCGCATCTCGAGGGTATCGCCTGGCATCCCGACGATCCGCTTCACGAAATTTTTCGTGCGATCCCGCGGCCACTCGAACACGATGACGTCGCCGCGCTGAGGACGGCGCAGCGCCGGCAGCTTTACACCGGTGAACGGGAGCTCAGCACCGTAGACCATCTTGTTGACGAGCAGAAAATCCCCGACGAGCAGCGTGCCTTCCATGCTGCCCGTGGGAATCTTGAACGCTTCGATGAAAAACGCGCGAACGACGAAGAAGAGCGCGAGGGCGATGACGACCGAGCGGAGCCACTCCCAGAGGAAGGAAAAACGGCTCCCCCTGTGACTCCCATTTGCCAGCATCAGTGCGCTTGCCCGCCGCTCCTCGCTTACGTGCATCCGCTCGACGTTCTCCTCTGACTAGTCGGGTGTTCCAAGATAGTTGTCGATCTGCGCTCTCTGAAGAGTTCCGGAGAAGTCGGCATAGCCCACTTTGGTCTCCGAATAGAACTCATAAACCTGCCAGCCGCCCTCGCGATGTCCGTTTCCGGTCTGTTTTACCCCTCCGAACGGAAGGTGTGCCTCAGCGCCGATCGTCGGTGCATTCACGTAGGTGATTCCATTGTCGAGCTCGTTCAGCGCGCGGAAAGCGACGTTGACGTTCGACGTATATATCGAAGACGACAGACCGTACTTCACGTCATTGTTGACCGCAAACGCTTCCTCCGCAGTCGAAATGCGGATGACCGACAGGACTGGTCCAAATATCTCCTCCTGCTCCAGGCGCGTACCAGGCTCTACCCTCGCGAAAATTGTCGGCTCGAAGAAGTTTCCGTCAGCGAGAGCCCTTCCTTCGCCGCGCCTGCCGCCACAAAGAAGATCGGCACCATCCTCCTGTCCGATATCTATGTACCGCTCGATCTTCGCGAGAGATGCCTCGTTGATGAGCGGACCGACGTCGGTTCCCTCTTTCCTTCCGTCGCCAAGTTTCAGCCCTCTCGCCTTGTCCACGAGCATACTCAGAAAACGGTCGTGAATTCCCCTCTGAAGGATGAGTCTGCTCGTCGCCGTGCAGCGTTGCCCAGTCGTTCCGAAAGCACCCCATAGGGCGCCCTCCAGCGCGAGGTCGAGGTCGGCATCGTCCATCACGATCTGCGCGTTCTTGCCGCCCATCTCGAGCGAGAGCCGCTTGTGCATCCTGCCACACGTTGCGCCGACAATGCTGCCAGTCTCAGTCGATCCTGTGAAGGAAATGAGCGGCACGTCGGGATGCTCGACGATCACCGCGCCAGCTTCCTCTCCCGTTCCGTGAACGAGCTGGATCACTTCGGGCGGCAAACCCGCCTCGAGAAGAATCTCGACGAGCAGAGTCCCCGTATGCGGAACATCCTCGGCCGGCTTGAAGACAACCGAGTTTCCGCAAACCAGCGCCGGGAACATTTTCCAGGTTGGAATCGCCATCGGGAAGTTGAACGGGCAGATCAGGCCAGCAACACCAATCGGACGGCGATAGCTCATCGCCCACTTGTTGCGCAGTTCGCTGGGCACAGTATGCCCGAACAGGCGGCGACCTTCGCTCGAAGCGTAGTATGCCGTGTCGATCCCTTCCTGCACGTCGCCTCGCGTTTCAGTGAGGGGCTTGCCCATCTCACGCGTCATGGCGTTTGCAATCTCTTCCTTGCGCTTCGTCATGAGGTCACCGACGATGCGCAACACATCGCCGCGCGCAGGCGCGGGTGTCGTCCGCCAGAGCTCAAAACCGCGCTTTGCACTTTCAACTGCGCGGTTTACATCTGATTCGCCGGAACGCGGGAATGCGCCGATGAGGTCTGAGCGGTCCGCGGGATTGCGGTTCTCGAAATAGTCGCCGGAATCAGGGCGAACCCACGCGCCGGCGATGAAGTTGTTGAACTGTTTCATGAGTGTTTGTCTAGGTGTGCTCGCGCGTCAGCGCGTAACGTTCGATTTTCTTATAGAGGTTCGAGCGTGGCATCTCGACCGCCCGTGCCGTCTCCGAAACGTTCCAGTCGAACTCGCGCAGCTTGCTCAGAAGATAAGCGCGCTCTGCCGCTTCCTTGAACTCCTCGAAGGTCTTGAGCGCGGTGAGACTTCCGAGCCCCGTGTCGTCTGCAACGCGTGCTCCGGCAAGCCTGTCGACGTCCTTTGCGCTGAGTTCCGGGCCTGTCGCAAGGATCAGCATCCGCTCGACAGTATTCCGCAGCTCGCGGACGTTTCCAGGCCAGTCGAGTTCCATCAGCCTGGCTAGCGCGGATTCGCTGACACGTCGGGGGGTGATTCCCTCGCGTGCTGAAAGCACCGAAACGAAATACTCAACCAGCTGAGGAATATCCTCGCGATGCTCACGAAGCGGCGCCACGTGAATCGGGACGACGTTCAACCTGTAATAGAGATCCTCACGGAATCTGCCTGCGGCAATCTCCTGCTCGAGATTCTTGTTGGTAGCGGCGAGCACGCGAACATCGACCGTGATCGGTTTCGATCCCCCGATTCGCGTGATGACGTTGTCCTGGAGCACGCGCAGCACCTTTGCCTGCGCGCTCATGCTCATGTCACCGATCTCGTCGAGGAAAAGCGTTCCCTTGTTGGCCTGCTCGAACTTTCCTGCCCTGTCAGCGATCGCGCCGGTAAACGATCCCTTCATGTGACCGAACAACTCGCTCTCGATCAGCTCCTGCGGAATCGCTGCGCAGTTCACTTCCACGAATGGCTTTCCGTCACGCGCTGAATGACGGTGAAGCGCGCGTGCGACCAGTTCCTTGCCTGTGCCGTTCTCGCCCGTGATGAGAACGCGCGCCGGGGTAGCCCCGACTTTTTCGATCTTCTCCACCATCGCGCGCATCACTGGCGATCCGCCAACTATCTCGTATGGTGAATTGCTGATGTTCTTGAG
>JAYUWU010000040.1:0-46876 GCA_043753365.1 Gemmatimonadaceae bacterium | reverse complement strand
GTGCTTTACCTAAGAATTCTCGCGGAGGCAGTTGTGACCATTCTCCTGTTCATGCTCGGACTGGCATTCTTGTTAGTCCTTCGATGCAAGATTCGCCTTGAGGGAATCCCTGATGCGGTGATGTCCTATCTCCGCCTTCATTGTACGTGCCGCATCGTCAGTCACGCTGGCACCCTCAACAGTCCGAACCGATGAGTCGATACTATTATAGTGGTGTCGATCAACCGCCTGAAGCGAACTGTTGCAGCGCGTCGGGGATAATGCGTCCGTACTCATCGAACAAATTGACGTTCGCGCCCTGCACCAGGATCTTGAAGTGCTCGTACGACATACCGGCCTGCGTGAGAAACGGCTGAAGGGCATCGATCTGCGTCTGAAGATCACCGGTCCTCTTTGTGCCGAGTACTCCGCCCATGCGGGTAGCGCCCCTCGCGAACGCCCGTCGTGCGGTCTCGTCTGAAAGCATTGCAGCCGCGGCATTGCGAGCCTTGACGACCGGTGACACTGCCGAAGCGGCCTGAGTCTTTTTCAGGGAGTCGCTTCTCGCAGCAGCTTTTTTCGCTGCTTCAGCCCGGGCAACTCGCCTGACCGAATCGCGGATTGCCTGCGAATCAACCTTTGGTAAAAGAGCCACAGCACTACTATCGGGAACTGCACCCCCCAAAGGCTGTGCGGCAGCACTGTCTGCAATCATGGCAACCGGCGCAGCAGGAACTTCAGTGACAGCCGGGGTCCCACCGCCTCCACGCTGTGACCACAAGAATCCACCGACTGTCGCTATTGCAAGAACTCCGACGATGCCTGCGAACAAACCGGCGCGGCTCTTCGTCGGCGTCTCGTAGCCAACATAATCACCCTCAACTGGCGGTGAATCGGCAACGACCGTCTCTACTTCTTTGGTCTCCACTTCTCCACTCGATGTCAGCTTCGGGGCCGAGCCGGTGTGGTCCCTGATCACAACGGGAGTAATTCCGGATGTCGGAGTCGGCGTGTGCACGATGTGCGCAACCCGCTGCTCCACCGTCCTCAATTCACCCGCATCATTCGAGAACATGCTGAGTGAATTCAGCAATTCCCTCGCGGTTGCAGGTCGATTTTCCGGCTCCTTCGCGAGACAACGCATTACTAAATCGGACAACGCTTGGGGCACTTCCGGCTCCACCTCGATCAGCGGCCTGGGGTCCTGGGTGAGGACCGCCGCGAGCATGCGCTGCGGAGTAGCCGCTGCATACGGCGACTTTCCGTGCAGCAACTCGTAGGCGAGAAGACCAACTGCGTAGATGTCGATGCGGTGATCCGCAGCCGGGTCCCCGGCCAACTGCTCGGGAGCCATGTAAGCAGGCGTGCCGATCGCCATGCCGGTCGAAGTCATTACCTGCGACGACGACATAGCTGCATTGAGTGCCTTCGCCACGCCGAAATCGGTGATGAGCGCATACGAGCCCGATCTCAGGATATTCGCCGGCTTGATATCGCGATGAACGATTCCCGCTTCATGCGCGTAATCGAGCGCTTCGCTCACGTGGTAAAGGACGCGGACGACCTCGGCCACGGACATGCCGCCGTCCTTTTCGATCGCCGTCTTGAGGGATTCTCCCTTGATGAACGGCATCGTGAAGTACAGGAGGTCATCCTGTTCGCCTGCCGACAGGAGCGGCACGATGTGCGGGTGCTGGAGCTGCGCGGCAACCTGCATTTCACGGCGGAACCTGCCCCGGTTTACCTCGGCGGTCAGCTCAGGCGAGAGGACCTTGATGACGATCTTTCGTCCAAGGATCCTGTCGGTCGCGACGAAGACGCGGCTCATGCCGCCACCGCCGAGCTCGCGATCAATTTCGTAGGCAGTCGAGAGCGTGTCCTTGAGACGCTTCTCGAATTCGTTCATTTCGGTAGGATTCACGGTGGGATATGCTACTGCGCGTTAGGGGCGAGCGCAAATTCCAAATCAGGCCGGCGATGCGCGCGATCAGGGCCCTACAGCGTATCTTCACTATCGACACTCTCGGAGCTAGACCTTTATGCGTAGCAGGCCCGTTCACATGAATCGGCTTATCTCGTTCGTAGCTCTGTCTCTGTTTTCCACTCAGTCGGCGGCGGCGCAAGATACTGCATCGTCAACCCCTTCCGTGAAACAGATCGCCGCCAAAATTGATGAATACATGAACGCCGCGGTCAAGTTCGGTCAGTTTACCGGCTCGATACTCGTTGTGCGCGACGGTCGCCCTATCATCAGCAAGGGCTACGGGATGGCGAACTATGAACTGAGCGTCCCGAACCTGCCGCAGACTGTGTTTCGCATAGGTTCGATCACCAAACAGTTCACCGCGATGGCAGTGATGATGCTGCAGGAGCAGGGCAAGCTGAATGTCAGTGACCCAATCTGCAAATATCTGGAAAATTGTCCCGCATCGTGGCAGCCGATCGTCATTCGCCATCTGCTCACGAACACTTCGGGCATCCTGAATTACACGGAATTGCCCGGTTCCTGGGACAAGGACATTGAGTCATACCCTTCTGCCGAACTGGTGAACTCGTTCCGTGACACACCTCTCCAGTTCAACCCGGGCGAGAGGTTCGCCTACAGTAATTCCGGCTTCTACCTGCTCGGCGTAATAATCGAAAAAGCTTCCGGCAAACGTTACGCCGATTTCGTACGCGACAACATCTTCATGCCGATCGGTATGAAGAATTCGGGCTACGATGATTCGCGGACGCTCGTCCCGAATCGTGCCAGCGGTTACAACTGGAGGGGCAAATCATTTATCAACGCGCACTATCAGAATATGGCGACCCCATACTCGGCGGGTGGTCTTTATTCGACGACGGAAGATCTGCTGCTATGGGATCAGGCGCTTTACACGGACAAAATGGTTTCGCTCAAGTCTCTTGATGAAATGTTTTCGCCATTCAGAGAGGTGGAGTCCGCGCCCGATGAGTGGAAGGGGTACGCTTACGCTTATGGCTGGGGTGTCGGCAAGATGTTCGAGAAGCAGGTGACGCATCATGACGGCGGCATCAGCGGCTTTTCAAGTGACATCACCCGGTTCCCCTCTGAGGGCGTGACTCTGATTGTCCTGAGCAATAAAGGAGACGCAACACCAAAAAAAACTTCCGGCGATCTTGCGGCTATTGTTTTCGGTAAGCCCTATAGTCTGGTCAAACAACCGGTTTCGGATGTGTTGGCTCCAACCATTGAGCGGAGAGGCATCGAGCCTGCCTTACGGCAATACCGTGAGCTCAAGCGCACTCAACCGGCCCAATATGACTTCGGCGAGCCGGTACTTAACCGGCTGGGTTACGACCTGCTGAGAAGCGAAAAGGAGAAAGAAGCAATCGAGATCTTCAAAATGAACGTCGAAATGTTTCCGCAAGCGTTCAACGTCTATGACAGTTTAGCAGAAGCCTATATGGCCAAGGGTCACAAGGAACTCGCTATCAAGAACTATGAGAAATCGCTGGAGTTGAATCCGGAAAACACAAACGCCGTCGATATGCTGAAGAAGCTGCGCGGTAACAATTGACAGGCGGAGGTCCCGGCTCGGCCTCGAGGCTTCGCGCTGTTCGGGATTTCGTCATCGGTTGGCGGAAAGCTCCACGGGTTCTGGCACTCGTTCGGTACGCATGATGGCTACAGCCTCTGGGAAGCGCCGGACAACGTTTCCATGGTCGCGGTGGCGTTAGCGATCAGCGCTGGAGCGCGTTGAGTTCGACCTGCTGCTTCGTGCACCTCGTCAAAACTATTCGCTGCCGGATTCCGTAGTTTCAGGATAGCCGACCAGGAGCTCGAACTGGCAGTCCGCGGATTATGGTGGCGTGCAGCGGCAGTGATCTTCGTTGCCGGCAACGTTGCTTCAGCGATTTATCATGTCGCGATTGGCGAAACAGGGGCGGCTGCTGGCCATACAGGCCTGGCCGTTGGAACTGTCGTGTTGTGGCTGACCACGTCCTACCGGAAGAGTAAGCCGGAATACAGCGATGGCCCTCTGCCGATCGATTCCCACCTCGACCATTTACAGCGCACCCTGGACGGGATCGCGCTGGACGTCGAGCGACTTGGCGAAGGACAGCGATTCGCTCAAAAGGTACTCGAGGGCAGGGGTGTCGCCGAAAAGGAACCGCGGCAGTAGGTAAGCCAGTCTGAGTTGCCGTGCCTGCTTGTATTCTCCACGGGCTGACGGCATGATTGCCCGTACCATGAAGATACTCCTCTCTCTCCTGCTGATCGCCTCTCCGCTTACGGCGCAACTGCGACCAGTCAGCACGTACTCGATCGTTGCCCGCGACTCGGCCACGGGACAGATGGGCGTCGCCGTGCAGTCGCACTGGTTCAGTGTCGGCCAGATCGTGCCGTGGGCGGAAGCCGGAGTCGGCGCCGTCGCTACCCAAAGCTTCGTCGATCCATCGTACGGGAAGCTCGGGCTGGATCTACTCCGGGCCGGCAAGAGCGCGCCGGAAACGCTGCGGGCACTGCTTCACGGCGATGCCGCGTGCGATGTACGACAAGTAGGCATCGTAGACGCGAAGGGGACCGTTGCCACATTTACCGGCGGTCGCAATATCGTTGCTGCGGGTGGCATCGCAGGAACCCAGTCGGCGCCGGCGAAGGTCGGGTGCGGCTCGTCCGGTGGAACACTCCACGTGGGCCGCAACTTCGCAGTGCAGGCGAACCTGATGTCGAACGAACGGGTGTGGCCCGCGATGGCCAAAGCCTTCACCGAAAGCAGGGGCGACCTCGCCGACCGCATGCTTGCCGCCCTCGAAGCTGCAGAAGCGGCCGGTGGCGACATCCGTGGCAAGCAGTCGGCGGCGCTCGTCGTGGTGAAGGCGTCCGCTACGGGCAGGTCATGGCAGGACCGGCTCTTCGACGTGCGGGTGGATGATCACGCAGAACCGCTTGCAGAGTTGAGGCGCCTCGTCGCGGTGCATCGTGCATACAATCACATGAACGCAGGCGACCTTGCCGTCGAGCACGGCGATGCGGCATCCGCGCTTCGCGAGTACTCGGCCGCCGAGCGGATCGCAGCTACGACGGAGGGGATTCCGCGCAGCCGGCATGCGGAGATGCTTTACTGGCATGCTGTCGCACTCGTGAACATGAAGCGGGTGGACGAAGCGATGCCACTGTTCAGGCGTGTGTTCGAGCTTCAACCGTCGTGGCGCGAGCTCACGCCGCGGCTGCAGCGTGCCGGGCTTCTGCCCGATGATTCTGTCCTGATCAGGCGGATTACGACGTCGCGCTAGATCTCCCGCTCGACCTGGTAGCGGTCTGCGAACACCGAGTTGAGGTGGTCGCGCATGAGCAGCAGCCTCCACCGCAGGGACAGAGAGAATATGCCTTTCCGGCTTTGCTGTCCAACCAGGCTACGCGCGCGTCATTCGCTCTCGTATATTGGGGTGTCGATCATCAGGGTAACGTGTGAATCCCGGCATGATTCGGGTGGTGCAGCCTCACTTCCTCGTTCTCGCCGCGCTGATCTTCGGCGCGAGTCACCAGGCGCAGGCACAGCGCCCACCGAACGTCGTTCTCGTCATGATGGACGATCTCGGTTACGGCGACCTCGGCAGCTACGGCGCGTCTGACGTTCGGACACCCAACATCGATCGCCTCGCACGCGAAGGCGTTCGTCTCACCGATGCATACGCCAACGGTCCCGTCTGCACGCCAACACGTGCAGCATTGATCAGCGGTCGATATCCACAGCGCGTCGGGCTCGAAGGGGTTCTTACCGGCTCGCCGCGGGATCGCGAGCTCGGCCTGCCCGCCGTCGGAACGTCCCTACCGGCGCTGCTAAAGAGAAGAGGGTATGCGACCGGGCTCGTCGGAAAATGGCATCTCGGGTGGAAATCCGAGTTTGGTCCGATAGCCCATGGATTCGACGAGTTCTACGGATTTCTCAGTGGCGCCCACTCGTACTACACCAACCGGGCTGACATCCGTGGAGTCGGGCCCGGCCCCCCGGACCTCTTCGAGAACACGACACCGGTCAAGGCCACCGGCTACCTGACCGACGAAATCACGCATCGCGCTGTCGATTTTATCACGCGCCATGCCGATCGACCTTTTTTTCTCGAGGTGGCCTACAACGCCGTACACTGGCCGTTCGAGCCGCCGGATCGTTTGCCCATTGAGTCCGGTCGACTTGGCAAACAGCCCCTGCTCCAGATGCCTGACGATTCTGTCCCGGCTACCCGTCAGGACTATGTGCGGATGCTCGAGCGCGCCGATCGCGGCGTCGGCGAGATTCTGGCGGTGCTCGAGCAGCGGGGGGAAACGAACAACACTCTGGTGATTTTTACGAATGACAACGGCGGTGAATGGTTGTCGCGGAACGAACCGCTGTTCCATCGAAAGGGCACGCTGTGGGAAGGAGGTATCCGTGTTCCGCTCATCATGCGCTGGCCGGGCGAGCTGCCGCCCGGGGAGATCTCAAGCCAAGTGGCAATAACGGTTGACATCACGGCGTCCATCCTGGCTGCTACCGGGGCGCGTGCTTCCCCGGGTCACCGGCCGGATGGGATTGACATTCTTCCGATTCTCCGCGGGAACGTGCCCCAGCTCGAGCGCAAGCTGTTCTGGCGCTGGGCCCGCCCTGATCGCCAACAACGCGCGGTAAGACTCGGACACTGGAAGCTGCTGGTGGACGCGAACCATCTGCTGCTGTTTGATCTCAGCGTTGATCCCGGCGAACGGACCGACCTCGCTGCACGCCGTCCACATCTCGTCGCAACGCTGAGGCGCCTCCTTGCCGAGTGGGAGGCGGACGTTGATCAGAATGCGCTGCCATCGGACTCCTCTTAGGCGCGCCCCGCCTTACGCAACGGCCCGCCGATGCGAGTTCGGTTGGCGTTCCAGGCATCCTGTCCGCCCAGCCTGCCGGCAGCAGGGTGCCTTCGCCCTTCGCTGGACGCGGGCCTGGCAAGACCATCACCACTTCGTTTCGCCCGTGCTCTTCTCACGCCACTCGCGGCTCCAGTTGTGCACGATCACTGCGTTCCCCGACGCCTCGGTCGCCTTCACCATCAGCAGCCGCGTGCCGTCCGGGCTGATGTCGTAGGCCTGATGGGTTGACTCGGTCAGATAGTCACCAGTGACCAGGGTGCGGCGCTCGCCGCGTCCCGCGTTGTTCCACTGACGAGCGGGCGGGATGCAGCGTACCGCGTGATCGCTTCGAAAGGTGACACGCTCTACGTCTTTACCGATCGTGATGCGCCGCGGCGCCGTATCGTCGCAGTCGATATCAGGAACCCGTCGCCGGAACACTGGCGCGACGTAGTTCCGCAGGCTGACGACGTGATCGACCGCGTATCGGAGATCAACGGGCGCTTTGTCGTCACGTATCTGCGCAACCTGCAGCACGTCGTGCGTGTTTACGATCGCGCTGGCCGGCTCGTGCGCGAGCTGTCGATTCCCCCCATGACCGTCGTCACGGATCTGCGTTCCGGTGCGGGGGACAACGAGATCATTGTCGAAGCGAGGACTGGTTTTGCGCCTACGCGCACGCGCCATGACATCACGACTGGCGCAGTAGTCGTCGAGCGGGAAGCAAAGCTGCCTTTCCCCGCGGACAAATTCGAGACGAAGCAGGTCTGGTATGAGTCGAAGGACGGCGTTCGGGTGCCGATGTTTGTGCTTCACCGGCGCGGACTCGTACGTGACGGGTCTCATCCGGCGATACTCGTCGGCTACGGTGCGTCGAGCCAGATGACTCTACCGCATTTCAGCGAGTGGGCAGTTCTCAGTCTCGAGCTTGGCATGGTGCTCGCCGTTCCCGCTCTGCGCGGTGGAGGGGAGTTCGGACGCGCCTGGTACGAAGCCGCGACTCTGGAAAAAAAACAGACCACGTTCGATGATTTCATCGCTGCGGCCGAGTATCTGATCGGGGAAGGCTACACGTCCCCTGGCAGGTTGGCGATTCAGGGCGCCTCCAACGGCGGCCTGCTCGTAACCGCGGTCATCAATCAACGCCCGGAGTTGTTCCGCGTCGCGATCGCCGAGGTGCCGGGGACGGACGCCCTGCGCTACGATCGCGGTCGCCACATCACTCAGTTCGGAAACGCGACGAACCCTGCACATTTTCCGTTTCTCTACGCGTACTCGCCGCAGCACAACATCAAGGCGGGAACCTGTTATCCGTCAACACTCATAACTACGGCGCTCAACGATGATCGCGCCCCAGCGTGGATGGCGTTGAAGTACACTGCGGCCTTGCAAGCCGCTCAATCATGCAACCGGCCAATCATTCTGAGGGCGGATACCGGAGGCGGGCACGGCGGCAACGCGCTCGAGGATGCGGCGGACCTCGTCGCGTTCATTGCGTTGCAGCTGGGGCTGACTGGGCCAGAAACAATGGCGAACCGTGAATAAGTTCACCCGAAGACAAGTTGCTCGGCGGAACGGCAGGTCTGGCGATTGGGGTGGCGCTCCGCGAGCTTGAGTCCAATGAACACACTCGACCTGTTATCGAACCGCCGCTCGATTCGCGAATTCAGCGCTCGCGAGCCGACCCGCGCCGAAATTGAGACCCTGCTCGATCATGCCGTTACGGTACCGAACCATCGCCTGACGCAGCCGTGGAAATTTTACGTTCTCGGTCCCGAGACCAGGCGGTCGTTCGGCCTCGTGCTTGGCGGGCGCAAGGCACGCAAGATCGAGGATGCGACCGCCGCCGAATCGATGCGTCAGAAGATTGCGGATGAGCACGCTGCGCTACCTCTCATGATTGCGGTTGCGATTTGCCAGACCGAGAATCCAGAGATCCGCGAGGAGGACTACGCGGCGGGAATGATGGCGGTACAGAACATCTCTCTCGCGGCGGTTGCGCTTGGCCTCGGCACACACATCAAAACCGGCGCTGTGATGGACGATCCGGCGGCACGCGAGGCGATCGGTGTTGCAGAGGGGGAGCGCGTGATCGCGATCCTGAATGTCGGAGAGCCAGCGACGATTCCGCCGGCGAAAGCGCGACGCGCTGCATCGGAAGTAACCATATGGCGACAATGACTTCTATCATTCATTCGCAAGTAGCCGACATTCCGTACAACATGACGAGCACCACCTTCGACCTGCCCGGATATCGCATCGTGGAGACTCTGGGCGTGGTACGCGGTGTAGTCGTTCGGTCACGATCGGTTTTCGGCTCTATCGGAGCGGGCTTCCAGACGATAGTCGGCGGGAACATATCGCTATTCACCGAGCTCGCCGAGCGAACCCGGCTGCAGGCCTTCGACACCATGTTGCTCCAGGCGGATATAGCCGGTGCTGACGCAGTGATCGGCATCCGCTACGATGCGAACGAGATGCAAGGCGCGACGGAAGTGCTGTGTTACGGGACCGCGGTTCGGGTGAAACTGATCGAAGCGGGACAATGAGCCTATCTCAATGACGCGACGCGGGTGTGGGCGCGGTCGCCGGCTGCACCTGTGCCATCAGCTTCCCGAACCCCGGATCCACCGCCATCGTGCGTTGCCGAAAGCGCCAACCCGCTGGTGTCCGGACAACCTTGCTGTCACGATAGATCGCGGTTGCGACAACGTGCGGTACATCAGCCACCTCCATCACTACCATGTAGCTGGTGACTAATGCCGTGTTCGCGTCCTCGCCCTCGCGGATACTCACATTTCCCAGCAGGTGACGTTTCCCGATCGCCATCCCGCGGTTTACGTGGTCGTCTTCAAAGGTCCGGATCTCGCCGCGGCCCCGGAATGTGCCGAAGTCGCTCTCAAACAGGATGTCATCGTCTTCGACCCAGCACTCCATGAACCCGTCCACGTCGGCCTCGTCTGTACTGATGTAGTAGCGGGCGCACAGGTCGTGGATCTGCAACCGGTCCTCAGCTGCGAGCGGCATTTGAGCTCTCCATGTCGGGGTGTTTTAGATTGGCCCGGATTCGGCTCAGCAGCGTTCTGAGCTGCTCGACCTCCTCCGGGGAAAAACCTCGCGTGGCGCGCTTTCGCACAGCGCGGGCGGACTGCACCATTGTCTCCCACACTTCTTCCGCCTTCGGCTCGAGACGAATCCGCTTGCGGCGCCGGTCCTCCGGGTCGTCTTCCCGGGCGAGCCACCCATCGCGCTCCATCACATCGAGCATCCGACACAGCGTCGGTGGCTCCATCCGGAGGGTGGTGGCAAGTCCTGCCTGATGCTGAGGTCCCATGCGCACGAGCGTGGACAGAACCCCCCACTGCTGCGCGGTGATCCCATGAGTTTCCAGCTGCCGTCCAAGCTCCCGTTCCAGCGCGCGCGCGGTCCAGTTCATCCAGGCTCCAACACTCTTTTCAAAATCGTACTTCATTCGTATCCTAATCATTGTCTAGGCAATGATGGGGGTGCACGCTCCTGCGCGCAAGACCTTCCTGCTATCCTGAGAATGGCTGCAACTGACGTCATGTCTCGTCAGGCCATTGAGTGCATGCCTTGCGCGCTCCGGCCGACGAGCGGATAATTCCGGCGACTAGCTGCGGGTACTGTGTCGGAAATGGCAAAGTGCCGCCACCATCATAGAAGACGGCGGCGGCTCTTTGCCCGCCTGGCGCTAGCGCTCGCTGATACTCAGGCTGAAGGGAAGGACGTAAGAGACCGAAGTCGGAACGTATGCTCCCTTCGTGAAGGCTAGGCAAACCCCCCGATGGGCACCCGTGGTCTCGACAGTCCACCTGCGCTTTCCTCCGACGTCGGCATGACGTGTAATCGTCACACTGTCGCTGTTTACCTCTCCCGGATAACCGAAGTTTAGCCTGTCGCAGCCGGAGTAGGCCAGATTCCAACCCATGCGCTCCCGTTTCGTCTGGCCAACTGCGAGCCTCGTAACAGCACGGGCATTTGTGAATGCCCCAATCTGCAGGCCGGACCCAATAGCGATCCGGAAGTAGCGCCGCGTGCAGCCACTCTTGCTGGAGTAATCCGCATCCGGATTGAGGACCGCGTCGCCGCTTCCAGTGGGCGAATCGAAAATGGTGGCGCGCACACCACAGACTCCGGCCTGGTACGTTCCCGCTCCGTCGCTCCTTATTCCCGCCTGTGTGACTCCGTCGGTGAGAACGTCGAAAAGCACCCAGTCAGCGGTTGGGTCGGCAACCGCCTTCCCCAGCCGAAGTTCCGGTACCCCGGTGATGTCCTGTTCCGACTCGGCGCACGCTGCCAGAGCGACGGCGAGTGCCCCAACTATTCCGTACGTGATGCGCATGACGAGATCTCCTTTCCTGACGTTGGTAAATCCACAGCGGATCGATTCCGAGGGGATGAATGCGCGGCAGTCTAGGAGCGTCGCCTCATCCAGGAATCAACCCGGAATCAGCAGCCGAATTTTTATCAGGATCGAGCCGGTTTTTCGGCGCGGGCAAGGAAAAATGCTAGCTCGTCGAAGGTTCCATACACAGATTGGGGGATTCCCATATCATGATATACAAACTCATCACGTTCGGTGGAGTGTCGCTACTCAAGGGCGATCAGCCAGTGTCGGGACTGCTGCTTCAGCGGTCACGCCTGGCTCTTCTGGGCGTGCTCGCAACAGCGGGGCCGAGGGGTGTTCCCCGCGACAAGCTGGTCGAGCTTTTCTGGCCCGAGTCCGACGGCGAGCGAGCCAGGGCCTCGCTCAACCAGAGCCTCTATTCCACGCGCCGGCAGATAGGAAGGGATGACGTAATCGTTGGTGCGGCGGATCTGCGGGTCAATCCAGCAGTTCTCACGAGCGACGTCTCAGAGTTTCAGGCCGCGGTCGCGGACGGAAATTGGGCCGCTGCAGCGCAGCTCTATTCGGGTCCGTTCCTCGATGCCATCCATGTACGGGGATCCACAGAGTTCGATCGGTGGTGCAGCGCACAGCGGGCCCGGTTCGAAGCCGACTTCGTCCGGGCTGTCGAAGCGCTGGCTGTTGCTGCGGAGACCGAGGGCGACGATGTCGCGGCCGCGAGATGGTGGAAGCGCCTCGCCGTTCACGACCTGCTGAACGGCCGGTACACCGCAGCCGCGATCCGCTCGCTCGCGCGAAGCGGGGATCATGCAGCCGCAATCGGACAGTACAAAGCTCACGAAACGGGATTGGCGCAGGACCTCGATGCTACTCCGGAATCATCGGTTGTTGCGGCGCTTCGCGAAGCAGAAGCATCCGGGCGAAGCAAGCGCCCGGCGAAAATATCGGTGCGTGAGGAATTGCCAGAGATCAGGGACGAAGCGGGCGTGGAAACGATCGAGCCCTCGGATTTACAAACAGACGAGTCTCACTCGGGGAAGCGGCGACGACGTCTCCGATTGGCTTTTCTGGCAACGGCTGTGGTGATTGTAGCAGTCGGCTCCGCAGCCTATCGCAATGCGGCTTCGCCCCCCGGAAACGACCTGATGCGGCAGCTCGTAGCTATCGGTGATTTCGAGAACGGCACGGGCGACAGCTCGTGGAACACCTTCAGCAGAGTTTTATCTGAGTCCATCCGCTCCGGAATCGCGCAAACGGGACTCGTGCCCGTAATTGATGCGAGCACAGGGCGCAGCGGCAAACCACAAATTCCTGAATTGGCAGGAGTCACCAAGCCGCTCGATGCGTCGATCTTAATTACGGGTGCGTATTACCTCCTCAAGGATTCGCTCGAAATTCACGTGCGACTTCTCGACCCGAAGTCAAACCGTGTTCTTTCTGCCATTAGGCCGGTCACAGTAGCAAGCACGGATCAGCGTACTGCCCTCTCCCTGATCCTCGAGCGCGTGGCAGGCGCACTCGCTCAACGCATCGACGATCGACTGGCAACCATATCTCCGGGATCTTCACCGCCGGAGTACGCCGCCTATCTCGACTACGTCGAGGGCCTCGAGCGGTGGCAGGACAGCAAAAGACCGGAGGCTTCGCGACTGTTCGAGTCCGCTTTCGAGAAAGACACTTCGTTTGTCGCCGCTCTCCTATGGGCATCGATCACCGGCCGCTCAGGCGCAGAGAGGATGGCCCAACTGGGCCGTCTCGAATCTTTCCGTGCGAGGCTGGCTCCGGTCGACCGCCACGGGCTCGATTTTCTGCTCGCAAGCCGCGATTCAACCCCCGATCACACTGAGCGCTCCCTTGCTGCAGCGCGCCGCGCAGCTGCGCTTGCGCCCCAGAGTCACTGGGCGTGGAATGTCGCTTTCGCCCTTAGGCTTCTGGGTCGGTACGATGAAGCTGCCGATGCTCTGCTGGCACTCGATCCGACAAGAGGATGGCTTCGCGGTGCGCCGCAGTACTGGACGATGCTCGGGGAAAACCTGCACTTGGCTCACAGGTATTCCGAGCAGCGTGAAATGCTGACGCGTGGTTTCGGGATTCATGGAAGTGGGTCTCCGCGGACTCAGCAGCTGGTCCTCGGCCTGGTTACCGCGTCAGCGGCACTGCGTGACACTGCGGGACTGCAGAAATGGCTCGGCGTTCTTACGACTTTGGAAACTCCGGTCATACCGGAGGCGGCAAGGTGGGATCTTGCTCTCGCCGGCGACGAGCTCCAGTTCCACGGTTATGCAGCTCATGCGGCGGATATCCGGCGCTATGCGCTTTCACGAAGTGTTCGAGCCTCGCAAACGGAAAAAACAAAGGCAGGAACGGCAGAATGGGAAACCGCACAGCAGTTCCGTGGGCGCATGCTCGCGAGCCTCGGTCAATATCGCCTCGCCATCAACACTATCGATACACTCGTCAGCCACCTGGCTGCATTGCGAAAGGAGAATCCCAAGGAAGCGCCCGGGAAGCTAATCGCGGCACTGGGGTGGCGAGGGGTCTTTCGCGCGAGGGCGCGAGACACCGCCGGCGTAGCCGCGTCGCTCGATGACCTTGAAGCTATCGGACAGACTGGATTTTCTGAAAACCCGTGGTATTGGGAGTCAGCGATCAAGGCGGCACATGGACAACCCGGCGCATCAGCGCTCGTCCTGGAGCGAGCACGATCGCTCGGGATCTGGCCGGGCTATATGACACATGATGCTTTCGTAACGTTCCTTCCTGGCTCAAATCACCCGGAGATGTCCAAGGTCTTTCGTGAGAGCGGTCGACCCGGCCCATAGTCGCGCGATGCGCTGCGTGAGTGCGCCAATTCGATCCGTCCGTTGTCGTCCACGAAGACGAGGACGTCGGCCGCGAAGGTGTGAAACGGATTGTAGAGCATCATCGTACGTCCACCGCGAGACGGCGAGCTCGAGAGACGTTATGCTGATCGATGACTTTCTTCCGGTATATGACGTGGTGGAACGTCACTCGACGATCGTGAGAGCGTCGGCAGCGACTACCTATTCTGCGATTCGCACCGCGGACCTTGCGGGAGCGGCTCCAGTTAAGCTGCTGCTTGCCATCCGGAAACTGCCATCCGCTCTCGTCAGTGGCCCGACTGGCCTGTCGACGCTGCGGGATCGAGCGAGGGATCGCATCGCACTCGGCGATTTCGAGAAGAGTGGTTTTACAGTCCTGGCTGAGGATCCGCCTCGTGAGCTTCTGATCGGACTTGTCGGCGCGTTCTGGACGCCGAGCGGCGGATTATCCGAATGCGCGCCCGAACGGATCGTCCGGCGCTCAATGATAATAACGTTCTTGTCATTGAAAGCGTCACCGCCCGGATCCGCGGTGAAGACTCCAACTTCAATTCGTTCGGCGAGTGTCGCCTCCGTTTTTCCGCCGCGTGAGTCGACGCTGATTTTCTTCGCCTCGATCGGGACAGTCACGTCCCATCTGCCATCGTCGCGCTGAACCTGTCGGCGGACTCCTACGTCATCCGACGTATGGGCCCCGATTGGTCGAGACCCTATCCTCTGCTCGCAGACCCTTGAGTGTCAGTCCGCGACGCTTGCACAGGAGGAGACCATGCCTGGTCGGACCACCGCATCTCGCTGGGAACAGTTTGAGTTAACCTCCCCAGGTTGGCTGACGATGAGTGCGCCACGCGAGGCCGCCGTGCGCTGCCTCGCTGTTTTTCGTCGTCCCACCTACGCCCTGCCTGTGGACCTGTTCCGGATTCTCGTCGGTCTCCTGAGCCTGGCCTACTTCATTCACCTGTTCATCCAGGCCGATGACTTCAGCGGCCCCAACGGACTCATCGACCACGCGCTGACGCGTGAGATGTTCTGGTATACCAAGATCGGATTCTTCGGTCCGTGGATGGGACTCTGGGCGTTCCGCGCCGTGTATCTCTTTGCCGCGTTGGGTGCCTTCGCTCTCGTCGTCGGGTATCGGGTTCGCCTCGCCGCAGTTGCTCTCTTTCTCATCGCTGTTTCGGCCTATCGCTGGAACTTCCTGGTCATCTATGTAGACGACGCGGTCATGCACCTCGCGCTTTTCTGGCTCATACTTCTACCGATCGGTAAAACCCTCGTACTGCCGGAATGGTTGCGCGACCGAGAGGCAGCAACGGCCCGTTGGAAGACTCAGCTCGTCCCGGGTGGCGCGGTCCTTTGCTGCCTGTTCAACCTCATGCTCTTCTATATCGCCCCAGGGCTTTGGAAATCCACGAGCACCATGTGGCGTGAAGGCACCGCACTTTATGCGGTCCTGCGCATGCCGATGTCATATGCTCCGGACTTCTGGACACCGGAACTCCTTCCGTTCCTCAAGCTGGCCAACTGGGGAGCCCTGAGGCTCGAGCTCCTCCTCCCGCTGATGTTCCTGCTGCCTGCATACCACCGTGCGAAATGGCCGATGCTCGTTGCCTGTGTGGGATTTCACCTCGGCATCGTGTTCACGCTTCGGATACCGTATGCGAACATCGCATGCATCGCCGGCATGGTCCTCGGGTCGCACGAGGTGCATCTGCGTTCTTTCGCCGTTTGGAAGTCAGAACGAACCACGCGCGAAGATGTCGTCGCGCATGTTCCTACGCTCTATAACGCAGAAAAGCCGTAAAGCGGCTCATTCGCAGCCGGATTTGACGACGAGCGGCACGGCGTCAGCACGGATCCAGGATCTCATTGCCGCAATCTGTTGATCTCTGCCAACATCCAGCGATTCTAACAGGAAGCGTCTGGCGCATGAAGGCCGTAACTTGGCTCAACGTCATCAAGCCGAATGACACGACGCACCGGAATATGGATGACCTGAGAGCAGGAGACGATCTAGCCGGAGTCGCAGTTTGTCCCTGGCGCAGGCCTATTCTGCGTTCGGCGAAACGGAGAGAGCTTTGGAAGTTCTGCGACGATATCAGCCGGTTCGAGATGCACATTATCAGCTGCATCTGCGCTGCGATCCCCCGTTTGCCGCGATGGCGAATGACCAGCGGTTTCGCGCACTCGTGATCGTACCGCCCCCTGCCTGGGGGAAAGGCTGTTGAGAAGGCGCGCATCGGCGCCAGCGCTCACAGACTCAGCCAGTAGTTCATCTTCAGGATCAGGACGTTCTCCGGGTCCTGGCCTAAAAGCCTGCCGAATTCCCGCCGCAGATTGAACTCGGAAGCAGCTCGATCCTCGAAGTTCCGCGCTTGTTGCCAGACCAGGTAGACCGTAGAGCCGGGCCGGTACTCCCACCGCAGCACTGCGTTGCCGCGCAGGCTTCGCACGCGGAAATCGCGTTCGCGAAACGAGATGTCACTCACCCCATCGCCCTGGAAGTCAACGAATCGGGTTTCTCCGACCCGGCACGTGCGACCCCCGACGCATCGAGCCGATGTGCCGGATTGAACCGCGGTCCCCTCTTCGAACGGGTCGAACTGGCTTGTACCGGCCTGCGAGAACTGCTTGTACGTCACGAACTCGCCGGCAGACAGGAGCGGCTGCGCGAAGAGCTGCAGCGTCAATTGCGGAGTGAAAGCGACATTCAGGCGGCTGTCAAGTGAAAACGTAGTACGATCGATGTCGGCGAATATGAAGCGCTGACCAAACGTCGCCGTGTAGGATGGATCGTCAGCCGTCGCGACATACTGCTGGGGATCCCGCTCCCGCACGAGCGACGGTTCCACTTCTATTTCCACCTGCGACGATGGCCGGTATTCGACCTCCAACTCGACCGACGTGGACCAGGCGTCCCCGGTGGATCTCATGAACTGCGCGGACGGGGAGACAGTGAGTCGTGCCCGCCGATCGGTGTTACCACGGAGGCTGTACGTCACACGCGCCGGCACGAGCATCAGCGGCCCGCCGCGCGTGGGAACCTCCGACCGCACCTCCGGCACATAGCTGAGGGCGGTGTTCAACCCCCAGTAGTTGAGGAAGGTCAGATCCGCGTTCGTCGAGACGCTGCCCGCCTTGTGCGCATCCCCCCACATCGAGTATGAGAATGGCTCGCGGAGCGCCTCATGACGCCAGTTATGGAAGGTGAATGCCGTCAGCCGATAGCTGCGCAGCACGCGCCCTGGCGTTATCTCCTGATAACTGACTCGCGCCCCGCCGTCCAGCCGCTCGCTCCCCTGGAAAAATCCTACGTCGTTGACCTCGAAACCGGGCGTGCGCTGTGCCGCCCAGATCGAGCCGGTCCAATGCCGCCCACTGCGACGGTCCAGCTGAAGCCGCCACTCACCGCCGGTGAGGCTCGTGGCGCTCGAGTCCACACCCAAATTCCACGCGTCCGGCCGCTGCCGATAATGGTTTGGGCCCCGCTGAACGCGAACCAGCGCTTCCTGCGAACCCCTGGTGTAACTCCCGGCGAAAAAGCCCCAGAAAGCCCACGCTCGATTGCTCCAGGTGTGCTCGAAGTTCACACCCGTGGACCCGGCCGTGGACGGGAGGAAATCGAGCGAGCGATCGCCTGGCAGGTTGCGATGCATCAAACTGATCACGCCGCCGACTACCGATGCGCCGCCTCTCAGCTCCTGCTGCGCACTCAGCACCGCATATTCGCTTCGCGGCTCGGCGACGAAGCTCGTGAGGCTGTCACTGCTGGTGAAATACGCCTGCCCCTCCTCGCGACCTGTCAACGCCCCCATGAAACCCAGCGAGAGTCCGCCCGCGGTCCGGCCGGTGAGTTTCATTGCGCCCAGGATGCTCGTCTGTTCCGGGACATGCAGGTAGCTCGCCCCGCTGAGCGACGACCGCTGAGGCCGGCGGCCGATGCGCCGACTGTAGAAGAGGGAATTCGCTCCCCCCGAGAGAGAGAAGTCGAAGATCCGGGCGTCCTCGACGAAGAAGGGCCTGCGCTCGGGGTAAAACGTCTCGAATGCGCTCAGGTTGATGACGGCCGGATCCACCTCCACCTGCCCGAAGTCAGGGTTCACAGTCGCATCGAGCGTGAAGTTCGCGCCGATCCCGTAGCGCGCATCCACGCCGGCGCTTGCGTTCGCGTCTCGCCGCTGGTCGAATGGATTACCGTCTTCGACAGGGCCCGCGCGTCCGCGCGTCAGCGCGTAGGGGCGCACCTCCAGTCTCGACACACCCTTCGCGAGCTCGAGTCCAGTCAGGCGGCCGAACACGCTCACCCGCCCGTGCTTCACCCTCGATTCCAGGGAGAAATAGCTCCGCTCATTCGAGGCAACACGGCGACGGGTGAAGTTGATACCCCAATCCTGCGGGTTCGGGGAGGGTAGATAGCGGATCTGGGAGAGGGGGATCCGCAACTCCGCGGTCCAGCCCTTCTCGTCCACCTGAACGGCCGACTCCCATACGGCGTCCCAGGAGCGGTCGTCGCGCGTGTCGTCGAAGAGATAGACATCACCCTGCACGCCGGCTGCCGAGACTCGAAAGGCGTAGCCGGTGCGGAGATCGCGGTTGGGATCGAGCGAGAGCTCGAAAAAGTCGAACTGGCCTCCCTCATCACGCCGAACGAGCTGGCGGGCAATAGTCCGAGGCGTGTCGTCGTACATCCGGGCTCCCACGTAAATCGCCTGCTCATCGTAGAGGACGCGGACTTCGGTGCTGTGATTTGCCGGCGCGCCCTCGATTGGCTCACCCTGCACGAAGTTGGTAGCGGCCTGAGCCGCAGACCATGCGTCTTCGTTGAGTCGTCCGTCGATCCGGACCGGGGCCGTGCTGCGATGTACTTGAAGGACCGGAACCTCCCGGGAATTGACAGGACCGGGGGTTTCCTGGGCGAAAGCAGCAGCGGGCAGCGCACTCAACAGCGCCGCTCGGACAAAAATGCGAATCATGATCAAGGACGGAAGTGGGTTGTCGGGGAGCTTGGCAAGTTGCATGCGGGGGTGTTTCGATCGTGGCGCTGAAACGTTTTGGCGAGCCTTCTGGCTCACCTTCATCGCATACTGTAGCTTTGCCGCCAGCCATGGATGCCCGCCTCGCCACCGGATTGGAAGGGCGCTACACCTTCGAGCGCCCAATCGGCGTGGGCGGAATGGCGACCGTCTACCTTGCTCGCGACCTCAGGAATACACGCAACGTCGCCCTCAAGGTCCTCAACCCCGAGCTCGGGGCGGTTCTCGGTGCCGGGCGATTCCATGCGGGATTCAGGAGATCTCGAGGAGGAATTAGAACGTGATGCGTACTTGCCTGATAGCACTCGCACTTCTTCCGCTTGGCGCCGCTGCGCAGGATGGGCCGGATGGACGGTATCGGCGCCCACCCACGTTGACCGACGGTTGGCAGACCGCAGCGGCTGGGTCGCTCGGCGTGGACGCAACGCAACTCGCTGCGCTGACGGCATCCCTCCGGGCGTGGCCTGAGCTTGGCGTCCATGCGGTACTGATCGAGCGGTCGGGCCGGCTTATCTACGAGGAGTATTTTGACGGCTTCGACGAACGCTGGGGCAGACCGCGCGGGCGCGTCACCATGGGACGCGACTCGCTGCACGACCTTCGCTCGGTCACCAAGGGTATCGTGAGTGCACTCGCCGGCATCGCTATTGACGAAGGTGCGATCAAGTCCCTGGAGCAGCCAGTGGTCGAGTGGTTCCCAGAGTATCCGGAGCTGAATACGGCGGAGCGCCGACGCGTCACGCTGAAGCACGTGCTGGAGATGACTGCGGGCCTCGAGTGGAACGAGAGTCTGCCGTACACCGACCCGCGCAATGACGAAATCCGGATGACGCGCGACTCGCTGCCGCTCAGGTACGCGCTGTCTCGAGCGTTCACGCACGACCCCGGAAACGACTTCATCTACAACGGCGGTCTCGTTCAGGTGATGGCCGCGGTGATCGAGCGTGCGGTCAGGATGCCGATTGAGGACTACGCTCGAGCGAAGCTGTTCAAGCCGTTGGGTATCGACACAGTCGAATGGGTTGGCGACCTCGCAGGAATGCCCAGCGCGGCGTCAGGACTCAGGCTTCGGGCCCGGGACGTTGCCAAGGTCGGCTCGTTGTATCTGCACCGCGGCGAGTGGAATGGCCGGCGCGTGCTGCCAGCGAAGTGGACCGAGTCATCTACCCGGCGGCATTTTCCTTTCGCTCGAGACCCGGGTCGTGACCGGATGTCAGCGGGATCGGCAGGAGAAGGGGCATACGGGTACTCATACTTCTGGTGGTACGCGTGTTATCCGACAACTCGCGGCCTCGTCGAGGCTCGAACTGCGGTCGGCAACGGACAGCAACGCATCTTCGTTCTGCCCGGACTCGACATGGTCGTTACCATCTTCGCCGGCCGGTATAATGACTTCACGACCGGCAACACCCTCGGCTCAAGAATCCTGCGCGAGCACGTCATCCCCGCGGTGCGCGATGACATCAAACCGGGTTGCGCAGGTGCCTGATACCAGTGCTGCGCGATGTGCAGGAGAGCGTTCTTCCTATATTCCATGGACACCAGCTCGATTCCGAGGTAAAGGAGTTTTGAAATGAAGCATCTGACGGTTGGAGCGTTCTCGGTTCTGTTGGTCGCCGCCCTCTCGGGTTGCGCACAGGACGACAAGCGGCCCTCGCAGAACCAGGCCACGACAGCACCGCGCCTCGTCTCTATCAGTTCCACCGAGTACGCTTTTCAGGCGCCGGATACTATCCCTGGTGGATGGGTCACCCTCCGTCTCGCCAATCGAGGTCAGGAGTTGCATTACGGCCACATCGTGCAACTGGAGACTGGAAAGACAGTAAAGGAGGCGGTCGACGCATACGCCGAGGCAATCCGCACCTCAGGGGCGCGACCGAAATGGGTGAAGCGGTTCGGCGGTCCAGGCGGCGCAGTTCCAGGCGATTCGTCGACCGTGACGCAGTACCTCGAGCCCGGAAATTACGTCTGGCTCTGTCCCATCGAGGACGACAAGGGACATCCGCACTTCGCGAAAGGCGAGTTCAAGTCTTTCGTTGTCCATGCCTCGACTCCGCTTGCGGCGAAGCGACCGCCAGCGCCTGCGGCGGACGTGGAAGTTCGTCTCACGGATTACTCGTTCTCGGTCGCTCCGGCGCTCCAGAGTGGGCGGCACACGATTCGTGTCGAGAACGCGGGTGTCGAGCCGCACGACCTGGTGCTGATGAAGCTTGCTTCCGGCAAGACGGTCGAGGATGTGCAGACGATGCTGAATCCGGAGCGCGTTCGTCGCGCCGACGCCGTGCAGGGCCCGCCACCGCCACTGGAAAGTCTTGTAACACTGGCAGGCGGGATTGCGGCGATCGGCGGGGGGCAGGAGTCGTTCTTCGACGCGAACATCGCTGCCGGCGAGTATGTACTGGTATGCATGACCACGGCGCCAGATGGACGGTCGCACATCGAGCACGGGATGATCAAGCAAGTCACGGTATTTTAGCCGGAAGACGGATTGACCAGCGGCATTCTGATTGCAACGCTGTTGCTGTCCCCCACGCCATCTGTGCGCTCTACTACTATAATAATGTCCAGTATGAGAATCCTGTTTGAAACCACCATCGTCCGGCAGGTCGCACCCGTCGCGGCGGCACTTGCCCTCCTCGCGCCGGGCAAAGCCAGCGCACAATCAGTTGCCACCCCGGCCTGCTGGGTTCGCGGCACACCCGAGCTGGTCGCTGCGAGACCAAGTATCCTCGACTCAGCATCGATCAAGCTTGGTACAAGCAGTGTTAAAGTCTGCTATGGCCGGCCGCGTAAGAACGACCGCCAGATAATGGGGGGTCTTGTACCGTTCGGTGCACCCTGGCGGATGGGCGCGAACGAAGCGACGGTGATCCACATGCCTTCCGATGGATCGATTGCCGGCGTCACCGTTCAGGCCGGCTCGTATTCCCTTTACGCGATTCCTTCCGAGAAGGAATGGCAGATCGTCGTCAACTCCGCCACGCAGCGGTGGGGTATTCCGATCAACGCGGCCGTGCGCGAAAAGGACGTGAGCAGCGGGGCGGTTCCCGCCGAGTCGGCGTCGAGCTCGGAGGATCAGCTGAGCATGTCGTTCGAGAAGCGGGGCGACAAGTCCGCCGATCTCGTCGTGCAGTGGGACCTCACGAGGGTGCGAATTCCGGTCACACTGAAATAGGCTGCGCGCGGGGATCGCCGCGCAGATGTAAAAGTGTTGTAGGAACGAGGGCCGTCCTGCGTCGACGGCCCGGAAGTCGGGTGCGTTACATTGGTCCCCGGGGTATGATTCGGCAAGTTCTCCCGGGGAGTTCGAGCACGACCATGGACGCATTCGTCGAGGCGCTCTTCAAGTACCGCCCGATTGTGTTCGAGCGCGGTGACTTCGCGCTCGCGGCACCATGGCCGATGCTCATCATCGTCGCAGTGGGTGCGGTCGGCCTCGTGCTCGCCTGGGCATATCGTCGTGCCCGCGGCAAGAGCACCCCGCGCGATCGCCTCCTGCTGACTGGAGTGCGCGTCGCCATCCTGGGGCTAGCAGGGTTTGCACTTTTGCGGCCGACGCTCCTCATCTCCACTGCCGTCCCGCAGAAGAACGCAGTGGCAATTCTCATTGACGATTCGCGCAGCATGCGCATCGCCGACGCGGATGGCCGCACCCGCGCGGAAGTAGCGCAGCGTCTGCTCGGAACGCGCGACAGCGCCCTCACCCGCGCGCTCGGTGAGCGCTTTCAACTTCGCTACTACCGCTTCTCGTCATCTGCCGAACCCATGCCGGACGGACGCGCAATGACATTCGCGGGCGGACGCACCCACCTCGGCGCAGCGCTCGATCGCGCGCGCCAGGACCTCTCGACGGTTCCGCTCGCCGGCGTCGTCGTGATTACCGACGGCGCTGACAACTCCGCGAGTGCGCTTGCCGAGCCACTCCTCGCGCTGAAAGCGCGCAACCTTCCGGTATACACGATCGGCGTCGGCGCTTCACGCTTCGAACGGGACATCGAGATCACCAGAGTCGAGGTGCCCCACACCGCTCTCCGCGGCACTGCACTCGTCGCGAACGTCGTCGTATCGCAGCGCGGATTTGGCGGTCGCAAGGTGCAGCTGCTGGCCGAGGACGGTGGGAGAATCGTCGCTTCGCAGGAAGTAACTCTCAGCGGAGACGGTGAGGAGTCGCCGGTACGGATGCGGGTGGTGACTTCGGAAACAGGTCCGCGACAGCTTCGGTTCCGCATCGCACGCGAGGCCGGCGAGCTCATCGCCGACAACAACGCGCGCGACGCGCTAGTGACTGTGACGGATGGCGCCGAGAAGATCCTGTATGTGGAAGGAGAGCCGCGCTTCGAGCTCAAGTTCATGCGGCAGGCGGTGCGCGAAGACAAGAACCTCCGGCTTGTCGCGTTGCAGCGCACCGCCGAGAACAAGTTCCTGCGGCTGGGTGTTGAGGACAGCCTCGAGCTGGTCGCCGGCTTCCCGAAAACGCGCGAAGAGCTGTTCACCTACCGTGCCGTAGTACTTGGAAGTGTCGAGGCCGCGTTCTTCACAGTCGATCAGCTGCGTATGCTCGCCGATTTCGTAGGCGAGCGGGGAGGCGGCCTATTGCTGCTCGGTGGACGACGCTCGTTCGCGGAAGGCGGGTATGCCGAAACTCCATTGGCCGACGTGATGCCGGTGGAGGTCACGCGTTCCGCTGAAAACAGCGAGGAGTATTTTGTCGAGCTGCAGGTGTCACCTACGCCCGCTGGCGCTATGCATCCGGCAACGCAGCTCGGCGGGAGCGAGCAGGCATCCCTGGATCGGTGGAAGACGATGCCATCGCTGACGACAGTGAATCGCGTCGGGCGCGCGAAGCCGGGAGCGACGGCGCTCCTTGTCGGTCAGGACACCTCCAGTGGTGGAGAGCGACAGGTGGTGCTGGCACACCAGCGTTATGGGCGCGGAAAGGTCATCGCATTCCCGGTCCAGGATTCATGGGTGTGGCAGATGCACGCGACAATGACTGTCGAAGACGCTACACACGAGATGTTCTGGCGTCAGATGCTGCGATGGCTCGTGAGCGATGTCCCTGAGCGGGTGACGATGACTGCGCCTGATCACGTCGCACCCGGAGAGGTCGTCTCGGTACGAGCGCAGCTGAACGACGAGAGCTTCCTTGCCGTCAACGGAGCAGCTGTACGCGCGAACGTAATCGGCCCCAATGGTGAGCCGCTCGACATTCCATTCGAGTGGATCGTCGACAAGGATGGCGAGTATCGCGGCAGCTTCACGGCAAACGAGGCCGGCCTGTACCGCGTGCGTGTGAGCGCGCGCGTCGGTGACAGTGTCATCACCGGGGGCGAGGAGTATGTCGTGGCGCGCGACATACAGCAGGAGATGTTTGGCGCGGCGCAGCGTCGGTCGCTGCTCGAGCGGGTTTCAAGCGAAACTGGTGGGCGCTACTACACGGCGGAAGACGCGGAGGGACTCGCGCGGGACATGGTGTACACGAGCAGCGGCACGACGGTTACCGAACAGCTGGACCTCTGGGATACGCCAGCGATGTTCATCGCGCTGCTTGCGCTGATCGCCACTGAATGGTTGCTGCGGCGCCAACGAGGCCTTGCATGAAACTTCGACTGCCGACGCTGGTCTCGTTTGCGCTTGCCGGAGCGCTTGGCGGCGAACGGCTCCAGGCACAGACGCAGGTAATCATCGTCACTGGCGCGAGTGGAGAGCCGAAATACGCAGCTTCGTTTCATGCCGCTGCGTCTTCGCTCTTCGATGGGCTCGTCTCGAGGAATGGCCTCAAGCCGGACGACATCACGTATCTCGCGGAGGATCCGGCTCGGGATACCAGGCGAATAGATGGGAAATCGAGCAAGCAGGAGTTGGCACAGGCCATTGCCCGGACCGCCGCGCGCAATGGCGACCGCGTGCTCCTCATCCTGATCGGTCACGGCAGTCATGCCGGGAGCAATTCGCGCTTCAACCTGCCGGGCCCGGATCTCACCGCGGTTGAGCTGGGCGTCATGCTCGACCCATTGAAGACGAAGCAAGTCGCCGTGGTCAACACTGCCAGTGCAAGCGGCGACTTTGTGTCGGTGCTGTCGGCGAAGAACCGCATAATCATAACGGCGACGAAATCGTCAACCGAGCGGAATGAGACGCTGTTTCCACAGCATTTCGTCGCCGCGTTTGCGACGACTGGTGCAGATACCGATAAGGATGAGCGGGTCTCCCTACTGGAAGCATTCACCTATGCCAAGCGCGAAGTAGCGAGAGCTTACGAGTCTGACTCCAGGCTGCCGACCGAGCATGCGATACTCGATGATGACGGAGATCGCCGCGGCTCGGCCGAGCCCGACCCTCGGACCGGTGACGGTGCGGCAGCGCGTCGTTTCATAATCGGTGCGCGGACCGCAACAGCTGCGGCGGCGGGAAGTGGCGCTGACGTCGCGCTCGTCAACAGAAAGGAATTCCTCGAGGCCCAGGTGGATTCGCTGCGCCGCCGTAAGGAAACGATGCCCGCGGATGCGTACGATCGTGAGCTCGAGCGCCTGCTGGTCGATCTCGCTCGCGTGAATCAGGCCCTGCGCGCGGGCAGGTCGCAATGATGCCGCGAGTCCGCGGAAGTCTGGTGTTGTTGATCGCGCTCGTGGCGTGCGCGGCGAGCGGTGAGCGGAATGACGACGCGCGGCTGGAGCGCGCCCACACTTTGCTTCTTCGCGGCGCCTACGACAGCGCAGCGACAGCATTTGCGGAACTCGCATCTTCGCCTGACAGCACGATTGCCGTATCCGCGCGCAGACACCACGTGCGCGCGCTGTCCGAGCGCGGCCGCTACGATGATGCTGAGGCGCTGGCCCGCAGATACGGGGGACGGGAACTCATGGTCCCGCTTGGCGATCTGCTCCGCACGCGCGGACGACTCGCGCAGGCAGAAAGCGTGTACGTTCTCGCCGCTGCACAACGCTCAACTGACAGTCTGACAGCAACGCTCCGAATCGGTGAGCTGCTGCTCGACCGTGGCGATCGCGCCGGGGCCGCCCGCATCTTCGGTCGCTTTATCGACATCTTCAATTCACGCGGCGCTCGCCTCACCTCGGCCGAGCTGCTCGCGGTTGCTCGTGCGTGTCGCTACCTCGGTGCCGCCGATGCGCAGCTCTTCAAGGATGCGCTCCGCGCGTACGATGCAGCGATTGCCGCTGACTCCGGGAATGTCGACGCGCGCGTCGAGCTCGGAGAGATGTTCCTCGAGAAGTACAACGGCCCCGATGCGAGGCAGATGTTCGCCGGTGTTCTCCGTGAGAACCCGTCACAACCGCGCGCCCTTCTGGGGATGGCACGAGTCCGGGACTTCGATGGAACACCCGGGGCCGATTCACTCCTGAACCGAAGCCTGGCAGTGAATGCGCGACTGCTGGAAGCGCGGCTGATGCTCGCGCGCATGAGGCTTGACGGCGAAAGTTATGATGACGCTGAGCGCGAGGCTGCCCGTGCACTCGAGACGGATCCGGGAAGCCCGGCTGCGCACGCGCTGATCGCGGCCAGTCGCTACATGCGGAATGATCGAAGAGGGTTCGAAGAAGCAAGCCGCCGCTCCCTCGAGCGCGATCCCCGGTCCGTCGTCCTGCACACGACGCTGGCGGAGATCGCGAGTCGCAACCGGCGATATCAGGAGGCGGTCGACTTCGCGCGCCGCGCCGTTGCGCAGGATTCGGCATCATCGCTGGCGCAAGGTACGCTCGGAATGAACGCCTTGCGCGTCGGACAGTTCGACACGGCACGCGTGCACCTCGAGCGGGCATTCACGCGCGATCCTTATCACGTGTGGATCAAGAACACCCTCGACCTGCTCGACACGTTCGGCGAGTATCGCGAAACACGAACGAATCGCTTTCACCTGATCATCCACGGCCGTGAGGCCGCACTGCTTTCGCCGTATCTTCTCGAGCTGCTCGACGAAGGATATCAGAAGCTGGCCGCGCGGTACGGCTACGAGCCACCGACGCCCATCCGTCTCGAGGTATATCGCAGCCACGGGGACTTCTCGGTGCGCACGGTGGGGTTACCTGGACTCGGTGCTTTGGGCGTGAGCTTCGGCAGTGTGCTCGCGATGCATTCACCATCGGCACGGCAGGTCGGGGAGTACAACTGGGGTTCGACTGTGTGGCACGAGCTCGCGCACGCTTTCACCCTCGGCATGACCGATCATCGTGTGCCGCGCTGGCTGGCCGAGGGCATCTCGGTGCTCGAGGAAAGACGCGCTCGCCCGGGTTGGGGGGCCGATACCCCAATGGGATTTCTCATCGCCTACGCAGGCGGACGGATGCCGGCGGTGAGCATGATGAACGACGCGTTCACACGGCCAGCGTTTCCGGAGCAGACCGTGCTCGCCTATTACCAGGCATCGCTCGTGTGCGAGATGATCGAAGCCCAGTTCGGGCCGCGAGCAATGGTCGACATACTCAAGGCGTATCAGGGGGGCGACGGCACCGAGCGTGTCATGAGAGGCGTGCTCAAGATCTCTCCCGAGGAGCTGGACAAACGGTTCGATGCATACGTGCGTGAACGTTTCGCACGCCAGATCGCCGCCGTCGCGGGCGCCGGTGGTGGTGCAGCCAATGCGCCGCCTCGCGGGCAGTTCGTCGCGCTGATCGAGGAAGGTCGAGCGCTGCTGGGACGCGGCCAGAATTCGGAGGCGATCAGCGTCCTCGAGCGCGCGAAGGCGCTCTTTCCTGAATACGCTGAGAGCGAGAGTCCGTATCGGCATCTTGCGGCGGCTTACACGGCCACCGGTGATATACGCCGTGCAGCAATGGAGCTCGAGGCGCATACGCTGCGCAATGAGTCCGACTACGCGTCGAATCTCGCGCTCGCGGAAATGTACGAGAAGCTTGGTGACCGGCGCGGCGCTGCCGCGGCGCTCGAACGCGCGGTGTGGATATCGCCGTACGATCCGGCAATTCACGTGCGGCTTGCTGAGCACCTCACAGCGACGGGGGACAAGATGAAGGTCGTTCGCGAGCGGCGCGCTATTGTGGCGCTCGATCCGGTCGACCGGGCGGAAGCGCGTTATCAGCTCGCGCTTGCGCTTCTGGAAGCGGGCGATCGGACCGCAGCGCGGCGCGAAGTCCTGGTCGCACTGGAGGAAGCGCCGAGCTTCGAGCGTGCGCAGGTCCTGCTCCTCCAGCTTCAGCCGGAAGGAGCAATACGCCAATGAAGCGCCTTATCACGCTCGGCACCCTCACGACGCTGCTCGCCACGATGCTCGCCGCGCAGGACATCCGCGGCGGCGGGCGCCGCGATCGCGAGGAGATTCCCTTTGCAGGGAATACTCCGTATGACGGCCGCCTCACGTTCGCACGCATCAGGTACAACCCGCTCGGGGGCGAGGGTGGCTTCCGCCGTGATCTCAAATGGGATCACGACTTTCCGCGCGCCGAGCGGAACCTGATGAAGATCGTCAGGGAGCTGAGCTTGATCCGGCCATACATGAACGGCGGGAACGTGTTCACCGCCGATGATCCGGCGCTGCATCGATTCCCGATTGCGTATCTCTCGGAGCCGGGATTCTGGACCGTGTCGGATGCTGAAGCGACGGGATTGAGTGCATACCTGCAGAAGGGCGGGTTTCTCATCTTCGACGACTTCTTCGGCGGGCACTGGTTCAACTTCGAGTCGCAGATGCGGAGAGTGCTTCCGAATTCGCGCATTGTCAGACTCGACGCGTCGCACCCCATCTTCGATTCGTTCTTTCACATCACCTCCCTCGACATGCACCATCCCTACTTCGGAGGAGCCGCTGAGTTTCATGGCATCTTCGAGGACAACGATCCGTCGAAGCGGCTGATGGTGATCATTAATTACAACAACGACATTGGTGATTACTGGGAGTGGTCGGACGGCGGGTTCGTGCCGATCGAGCTGTCGAACGAGGCATACAAGCTGGGAGTCAATTACCTGATGTACGCACTCACGCACTAGGAGCCGAACCGCATGACGTCGCTCGAATCTCCACCGATCCAGACAGTCCCCGACACCGACCTCGCCGCTCGACTGAAGGAGGGCCGCGAACACATCATCACGGAGCTCCGCAAGCGGATCATCGGGCAGGAAGCTGTGATCGAACAGGTGCTCACCGCGCTTTTCGCCGGCGGCAACTGTCTCATCGTCGGCGTGCCGGGGCTCGCGAAGACACTGCTCATCCATACAATCGCGCAGGCGCTGGACCTCAAGTTTTCGCGCATCCAGTTCACGCCAGACCTGATGCCATCAGACATCACCGGGACAGACATCATTCAGGAGGACTCGGCGACCGGGCGGCGGCAGCTCGTCTTCATGCCGGGGCCGATCTTCGCCAATGTCGTCCTCGCTGATGAGATCAACCGCACGCCGCCGAAGACACAGTCCGCGCTGCTCGAGGCAATGCAGGAGCATCGCGTCACGATCCAGGGCCGCACTTACACGCTCGACGAACCATTCTTCGTCTTTGCGACGCAGAACCCGATAGAGCTCGAGGGAACGTACCCGCTTCCCGAAGCGCAGCTCGACCGCTTCATGTTCGAGATCGTGATCGACTACCTCGATGAAGACCAGGAAGTCGAGGTTGTCCAGACGACGACTTCGATCGCTGGCGAATCGCCGCGACGGGCGATATCAGCCAGTGAGCTGGTCGCCTTCCAGCAGCTCGTCCGCAAAGTTCCCGCGTCGGACGCGGTTGCACGTTATGCGGTCGCCCTCGCGCGCATGAGCCGGCCGTCGTCGACCGATGCGCCTGATTTCATCAGGAAATGGGTGCAGTACGGCGCATCCGTGCGCGCCGCGCAGTATCTCATCCTCGGCGGTAAGGCGCGTGCGCTGATGAACGGGCGTTACCATGTGGGCTTCGAAGATATTCGCGCACTCGCCGGGCCCGTTCTGCGTCACCGCATCATCATGAACTTCAACGCGCAGTCGGAGAAGGTGACGACGGATCAGATCATCGAGCAGCTGATTCGCGCCGTTCCCACGCCGCGGTCAGGGATGTAGGGAACGCGATGTTTACCGGCCGGGGGCACGACGCGGGGGCGGGGGCAGGCTTCATTGACCCACGAGTACTGGCGAAGATCGACAACCTCGAGTTGCTGGCGAGAACCGTGGTGGAAGGGTTCATCAACGGCTTGCATCGCTCACCCAACCTCGGCGCGTCGATGGATTTCGCCGAGCACCGTTCGTACATGCCCGGCGATGACTTGCGGCGCATCGACTGGCGCCTCTATGGCCGCAGTGACCGGTACTTCGTGAAGGAATTCGAAGCCGATACCAACACCAATCTTCTGATTCTTCTGGATGTTTCGGCCTCAATGAACTTTGGCAGTGCCGGTATCACGAAATTGCAGTACGCGAAGTATCTCGCTTCATGTCTCGGCTATTTCTCCAGCCGGCAGCGCGATCGCCTCGGGCTGGTCACGTTCGTCGATGGCATTGTCGAATATGTACCACCGTCAGCGAAGCATCTGCGGATCGTGCTGCAGACAATCGCGCGCGCCACTGCCGGTAGCCAGGGCAGCATCGACACCGCGTTGCGCCAGATCGCGGAGTTCGCGCGTCGCAGACAGATCATAGTGATCCTTTCAGATCTGTACGACGAACCGGAGCGCATCGTGCGCGCCGTTGCCCGGCTTCGAAATCGTGGAAACGATCTCATCGTGATGCAGGTGCTCGATCCAGCAGAGCTCGACCTACCGTTCGATGAAGCGTCGAACTTCGAGGACATGGAGACCGGCGAATCGATTCCGGTGGTGCCGGAGCTGCTGCGCGAGCAATATCGCACGCTGATGGAGAAACACACCGCGACCCTCGCGCAAATGATGCGCGAGGAGCGGATAGACTATGCCCTGTTCAACACTGCTCAGCCGCTCGATCACGCACTGTTTGCATATCTCGCCGACCGCCAGCGTTTGAGCCGCATCCGATGAGTCTCACTTTCCTCGCCCCGCTCTTTCTGCTCGGGCTTGCCGCGGTCGCGGTGCCGGTGATCGTCCATCTCGTTAATCGCGAGCGGAGAAATGCGATCGCATTCCCGTCACTCATGTTCCTGCGCCGGGTGCCATTTCGCTCTGTCAGTCGCCAGCGCATTCGTCACCGGGCACTCTTCGCGCTGCGTATTCTCGCACTTGCGTTGCTGGCGCTGGCATTCGCGCGGCCTTTCGTGGATCGTGAATCAGCGAACGCCGTTGTAGCGGGGGTTGGCCCGCGTGAACTCGTGGTACTTCTCGACCGTTCGTACAGCATGGCATATGGCGATCGCTGGTCGCGCGCGACAGCAGCAGCGGAACGGGCAATCGCGGGCGTTGCGGCCGCGGATCGGGCGACACTCGTCCTTTTCGATCATGAGGCGATTGCGACCGCGGGACCGACCGGCGACCTCGCCGTAGTCCGCGCTGCGATTACGAATGCACGCCCAGGCGCAGGCAGCACACGTTACGCACCTGCGCTTGCGGTCGCACAACAGCTCATGGATCGTGCCGAGCGACCACGGCGTGATGTTGTTTTGATCAGTGATTTCCAGCGTGCAGGGTGGGATGGTCAGGAGTTGCCGCGGCTGGCGGCGCCTGCAACGTTGACGACGATCGACATCGGCGATTCAACTACCGCGAACACGCTCGTCACTGGCGTTGACGTTTCGCGTGATGCGAGCGGCGGCGTCGACCGTGCGATCGTCGCCGCACGAGTGGTGCGACAGGGAGAGCGCCCCGTTGCGGCTGCGCGCGCGACGCTCGAAATCAATGGACGCGAAGTCGAAGCTAAGCAGGTTACGCTTCCGGCGAGCGGTGCGACTTCGGTGACGTTCGCGCCGGTCGCCGTTCCTGACGCGACAACGCGGGGAACCGTTCGGGTAAGCGGACCTGCTAACGACGACCGCCTTCTTATGGATGACGTGTTTCACTTCGTCATTGCGCCGGCTCAGGTCGTAAACGTCCTGCTCATCGAAAGTCCCGGTGCCGCAGCGACGCGCACAATGTTCCTGCCGCGTGCACTCGGGATTGGTGATAGTCCAACATTCCGCATAGCGCAGCGGCGCTCCGATAACGTGACCTCCGCCGATGTCGATGCCGCGCGTGTCGTGATCGTTCACGGAGCCGAAATGCCAGGGGGCGCGGTTGGCGAACGCCTCCGCGCGCTGGTGCGCAACGGCGGAGGGCTGATCGTCGCATTGGGTGAGGCCAATGGTACACGCGCATTGAGCGGAATGTCGGAGCTCCTGCCTGGCGTGCCAGGCGAGATCATCGACAGATCCGCGGAGCGAGGGGGCACGATGGGGTCGCTCGATCGCAATCATCCGGCGCTCGAGAGCTTCCGCGGCGCGCGGAGCGGCGACTTCACGAGTGCACGGTATCTCCGTTACCGGTCGCTGTCACCGGCACCCACTGACGCTGTTCTCGCGCGTTTTGATGACGGAAACGTCGCGCTCACCGAGCGTCAGGTTGGCGATGGAAGAGTGCTGGTCTTCAGCTCGACTTTCGATGGATACTGGAATGACCTGCCGGTGCAGCCCGTGTTTCTGCCGCTGATCCAGTCTCTCGTGAGGCATGCGGCTGCATGGACGCCACAGCCGTCTTCGCACACGGTGGGTCATGTAATGGCCGTGTCTGAACCGGGTGCCGGCGGGGAGCTGGTTGCGGTCGCACCATCAGGTGAGCGCACACGGTGGAACGAAACAGACTCTGTACGATCGCTCGCGTTGCGCGAACAGGGCTTTTATGAAATTCGCGATGCTAACGGAGTGGCAGCTAGTCGCACTATTGCCGTGAATCCCGACGCGGCCGAATCAGAGCTTGGAAACTTTGCGCCCGATGAGCTGTTTCGCGCGGTGTCGCCAACCGGTGCCGCGGCCGCGACAGTCGCAGGTGCAACGACACTGAGCGTCGCCGAGCGTGAGAAGCGTCAGACGTTGTGGTGGTACGTACTCGTGATGGCGCTGCTCCTTCTTGCAGCGGAATCTCTGCTTTCGAATCGCCTGTCACGTGCCGCGCGGCGCGATGTCGCGCTCGCCGACGCAAGGATGGATCATGCATGAAGAACTGATATCAGTCATTCGCGATGTTCGCCGGCGCTGGCGGATGAGATTGGCGCTGCGTGGCCTCACCCGGGTTCTGGCCGCCACAGCTATCGCGCTTCTTATCGCGTCATTCGGCATGCAGCGACTGGGCTTCACCCCGCAATCGGTTCTTGTTTCGCGAGTGATCGCATACGTCACGATTCTTGTTGTCGCCATCCTGTTTCTCGTTCGGCCACTCATCAGGAAAGTTTCCGACCAGCGAGTAGCGCTGTATCTCGAAGAGCATGAGCCCACGCTCGACGCGGCCGTCGTGAGCGCGGTGGAGCAACGTGACGCGCGCGCCAATCGTGCGCCGCAGTCGGAAGCGCTGGTGAACGGTGTCATCGCTTCGGCATTGGTACGCCTTCGTAAAGTGGAGCGCGGCCGTCGCGTAGAACGGCGCGAGCTCCAGCGCGGCTCCGCAATCCTCGGCGCGCTCGTGATAGGCGTCCTCGCGGTGATTCTTACTGGACCAGACTTCATCCGCAACGGCGCGCGCGCCTTGTTCACACCCTGGGGGTCCGCGGAAGCCGCGGTTCGATACACAGTCGATGTTGCCCCAGGGGATACGACGATTCCGCGCGGCGGCGATCTCGAAGTGGTTGCGCGACTCGGTGGCTTCGAGGCCGAAGAGGTTACGCTGGTCGCCACACGCGGCACTGGAGATCCCGAGCGGATCGTAATGCCGCGCGGCGCGGATTCCGCCCAGTTCACCATCCGCCTCCTCGACTTGGACCACCAGTCGGAGTACTACGTCGAAGCAGGTCCCGTGCGGTCACGGGTGTTCCGCATTGCGGTCGCCGATCTCCCGTTCGTCAAGCAGATAGACCTGGAGTATCGGTATCCGGAATACACGAGGCTGTCGCCGCAGCGCGTTGCGGACGGTGGCGATATCGCTGCGATCCGCGCGACGCGGGTGATGGTCGCTGTTACGTCGACGATCGAGACAACGGCTGGTCGTCTCGTCCTCGACGGCAAGGACACGATTCCGCTCACGGCAGCCGACAGCGGGCGACTCCAAGGCGAGATCACGGTGCTGCGAAGTGGCTTCTATAAGGTAGAGCTCGCCGATGCCGCGGGACGATACGTACCGGCTTCACTCGATTACGCGATCGACATGCTCACCGATGGGACACCGTCCGTGTCGATCACCAAGCCTGGACGGGACACCAAGGTATCCTCGCTCGAAGAGGTATTCATCGAGGCGCGCGCGGAAGATGACTTCGGCGTGCAGCGACTGGAGCTCGTGTACTCGGTAAACGGTGGCGAGGAAAAGAAGGTACCACTTCATGAAGGGCGCGGACTCAAGGATATCTCGGCCGGACATACGCTCTACCTCGAGGAGATGACACTCAAGCCGGGAGATCTCATCTCGTACTTCGCGCGCGCAAGTGATGCAGATCGAGCCGGGGGTAAGACCGCGACGACTGACATCTACTTCCTCGAGATTCGCCCATTCAATCGCGAGTACCGCCAGTCAGAACAGGCCGGCGGGGCGGGCGGGGCGCGAGGTGACGCATCACCGGGAGCGCTCTCGCAGCAGCAGCGTGACATCGTTGCTGCAACATTCAAGGTCGTGCGTGACCGCGGGTCGACATCGGATAAAGTGACACGGGAGAACGTCTCGACGATTCTGCTCGCGCAGGGTCGCCTCCGCGAGCAGGCGCAGACGCTCGAGCAGAGACTAAGGCAACGCGGTGTCATGAGCGCGGACTCGACGATGGCGCAGATCGCCGCCGAGCTCGCACAGGCCGTTGCGGCGATGAGAGGGGCGGAGGAACGACTGGCCCGGAGCGCCGCGAACGACGCGCTGCCGCCCGAGCAGAAGGCACTGCAGCACCTGCAGCGCGCGGAAGCAGCGTATCGCGACGTGCAGGTCAGCTTCGAAAATCAGCAGGGTGGGGGCGGGGGCGGTGCGCAACCCAACGCTGAGGATCTCGCTGACCTGTTCGAGCTCGAGAACGACAAGCTGCGCAATCAGTACGAGCAGGTAGAGCGTGGCGAGCGTGAGCAGGCCGATCGAAGCGTCGATGAAACGCTCGAGCGTCTGCGCCAGCTCGCGGCGCGTCAGCAGCAGGAAGCTGAGCGCATGCGCGCGCGGGCTGAGCAGTCGTCGCGCTCCGGCACCGGTGGTGGATCTCAACGCCAGCTCGCTCAGGAGACCGAGGAGCTCGCGCGTCAGCTCGAGCGTCTCTCGCGTGAACAATCATCGCAGTCGCTTGGCGACGCTGCACGACAACTGCGCGATGCAGCGAACGCAATGCGCCGCTCGGCAACCGGGCAAGGCGACCAATCGACAGCGGAGGCTGCGGCCGCGCTACGTCGCCTCGAGGAAACGCGGCGGCGACTGGATAATGGGCGCACGTCGAGGCTCGAGCGCGATGCGCGCGACCTGGTCCAGCGTGCCGAGCGACTGGCCGAGGAGCAGCGGGATGTCGCGCGGGATGTCGAGGAGCTGCGTGCGGGTGGGAGCCGCGAGCTAGGCGCGTCGACGCGTCTCGCACAGCGGAAGGACGCGATGGCGAACGAGGTCGCCGATATCGAGGGGCGTCTCGATCGCATGTCGGCGGAAGCGCGGCGTGAGCAGCGTGAGGCATCGCGCAAAATGCAGGAGGCTGCAAACGCGATTCGTGATACGCGTCTGCGTGAGCGTATTCTTTTTTCGAAGGGCGTCATGCAGGGTGGGTCGCCGGAATACGCGCGCAATCTCGAGGGCCAGATCGGCAGCTCTGTTGACGACATGAAGCGGCGGATTCAGGAGGCCGCGGGTGCGGTGCGTGAGCCGGGCGAGCAGCGCGCGGGCCGGTCGCTGGATCGGGCGCGGGATATCGCGCGTGGATTGGAATCGCTGGAGGAGCGAGCGAGGAATGCTGAAGGCGAACGAGGCGGTTCAGGTGATCGATCTCAGCAGGGTCAGGGACAGCAGGGCAGCGGTGCGACGTCAGGCGGGGGCCAAGGTGCTCGAGCAGGCGGGGCGGGAAGTTTGACACCTGAGCAGATCCGGCAGTTCTCGAGAGAGTATCGCGAGCGGCGCGCGGATGCCGAGGCGCTGCGGCGGGAGCTTTCGCGGGAGGGCGTGGATGTGTCGCAACTTGATCGAATGATTGCGCAGCTCCGGGCGTTGGAGTCCGCTCGTGTCTACAACGATACAGAAGAACTTCAGCGACTCCAGGGCGGAGTGGTCGAGGGTTTCAAGGCGTTCGAGTTTGCGCTGCGCCGCGCCATGGAAGGTGATCTGACTGATCGGCCGTTGCTTGGCGGGACGTCTGATGTGCCCGCGGAGTATCGGAAGATGGTCGAGGAGTACTACAAGGCGCTTGCGCGGCGGGAAGGTGCGTCGCGGAAACCTTAGGTGGCTTTCGGCACCGCAACAAAAAGAGGGAGTGGGGAGAGTGGTCGTGAGTTGCGTGAGGGGGCCTCTCCTCTTGCCGGCATGGTTCCGGCTAGTCCGGCATCCCTCGCGATCGCTCCCCCTTCCTTCCCATAATTCCATAAGATTAGCCTCCGTTCATAGTGAGTATTCCTCATGCCGTCAACTGTCATCATTGTTCTGATTGTCGCAGGCATTGTAGTCGCCGTGCTTGCACAATCCCGTACTCGCGCTCAAAAGCGCCCGCGTCAATCCGCGGATCAAGTAGCGGATGGCAATCCGGAAACGCATGCCGGCAGTCGACGGCATCGCGACGACACCGACGAAAAGGACGGAGATTCAGGCGATGGAGGAGGTGACGGAGGTTCAGGCGACGGTGGAGGAGGGGACTAATGATGACTGCGCCTTCGCGAAACCGGATGGATCAAGTGAAGTCACTGAACTGATGACATGAGAAACAGACAGATATCTCTCGGAGTAGTTTCGCTTTGTCTCGCTGGTTTCGCGATTGCGACGAACGCCTCAGCTCAAGCATGCGATACGAGCGGTATGGCGGTTCAACTGCTTGGTTCAGGCGGCCCCCGAATCAACGCGAATCGCGCGTCAACCGGATACCTCGTGTGGCTCGGAGGCAAGGGAAGGATTCTTGTCGATGCCGGAGGAGGCACGTTTCTTCGCTTCGGCCAGGCAGGGGGCCGCCTCGAGGACCTGTCCCTGATAGCGATCAGCCATCTGCACCCTGATCACGTGTCGGATCTGCCTGCATTGCTCTGGTTGAGTAACCTTGCTCGAAAGGAGCCGCTATCGATCGCCGGTCCCTCAGGCGGAGATGTCACGCCGGATTTGCAGACATTCCTGCAACGCCTGTTCGACGAAAAGGCAGGTGCTTTCCCGCTACTCGGCGGCACGCTGCGCGGCGCAGGCATGGGTGTGCCCCTCAACGCGACACGGCAGGACGCTTCGCAGGTGGAGCCCTCTCTTGTCCTCGAACATGAAGGGGTGAGAGTGACCGCACTGGGTGTGCCTCATGGAAACGTTCCAAGCCTCGCATATAGGGTGCAGACTCCGAATGGGACTGTCGTGTTCGGCAGCGACCAGACCGGTACCAATCCACGTTTTGTCGCATTCGCGCAGGGAGCCGATATACTGGTTCTGCATCTCATGGTAGGCGCTGGTGAAACGAACCCGCTCCATGCATCTCCGTCAGTCGTCGGACAGGTTGCGCGCGATGCGAACGCGCGCCGCCTGGTACTAAGCCACATCGGACAATTCGACCTTGACGCGGCAGTGGCGGAGGTGCGTAAGGTGTACAAGGGGCCGGTACTTGTCGGGGCCGATCTGCAGTGCGTACAAACTCGGCCTTGACTGGTGTTCTGATGGCCCCGCAATTCTCCGTAGACGCGGGCCTCTTTGGAAATAAATTCTCTCGCCCGCAGGTGCCTTCCCACAACCGCCATCAGCATGCGCATACTGGCAATCACGTTGCTTCTCACCGCGTCTTCCATCGCCGGCGCGCAATCGAAAGCCAATCGACTCGCCGTCGCTCCTTCGGATAGCTCCGGACTAACGACTGGGCTGCTTTCCGGCCTCGCGCTTCGCTCCATCGGGCCGGCGCTTACATCTGGCCGCATCTCCGACATCGCGATCGATCCATCAGACAAGCGAACATGGTACGTCGGCGTGTCAGCAGGTGGTGTGTGGAAGTCGACGAACGGCGGCATCTCCTTCTCCCCGATCTTCGACGGCCAAAGCTCTTTCTCGATTGGAACCGTGACAATCGATCCGGCCAATACGAACGTGATATGGGTAGGAACCGGAGAGAACAACGCACAACGCGTCGTTGCGTACGGGGACGGGATCTACAAGTCGATCGACGGCGGGCGCAGCTGGGCAAACATGGGCCTCAAGACCTCCGAGCACATCGGCCGGGTGCTCATCGATCCGCGCAACTCTGATGTCGTCTACGTCGCTGCACACGGCCCACTCTGGAGAAAGGGCGGCGAGCGCGGTCTCTACAAGACCACCGATGGCGGCAAGACCTGGAACAAGGTCCTCGGCGGCGATGAGTGGACAGGCGTGAACGACGTGCAGATGGATCCACGCAATCCTGATCTTCTGATCGCGACAACATGGCAGCGCCATCGTCGCGTGTTCACGTTCGTCGCGGGTGGTCCGGGGTCAGGCGTGTGGCGTTCGACAGATGCTGGCAAGACGTGGAGCAAATCGCAATCCGGTTTTCCTGATGTGGAACTCGGCCGCATCGGTCTCTCGATGTCACCAGCAAATCCCAACATCGTCTACGCTGTGGCTGACGCTGCAGACAGCAAAGGCGGATTCTTTCGTTCGCGCGATTGTGGCGCGAGCTGGGAGAAGATGAACAGCCGCCAGTCAGGCAGTAACTATTACAACGAGATCATCGCCGACCCGAAGAACGTTGATCGTGTGTACCTGATCGACCCGATTCTTCAGGTTACGCAGGATGGAGGGAAAACATTCGGTCGCGTTGGCGAGCGCAACAAGCACGTCGACAACCATTCGGTCTGGATCGACCCCGACGAGACATCACACCACATCGTCGGGACTGATGGCGGGATCTATGAATCTTTCGACAACGGAAAGACTCATCGCTTTACCGCGAATCTTCCCATCACTCAGTACTATCGTGTTTCGACAGACGATTCAAAGCCGTTCTATCGGGTATACGGCGGCTCACAGGACAACTTCTCCGTGGGCGGCCCCTCGCGCACCCGCAACACGAGCGGAATCACCAACGCTGACTGGTTCATTACATCCGGTGGTGACGGCTTCGGCAGTGTCGTCGATCCAACAGATCCGAATATCGTCTACGCGCAATCGCAGTTCGGTAACCTCGCGCGGTTCAATCTCAAGACTGGCGATGTAATGGGGATTCAGCCAACCGAAGAACCCGGCACGCCGGGTCCGCGGTGGGGATGGGATTCTCCGCTGTTCATCAGCCCGTTCAACAACAGGCGGCTCTACTTCGCCTCGAACCGGCTGTTCGTGTCGCACGATCGGGGCGATTCGTGGAAGGTGATAAGTCCTGACCTCTCCCGGCTCATCGATCGCAATCGACTTCGTTCGATGGATCGTGTGATGGGCCTTAGTGCGCTGGGCAAGAATGTTTCGACGACTCTTTTTGGTATCGCGCTCACGATCGCCGAATCCCCGGTAAAGGAAGGTGTGCTGTTCGTCGGGACAGACGATGGCAAGATCAGCGTCAGCGAGAATTCCGGGACAACATGGCGTTCAGCGGACCGTGTGCCCGGTGTGCCCGATACCGCGCCGGTGTTCAAGATCCTGCCGTCACAGCACGACGTGAACGTCGTGTACGCAGCGTTCAACAACCATCAGGCCGGAGACTTCAAGCCATATGTAATGAAGTCGACTGACATGGGGCGAACCTGGAGCTCGGTCACCGGAAATCTTCCGCAGGGAAGCGTGTACTCGCTGGCGGAAGATCACGTCGACCGGAATCTCCTTTTCGCAGGGACTGAGTGGGGATTGTTCGTGACGCGCGACGGTGGTCGCAAATGGCTGAGGCTGAACGGAGGGTTGCCGACGATTCAGGTGCGCGATCTGGCAATTCAGAAGCGCGAGAACGATCTCGTGCTTGGAACGTTCGGGCGGGGTTTCTACATCCTCGACAACTATTCCTCGCTGCGCACGATGACCGACGCAGCGCTCGCCAGCAATTTCGTTCTTTTCCCGACGCGTCCTGCTCCGCTCTACGTGCCATCGAGTCCACTTGGTCTGCCTGACGCAATCGGCCCGGCGTTTCAGGGCGCGGGCTACTACATGGCTGACAATCCTCCGTATGGCGCAGTCTTCACCTACTATATGAAGAGCGGGCTCAGGAGTCGTCGCGAGGCGCGCCTGGCTACCGAGAAGGATCTTGTGAAGAAGGGCGCGGATGTCTTCTATCCGCCATGGGACTCGCTCAAACTGGAAGATCGGGAGGAAGAGCCGGCGATCGTCGTCTCAATCAGCGACGGTAGCGGCAAGCCTATTCGTCGATTTACCGCACCAGCCAAGGCCGGAATAAACCGTGTCGCGTGGGACCTCAGACTTCAGCCGCCGAATCCGGTGACCGGCGCTCCTTACGAGCCGGACCCCGACTGGCCGTTTGGTGACAGGCCCGCTGCGCCGTACGTTGTCCCGGGCACGTATCAGGTGACCTTTGCCACGCGCACGAACGGCACGTTTACACAGCTTGGCGAGCCGCAACGTTTTCAGGTTGCTGGCATCGACGGACCGGGCTCCAGAACGATGGCGACTATCGCTGATCAACAACGGCATGCCGATCTGCAGCGGGCAGTGCTTGGGCTCGATCAGGTTGTGAAGGAAGCACTCGGCAGAATGACATTGTTCAAGCGCGCGGTCGACGAAACGCCGACGGCAGACGCCGCGCTTCAGAGCAGAGTGCGAATTCTCACTGACAAACTGAAGGACGCGCAGGAGATGCTTGGTGGAGATCCGACGATGTCGAACCGATACGAGCCAACTCCGCCTTCGCTCCTCAACCGCATCGGTGGCGCGCTCGGCAACTGGAGCAGCACACTCGAGGGGCCGACGCCAATGCAGGTTGCGGAGCTCGATCTGGTCAGGTCGAGGTTCGACGCGGTTCTCGCGCATGTCAGACAATTGATCGACGTCGAGCTCAAGGGACTCGAGCAAAGCGCTGAGCAGGCTGGTGTTCCGTGGACGAGCGGTCGCTTCCCGAAACCGCCATCGTAACTTTCGCAGTGGGAACACAATGACATTACGGCAGGTTATCGTTGGTGCTCTTGGCGCGCTGGCGTTGAGCTCAGCTCATGCCGGCGCTCAAACAACAAGGATTGCAACAGAATACCTGATGACCTTGTATGCGCCGCTAGATCCTGCGCAGCAGATCGACAATTCGGCAATCATTCGCAACGTCGGGGCCGGCGGCTGGGTCAAGGGACCCAGGATCAATGGGACCTTGATTGCTCCCGGCGCGGACTGGTTACGCGTCATGCCTGGCGGAGCTCTTCGTCTGGACGTCCGCGCTACTATCAAAACTGATGATGGCGCTCTCGTTTATCTCACCTACAATGGCATCATCAGTCGTTCCCGTGATATCGCCGACCGCATGGCGAAAGGTGAGGTAATGACCTCGGCCGATCAGTACTTCATTACAGCACCCACGATGCAGACGTCATCGGAGAAGTACTCGTGGCTGAATCACGTTCAGTGCGTGGGCAAGATGGTCGAGGTAAAAGGCGGTGAGAACGCCTTCGTGAAGTACGACATCTTCATCGTCCGCTGAGCGTGCCTGACGAAGCAGGGCTTGCTCCAATAAGGGATGCCTTCGAGCAGTTCGCTCGAGCGGACCCGATGTACGCTGCTCTTTCGAAGCAAGGGTGTGAAGGAGGGCGCTGGGATCCTGACGCATTCTTTGCACGCGGCCGCGCCGAGGTTGGCGAAGTCCTTGAGTACGTCACGTCGATGGGCGTCGACGTGCTCCGTGGTGACGCCCTGGACTTCGGCTGTGCCATCGGGCGCCTTACGCAAGCGCTCGCGGGGCATTTCAACCACGTCGTCGGCGTTGACATATCTGACTCGATGTTGGAAGCAGCTCGTTTGTACAACCAGCTCGGATCCAGAGTCGAGTACGTGCTGAACACCGGCCCTGCTCTGAATTTTGCCGCTGATCGATCGTTCGATTTCGTATACACCAACAAGGTCCTGCAGCACATACCTCCAGAGTATCAGGCAGGATACATCAGAGAGTTCGTGCGCGTGTTGCGACCCGGGGGACTTGCGGTCTTCCAGACACGGAACGGGCCGCTGATCAAACCCGGTACCGTGAGGGCGTGGCTTTACACAACCAACAGGAGATACATCCGTCGGGGGCTACAGCGTCTAAAGGGCCAACCACCATACGAGATGCATTTCATTGCCAGGGCGTGGGTCGAGGAAGTGGTCGCGACGGCAGGGGCAGAGCTGGTGGATGTGTTTGATCTGAGCCATGGCCGAGGCGGAAGCCTGCGCTATTGCGTGCGAAAGGCCTAAGGTCTCCTGACGTGACACGGTTCGCGGTTTCCCTGGCGACGCTACTGTCCGCGTGCGCGACCCCGCACATGCCGTTTGAGCTTGCGCAGTCTTCACCGCACGGGAGTTTTGGTGAGCGAGTTCGTGTACTCGAACTGTTTCCCGAAGTCACCGCGACGATAGTAACCCCACCACGGCTAGATCCGCGAAAGCGTGTCGAGCTGATTCTCTACGCTCTGCCGAACGGCAACACTACCGCGCAGACGATGGGACAGAGGTTGGCTGTCGGCGTCGACTGGCACTACGATATCCAGCATATCGGCGCCCAAACGCGCGCGCTGCGCGAGCGGGGCATGGGCCAGGCAGTTGTCGTCTATCTCGAAGCTGACAAGAAAAGCTGGCCTGCATGGCGAAGCGCGCTTGGCTTCGACCGCGCCAATCCGCGAATTGTCGAGATCGTCGATGAGATCCGCGCCACGATCGGACGTCCCAACGAAATCAGCGTCACGCTGACAGGACATAGCGGCGGTGGCTCGTTTGCGTTGGGGTTCATCGATGGACAAGAGACACTCCCTGGCTGGCTGGACCGCATGACATTCCTCGACAGCAACTATAGCTTCGAGCCGCGGCACGGTACGAAGATCGTCGAATGGCTGCGTCGCGATCGCGAGAACACCCTCATCGTCATGGCGTATGACGACCGGAACATCATGCTCGATGGCAGGAAAGTGGTGTCGGATTCCGGTGGAACATGGCGCGCATCGCACCGGATGATCCAGAATCTCCAGCAAGCGTATCCGCTCACGCAGGATACTCTCGGAGAGTTCGTTCGGCATCGCAACGAGCAGATCCAGATCCTGCTTCATCCGAACCCCGAGAATCGGATTCTGCACACGGAAATGATCGGAGAGATGAACGGCTACATGTACGCGCTGCTGATTCGTAGGCATGGCAGCGAAGGGGTCGACGAGTTGGTGACATCAAAGCGCGCATACGATCGCTGGATAGAAGCCGACGTCGTTCTCCCGCCAGCGACACCGCCGGATATTCCGAAGCGGAAGGCGGATGCAGTTTCCGGAAGTGCGTTCATAGCCTCCGTTGCAACCCTGTCGCGTGATGCACGCGAGGCGGCAATCAGGCGTGAACTTCTTGCCGGCAACATTCCATCATTTCTGCGCCGACTGAGCGGGATCGAGGTCTCGGCCGCCGACTCCGCCGGTGTGATGCAGACGATCCACTACGATGTCATGCCGGACTACCTCGCCATCGGATCCGACAAGGATTTTGTGCGGATGCCGATGACGCCGCAAACGGCGCAAGCGTTTTGTGATGCATTCGGTTTCGTCCTGCCGACCCGCAAAATCGTCGGGGATATCTGGAAACAAGCGGAGGTACGCGTCGAGCCCCGCCCATTGACAGAACAGAGAGAGTCTCCGCTCACATTTCTCGAGCACCATCGCATCATTGAGGGACAGCTGCAGGAAAGCGCGCGCGGGAAACTCGTCGCCGGTCTCAAGAAGGACATTGTTGTTACGCCGCGACTGGACAGCACAAGTCGCGTCGCAATCTTCGGCTGGCATCGCGAGAATGGAGAGCCGATTCAGCCTCTATACACTGGACATGTGGACTGGTACGTAGACTACAGCCACGGCATTCGCCCGGTGCGGCGCTCGATGCGAGTCAACGGAACGACGCGAAACTTTGAGAACATTCTGGCCGACGCAAGAGTCAAACATCTCATCAGTGATGAGGACGGTCGCCCGGTATCGCGTTACCGATAGGGCGAATCAACCGCCGTTCGGAGCGCAGGTATTCGCGTTTTTCCTTGTTCCCCTGCAGCTTTTGCCCGCTTGCCATGCCGGAGTCAAAATGTCTCGAATCACCGTCGGTGCCATCGTCATTGCGGCCACCATTGTTATTACCTCTCCTCAAATCGTGACGGCCCAACGACAGACGTCGATGGCTGGACGCTCGACCGTCTATGCTCCCTCCGGGATGGTCGCGACGAGTCAGCCACTCGCTACGGCGGCAGGACTGGCGGTTCTTCAGGACGGCGGCAACGCAATCGACGCCTCGGTCGCCGCAGCTGCTGTATTGACCGTCACCGAGCCGCACATGACCGGCATCGGAGGCGACATGTTCGCGATCGTGTGGCTCGCGAAGGAGCAGAAGCTCGTCGCGCTGAATGCCAGCGGTCGTGCGGGGTCGCTCATGACGCGAGAGACACTGCAGACCCGCGGCTTCCAGTCCGGTTCACAGCAGGGTGCGATGTCGGTGACGGTCCCCGGTGCACTTGCAGGCTGGGACATCCTCCTGCGCACTCACGGAACCCGCACGCTCGCGCAGGTTCTCGAGCCGGCAATCGGCTACGCGCGCGATGGCTTTCCCGTCTCACCGATAATTGCCGCCCAGTGGGCCGAGCAGACCGCCTTTCTGAAAAAGGACGCGGGCGCGGCGGCGACTTTCCTCCCCGGTGGAAATGCTCCGAAGGCAGGCGAATGGTTTCACAATTCCGATTACGCGCGAACGCTCAAGACGATTGCGGACAGCGGTATCGCGACCTTTTATGGTGGGTCGATCGGCCAGAGCATCGTCAATCGTCTCACCGTACTGAACGGTTTCGTCACGCTGGACGATCTCAGGAAGAATGCGCCTGACTGGGTCACCCCCATCTCGGTTTCCTTCCAGGGTCATCGCGTGTGGGAGATGCCGCCGAGCAACCAGGGAATCGCAGCGCTCGAGATGCTGCGGATTCTCGAGCCATTCGATCTCAAGGCGATGGGACACAATTCGCCGGCGTACCTGCATCATCTCATCGAGGCGAAGAAGCTTGCCTACGCGGACCTCGAGAGGTTCGTCGGCGATGCGGACCATCTCGACCTGAATGCCGAGGAAATGCTGACCGATGAGTTCATCGCGGAACGCAGACGTTATCTCGATCCGGTACGCGCGAGCAAACGCGTCGATCCTGGTCCCGCGAGAACGAAGAGTGAGACGATTTACCTGTCGGTTGCGGATGCCGAAGGCAACATGGTCTCATTCATCAACTCGATATACGACTACTTCGGGTCAGGCATCGTTGTGCCGGGCACCGGCTTCGCGTTGCACAACCGCGGCGCGGGATTCACACTTGCGCCTGACCTGCCGAACACTGTCGCCCCCGGCAAGAGGCCATTCCATACGTTGATCCCCGGCTTTGTCACTCGCACAGTCGGCGGGCGTGAGCAACCGTACATGAGCTTCGGCTTGATGGGCGGCGGGGTGCAGGCCCAGGGACACGTGCAGTTCCTGATGAACTACTTCGTGTTCGGAATGGACCTGCAGGCAGCCGTTGATGCTCCGCGATTCAGACATTACGACGGGCTGCGTGTGGCGTTCGAGGCGCCAATCGGTGATACCGTCCGCGCTCAGCTCTCGGCGATGGGACATGTGCTCATCGAGCAGCCGACGATCGCCTTCGGCGGAGCGCAGGCAATCGTGCGTCTGCCGAGGGGTTATGCCGCGGGCAGTGATCCGCGAAAAGATGGAATGGCGGCAGGTTACTGACTTTGAAGGAGAAACGATGAACGCTCGCGCTGGCGAATTGATAGAAACGCTCAAGGCTCGCTTCGAGAAGAATATGCATCGTCACAAGGGGATCGCATGGTCCACAGTCCAGTCAAAACTCGAACGCAACGCCAAGGCCCTCGAATCACTTGGTGACATGGATGCGAGTGGTGGTGAGCCTGACGTGATTGGCAGCGACAAATCGGGCCGCATCACATTCTGCGACTGCTCGGCGGAGAGCCCCATCGGACGCAGAAGCCTTTGCTTCGACAAAAAAGCGCTCGACTCCCGAAAAGCGAACAAACCGAGCGGAAGCGCTGTCGAGATGGCCGCCAAAATGGGCATCGAGCTGTTGAACGAGCAGCAGTACCGCGAGCTGCAGGAGCTTGGAGAGTTCGACACAAAAACCTCGAGCTGGATCGAGACACCGTCCGAGGTCCGGACACTCGGCGGAGCGCTGTTCTGCGATCGCCGATTTGGAAAAGTTTTTCTCTACCATAATGGAGCGGAGTCGTACTACGCGGCGCGAGGATTCAGAGGCCGGCTTCAAGTGTAAAAAAGGCGGCGGGGGGGGGCCTCCAAGCCAATTGGACCCCTGCAATGCGCTGGCCTGACATATGTGTCCGCATAGGCGTGCTCGGCGCAAATGGCCAATTCGACATCATGTCCAACCTCAATTCCACGATTGCCCTGAAGGGATTTCTGCTGGAGATTCAGCACGGCCCCGATGGTGCAATCATCGACCGTTGGACTGTGCCGGACACAACTCAATGGAGAAGAAGATGAAATCATCCCTCGGGATTGCG
>JAYUWU010000039.1:0-15725 GCA_043753365.1 Gemmatimonadaceae bacterium | reverse complement strand
TCTGGGCCGTTGGATCCTCGCCTGAACCTTCTTCCGTCGTCAACTCGTCGATGATCGTCATGAGGCGATCCGCTTCTTCTGGAGCGATCCCGGCCAGGCGGAGGAAATCCTCGCGCTCGAGGTCGATGATATCGTCGAGCGTGCGGTAACCCGCCTCTTCCAGAACGGCAACAGTCGCCGGCTCGAGGCCTTCGATCTCAGCGAGGCGGGGATTCACGTTGGAATCACCTTCACCCGGCAGCGGAGCGAAGATCTGCTGCTCGGAACCACGCTCCATCCATTCGCGGCTCGAGTACAGTTCGATTTTCCACTCGGTCAGCTCGGACGCCAGGCGGACATTCTGCCCGTTGCGTCCGATGGCCAGCGACAACTGGTCTTCGTCGACAACAGCCTGAATCGTCTTCGTCGCAGCGTCACTGAACACACGAGCAACGCGGGCCGGCGCGAGCGCTAGCTTCGCGAAACGCTCGGGATCGGCCGACCAGGGCACGATAACGATTCGCTCGCCGCCGAGCTCGTTCACGACCGCCTGCACCCGTGAACCCTTAAGTCCGACACAGGCGCCTACCGGATCGACTGAATCGTCGCGCGAGAACACTGCGATCTTCGTGCGATTGCCAACTTCGCGGGCAGCCGCACGGATCTCGACGATGCCCTGCTGAATCTCGGGGACCTCGAGCTTGAACAGCGCCTTGACGAACATCGGGTCGCCGCGGCTGAGCATGAGGCGCGGGCCTTTTGGTGTCTCCTCGACGCGCTTGAGCACGGCACGGAGCGGATCGCCCTGATGAAAATGCTCGCGGTGATTCTGCTCGCGATAAGGAATGACTGCTTCCGCCTCGCGGAATTTGTTGAGCATGATGACGAGCTTGCCGCGCTCGATCTGCTGGACTTCGCCTGACAGGAGTTCGCCGACCCGGCTGGTGAACTCATCCCTGATCTTGGTACGCTCGCCTTCGCGGACGCGCTGGATGATGCGCTGCTTCGCAGCCAGCACAGCCATCCGACCGAATTCGGTGAAGTCGACAGGATCTTCGAGCACGTCGCCGACCTGGAACTCAGGGTCTTCGTACCGCGCTTCCTCGAGCGAGACTTCGCGCGCCGGGTCAGTAACCTCGGCAACGACAGTGCGGAGGCGCACGATGCGAATCGTGCCCTTGTCCTCGTCGATCGCGACCTCGGCCTGAACCGTCGGCCCGTGCTTCTTCGCAAGGGCGGCAGTGATGCCGTCGAAGAGAAGACCATGCAGCTCTGTTTTGTCCAGCTGCTTGGTGTTCGTCAGCTCCCTGATCGCAGTCAGGATTTCAAGTTGGCCAGCCATCCGCGCTCCTTACCGTTTCCAGTTGAATGCGAGCCGCGCCTTCCTGACCGCGGCAAGCGGGACGCGTTCGGTTAGACCCTTAGCGTCCTCGACAACGACAATCTCTTTTCCGGCGTCGCCTTCGACTCCGGCAATACGAACTTCGCGGGCTTTCTGCCCGGCTCCGTCGACATCAATGCTCACAACCGCGTCGTGGCCGATGAACCGGCGCCAGTCGGCGGCGTGCCTGAGGGGCCGCTCGATACCGGGCGACGACACCTCGAGCACGTACTTCATGCCTAAGACGTTCCCTTCGTCCAGCTTCGCCTCGATGGCTCGCGATGCTTTGGCGCAGTCATCGACTGTTATCGGAGTCCCGTCCACGCGCTCGATTCTTACATCGAGTACCGGGCGGACCTTCGACCCACCGGACCGAAGCTCAAATAGCTCCAGCCCAAGTGGCGCAAGTTCAGCTGTGACAATATCTTGTAGCGCTTCGCTCATCTTCTTTCGAGCTGACTTCACGAAACAAAAAAATGTGGGGGGCATCCCCACATTTTCGTCCGCGGCAATCGTCGCGCGACCCATTCAATCTACTTCACATAACTATAGAGTCAAGGCGACGTACAGCGTTGCGCTCTCCGGTGCAGAGGACTACAGAAACAGCGTTGTCGGGAGTTCGGTGAGGGGAACTACTGAGTTACATGAGTGCCCTCGCGAATAGCAGCACCGGTGCGGATTTCGAGGATTTCGCGATTTGGGGTAACGACGGAACGGCAACTTGCATTTCATTGTTCCGCGCTTAACCCCAAATCAATAGAGCTGTGTATCCGGTCCCCTGTTAACAATCGAGAGATCACTCACTTAACTCGGCAGTTCCTCATCGAAACTCCCGTCAACGCTTTTCTGGGTTGAGAGAATTGGTCCTCAAAGAATGCTGGCGACGATTACCCCGAGTTGCCGGCCCGAATCACCTGCTCTGTGCGAGAAGTACCGATCGTTGTCGCACTTCGTGCAGTCCGAGCTCACGGTGAGGTCGGTGACGCCGGTTTCGCGCGCGTGTTCTGCAATGAGAGAACGGAGATCGACGTTTCCTCCTCTGTTGACCGGCTGACCCGTGAGCTGCTCTCGCACGTCGGCGCTTACCTCGTAGCAACGGCCGCAAATCGACGGACCCAGGTGAACCTTTACCTCATCGGGCGCAATTCCGAGCCGCGCGAATGCATTCAAGCCGGCGTCGATGATTCGCGCAGAAGTTCCCTTCCAACCCGAATGGAGAATTCCCACTACCCCAGAGTGGTGGGCCATGAAGATGGGCACGCAGTCGGCAACGGAAACCGCGAGCGTAATGCCCCGCTCCGCGGCAACATGGCCATCGGCCTCCCCCGTGCGGAGCAGACCCTCCCAGCCACCGCTGTGCGTTAGCACAGTCGAGCCGTGGATCTGTCGTCCGATCACGATCCGGCGCGACTTACCGGAGAGATCATCCTGGAGGCGGGTCCACCGCGACATAACTTCACCAACCGGCGCATCGCTCGAGAGGCTGAACGTCCCGGCATCGCGCGTGGTGGTGAACGCACGGATGCCGAACGTTGCAAAGCCTTCGACTTCTTCCCTCGGAGTCAGCTCAGCTGCAGCCGTCACTTCCGCCGGTCTTCCACGCGCTCGACAGAAGCGCCAAGCTCGCGAAGCCGGTGGTCGATTCGCTCATATCCGCGCTCGATCTGGCCTACGTTGTTGATGATGCTTCGTCCTTCTGCGCAAAGGGCAGCTATGAGCAGCGCCATACCGGCCCGGATATCAGGTGAGTCGAGCACCGCTCCACGCAGCCGCGACGGACCAGCCACTAGCGCACGGTGGGGATCACAAAGGACAATCTTCGCACCCATGGCAATCAACTTGTCGACGAAGAAGAGCCGGGACTCGAACATCTTCTCGTGCATCATGATGAGTCCCTCACACTGGGTCGCGGTCACGATTGCAATCGACATGGTGTCAGCCGGGAACGCAGGCCACGGCTGATCCTCGAGCTTGGGAACATGGTCACCCATGTCAGCCTGGATTTTCAGCGTCTGCTTCGCGGGGACGATGAGGTCATCGCCGTCTTCGTCGCAGATGATTCCGAGCCGCGCGAATCCCATGCGCGTCGACCGGAGATGCTCGATACCTGCGTCCTTGATCCGAAGCTCTGAATGCGTGACGGCTGCAAGTCCGATAAACGAGCCGACTTCGATATGGTCGGGCCCGATCCTGTGCGTGACCTCCGACTTGCCGAGTGGTCTGCCGCCGTGAATCGTGATACAGTTGGTCCCGACGCCATCGATCTGCCCGCCGAGCGCGGTGAGAAACATCGCAAGGTCCTGGACGTGCGGCTCGCTTGCGGCATTTCGCAGGACTGTCTTCCCTGATGCCGCGCATGCTGCGACGAGAGCATTCTCAGTCGCCGTAACGCTGGGCTCGTCGAGGAAAACGTCCGCTCCCCGAAAAGCCTTGACGGAAAGCCTGAGCAGTCCGTTCTCGAACGAAACATCCGCGCCAAGCTGCTGCAGCGCGAGGAAGTGTGTATCGAGCCGGCGGCGCCCGATGACATCGCCACCCGGTGGCGGGAGCGTGATCTCACCGCACCGAGCGAGCAGTGGCGCAGCGAGCAGGATCGATGCACGGATTTTCGCGCACAGGGCCGGGTCGAGATCTTTTGCCGTGATGTGGGCAGCAGAGATCCGGAGTGCGTTTGGGCCGGTCCACTCGATGCTGGCGCCGACGGAGCGTATGAGTTCCATCAGCGTCTCGATGTCCCGGATGTGCGGGACGTTCTCGAGGTGGACGACGTTCTCGGATATGAGCGCCGCTGCTACAATCGGCAGCGCCGCATTCTTGTTGCCCGACGGGCGGATCGTGCCGTGGAGGGTGCGCCCTCCCTCGACGACGTACTGGACTGCTGGCATCTCTCTCATCGTTACCGGGAGGATTCGGAACTGCAACCACGCCGGGTTACCGGACTTTGACGCGGTTGCGCTAATATATCGCGCATAGCACTCTTTGTACCGTCACACAAACACTGATATGAGGCTGGCCCTACCCTTGCACACAACAGGCGCATGACGGCATGGCTGACGATGGGTTCTGACTTGCTGCTTCAGGCAGTCGCGACGCTCCCCGACACCATCTTTACGAAAGTGGTCCAGCCTGAAGCCACCACCTTCGAGAAGATAACGACATACGCGAGCGGTCTGGCGTCGATCGCGCTTCTCGTGCTGGCGATCTCGCTCGTTCCTGCGGCGTGGAATTTCCGCAAGAGCTATGCGAAGGTGAGCGACATGCTGGACCGGATCTACGGAGATATCAATCCGCTGATGCGCCACGCGAGCACGATTGCGGACAACGTGAACTACATCACGACGTCGGTGCGGGTGGACGTGCAGCAGGTGAGCCAGACGATCGCTTCGGCGAATCAGAAGCTCGTCGCGTCGGTTGCGGCGGCCGAAGATCGCATCAAGGAGCTCAACGCCCTGCTCGCCGTTGTGCAGGAAGAAGCGGAAGGGGCGTTCGTCACGACAGCATCGACGCTGCGCGGCGTGCGCACCGGAATTCATGAAGCATTCGAAAAGGAGGATGACCTGGATGGCAGATACATTGAAGACGGCACCGAATGGGAGAAGCCGCGCCCGCGCGTCCGTCCGCGAGACGAGTCAGGAAGACGAGCGTGAGCAGCAGTTCGACCTTCTGACCGCGGCCCTGCTGGGCGCAGCGGCCGGAGCGGTCATCACCCTTATTTTCCGCACGGGACCAAGCGGGCGACGCCCGATCGCTCCAATGCTCAGCGCAACCGGCAAGGGCGCCAAGTGGGCAGCGCTTGCTGGATTGGAAGGCGCGCGCTGGGCCGGAGACCGGGCTGCACCCGGCGCACGCTGGGCAGCTGACCATGGCCGCGACGGTGCACGCTGGGCTGGTGAGCGGGCTGCCCGCGGCTACAAAGCCGCTCGTGACCGGGGCGAGGATATCGCCGATGCGATTCCGGTCGATGACATTGCAGACTCGGTCCGCGAATACGTCGAGGGCGCTCGCGAGGCGATCAACGACGTTGTGCGCGCGGAGATGACCGACCTGCGCAAGGCAGTCCGTCGTCAGCGGAAGCGGATCGGTATTTAGCCGGCCCCGGCTGTCCCCGGGGCAGCCTCTGATGGGAGCACTCTGCCTGGTGGCGATTGCGTTCGTCGCAATCGCCGTCACGCCGGCGACCGCATACGCGTGGACCCCGGGAACGCACATTTTTCTCGGCGAAGCGATAATGCGCTCGCTGTCGCTCCTTCCCGCTAACATCGCGCAGATCATCGCCGCGTTCCCGTATGATTTCCTGTATGGGAGCATCGCCGCCGACACCAGCATCGCCAAGAAGTACGCGGCTGCCGGACGTCACTGTCACTCATGGAACGTCGGCCTCGAGATCTACGAAGAGGCGAAGGCCGAGCCCATGCGCGCATTCGGCCTCGGATATCTCGCGCATCTCGCCGCCGACACCGTCGCGCATAATTATTTCGTGCCCCACCAGCTTGCGATCACGTCGACGACCGCCGCGCTTGGCCATAGCTACTGGGAAAGCAGGATCGACACCCATGTAGGCGAGCGCTTCGCGCGGCGCGCCAGAGAAATAATCCTGCTCGATCATGCCGCGTCTGACGGCCACCTCGACAGGATCCTGAGCCCGACAATTTTTTCGACGCCCACCAACCGGCGAATATTCCGCGGCATGGTTTATGTGACGGACACCGAGTCGTGGCAGCGCATTTTCCAGATGGTGTCGGAGAAGAGCCGGTGGGACCTTCCGACGCATGAGGTCGGAGCATACATGGTCAGGTCGTACGACTACATCGTCGATCTGTTCAACAGGTTCGACTCGTCAGAGCCATATCTGCTCGACCCCTCGGGGCTTCATGCGCTTCGCGAAGCGAAGCGTGTCAGGCGTGCGGCGCTTCGCGCAGGCGACGAAGCGATCATAGCGGACAAGGCGAGAGCGTATTTCGGAATGCCGTCGACCTCTCTCGCGTACGCAATGAATCTCGGTGAGCCGATTTACCCCGCGCCAGCGCGCCCCAGCAACAACTGATTCAGTTTCTTGGGGTCCGCCTTCCCGGCTGACTTCTTCATTACGAAGCCGACAAGAACTCCCTGCAGTTTTTTCTCACCGGCAAAGTAGCGCCGGGCTTCCTCGGGATGCTCAGCGATCACTGCGTCCAGCCAGCCGGTAAGAGCGCCGTCGTCGCCGACCTGCAGCAGGCCTTCTTCCATTGCGACCTGCGGAGCGGGCTTACCCTTCTCGAGCATCACCGCGAAGATCTTCTTGCCAGCGGCGTGGCTGACCAGTCCATCGCGAATCATCTTGATGAGCTGGGCAAGATCGGTCGGCCTCACGCGCAGGTCATCCGGAGTTGAACCGGTGGCGTTGAGCGCTGCCTGAACCTCCCCCATCACCCAGTTCGCAGCCGCCTTGGGCTCCCCGCTCTGGCGTGCAGTGCCTTCGTAATACGATGCGATCCCCGGGTCTGACGTGACCTGCTCTATCTCCTCTGCAGAAATCTTGTACTCTTCCGCAAAGCGAATCTTCTTATCCGCCGGCAGCTCGGGCACTTCAGCCTTTATGGAAGCCAGCCATTCGGCGTGAAGGACCAGCGGTCCGAGATCCGGTTCCGGGAAATATCGGTAATCATGACTGCCTTCCTTGGTACGACTCACCCTTGCTTCGTTGAGCGTCGCATCCCATAGCAAAGTCTGTTGTACCACACGCTCTCCGCGCTCGAGCAGCGCGCACTGCCGCGCAAACTCGAAATCAAGAGCGCGCTCCACTCCTGAAAACGAGTTCATGTTCTTCACTTCCGTTTTCGTACCGAGCTCCGTCTGACCCCTCGGCCTCGCGCTGACATTCGCATCGACGCGAAGGCTGCCCTCTTCCATGCTCACGTCGCTCACTGCGAGATACTGCAGGATCTGCCTGAGTGTTCGCAGGTAGGCCCCGGCCTCTGCCGAAGATCGCATGTCCGGCTCGCTCACGATTTCGATGAGCGGCACTCCCGCCCTGTTGAGATCGATCGCGGTAGCACCGGGGAATCTGTCATGAAGGGATTTCCCGGCATCCTCCTCCATGTGAACGCGAGTCACTCCAACTTTCTTTGCACCATCTGCTGTGACTATGTCGACGCTTCCACCCGTAGCCAGCGGCTGGTCGAACTGCGAGATCTGATAACCCTTCGGAAGATCTGGATAGAAGTAATTCTTTCTCGCAAAGATCGATACAGGGTGCAGGTTGCAGCCGAGCGCGATTGCGGCGCGCGCGGCAAGCTCGACGGCTTTTTCGTTGAGGACCGGAAGCGCACCCGGCAACGCAAGACATATCGGGCACGTGTTGGTGTTCGGCGCCGCGCCGAAATTTGTCGAGCAGCCGCAGAATGCCTTGCTGCGCGTCTTGAGCTGCACGTGCACTTCGAGACCCACGACCATTTCCCATTCGGCGGCGCTCACTGGTGCGCCTCCGGTCCGAGCGCCGCCTCGAGCGCGTAAGCAACACGGAACATCAGCGCTTCGTTGAAATGACCCGCTATGATCTGGCCGCCTACCGGAAGCCCGGCCACTCTCCCGATTGGGAGTGACATCGCAGGAACGCCGGCGAGATTTGCGGTAACTGTAAAAATGTCGCTCAGGTACATCTCATAGGGATCCGTCACTGCGCCGATGGGAAACGCTGTGCTTGGGGTTGTCGGCGTGAAGAGAGCGTGGATGCCGTTGCCGAACACGCTCTGGAAATCCCGCGCGATCAATGCTCTCACTGCCTGTGCCTTCTTGTAGTAGGCGTCGTAGTATCCCGCCGAAAGCACATAGGTCCCGAGCAGGATCCGGCGTGTCACCTCGGGGCCGAAACCTTCAGAGCGAGTCTCCGCATACATCTCCCTGAGGCTTCCGCTTCGCGCTGCGCGCGCGCCGTACCGGACACCGTCGAATCTCGCCAGGTTCGATGACGCCTCTGCCGGCGCGATGATGTAGTACACGGGGATTGCAAGCGGCGTATGCGGCAGCTTTACGTCTACAATTTCCGCACCGAGTGACTTGAGGGCGTCGATCGACCGAATGCAAAGCCCCCTGATCCCCTCATCAAGGTTCTCAGGGAAATATTCTTCAGGAACTCCGATCCTCATTCCTTCCAGCGGCACCGGCGATGTTGCCTGGGACACGAACTGATCGCGATACGATCCCACGACGTTCGACGAACTCGTTGAGTCCTTCGAATCCTCGCCCGATATGATTTCCATCGCGAGCGCAGCGTCATCAACGTTGCAAGCCATCGTGCCGATCTGATCGAGCGACGACGCGAACGCTACGAGCCCATAACGACTGACCCTGCCGTAGGTTGGCTTCACTCCGACAATACCGCAGAATGACGCCGGCTGCCGGACTGACCCGCCTGTTTCGGAGCCGAGCGCAATCGGCGTGACGCCTGCAGCGACGGCTGCTGCCGAGCCGCCAGAGGATCCACCGGTAACTCGCGTGACGTCGAGAGGGTTTCGCGCGGGTCCGTATGCGCTATTCTCAGTCGACGAACCCATCGCGAACTCGTCCATGTTCGTCTTCGCCGTGACGATGGCGCCCGCTTCGCGCAGTCGCATTATGGCCGTCGCTTCGTATGGGCTCACGTAGCCAGCGAGAATTTTCGACGCGCATGTCGTCGGCAGCTCGAGCGTCGCGATGTTGTCCTTTACGCCGACAGGAACTCCCGCGAGCGCACCGCCCTTCCCCGCCTTGGTGATCCCCTCAGCCAGTGAATCGGCGTCGCGGACGGAAAGTTTTTCGTCGCTCCACAGAATGGCGTTGAGTGATTCGCTCCCCGCACGAACCTCAGTGGCTCGCGCGAAGCTTGCCTTCACCACATCGGTCGGCGAGATCCCGCCTGAGCCAACCCGCGCTGCGATTGCAGTGGCTGTGAGAGACGTGAAGTCTGTCGTTTTCATGGCGTTCTTTCGCCGCCGTCTTCGTGCGAAGCCAGTCTCGGCACGATGAACAGGCCTTCGCGCATCGACGGCGCAAACGACTCGCGGGGCAGCGCGAGCTCGAGCGGTCCGCTCGAATCTGATCGGAGCGGAGTGCTGTCGACCGGCTTCGCTACGTGCTTTTCGATGTCGGCGGTATTCACCTTCGCGAGCTCGTCCATGTGACCGAGTATTCCGTTGAGCTCGACAACGAGGTGGTCGAGGCGCTCGGCGTCGACAGCGAGCCGGGCAAGCTCGGCGACATGCCGCACATCATCGTGCGTTACTGCCATCAGGGCTGACCTTTCTCGAGAGTGGTGTAAGCGAGCTTGATAGTTTTGCGTCCGACGTTGGTGTCGTCGAATTCGATGACTGCCTTCACATCGCGGCCGGTACCAGAGACTTCCTCGATGCGGCCGGAGCCGAACAGCTTGTGATGAATGCGCTCGCCTCTCGAATATGAAGGTGACGACTCTTCAACCACCGGCTTTCCGCCGCGCCATGCCGGCACTTCGTGCGAACGCCGGGTCGGCCCACCCCGCCACGCAGTCTGCCCGAACATCGACTCACGGCCGGTATCGCGCGAGAGACTGTCGCGCGAGAACATCATCCTGCCGCTCGCACGAACCTTGATTGTCTTTCGCTCGTCGAGCATCCCTTGCGGGATGTCCGACAGGAAGCGTGATCGCAGTGACTGCATCACCTGCCCGTTTCTTCGCCGGCTTTCCGCGAAGGACATGTACAGCTTTCGCTCGGCCCGCGTGATTCCGACGTAGAACAGCCGGCGTTCCTCCTCGAGCTTCTCCGGATCTTCCATCGAGTTGAGCGTTGGGAAAAGCCCATCCTCGAGCCCCGTCACGAACACGACAGGGTATTCCAGGCCTTTCGCGTTGTGAAGTGTCATCAGGCTCACGGCGTCAGCGTTGGGATCGAGGGCGTCGACCTGCGCGATGAGCATCGCGCGCTGGAGGAAGTGATCGAGCGGCGTGAGCCCGACTTCGCCCCCGTCATCGATGACTGTTTCCGTTGCACCGTCGATCAGGGCGGCGACGTTCTCGGCACGATCACGTGCCGTCTCCGGCGAGTCGGCTTGCAGGAAGTCGCCGTAGCGAATCGCATCGACGAGCTCGCGAAGCAGCTCGTCCACGCTCGATTCCACAGCAAGGCGGCTGAGGCCAGCGATCAGCGTCGCAAACTCGCCAAGCCCTGCCTGGGCAGCGCCCCTGAGCCCGCTCAGGAGATCTGGGCGCGAGGCGGCCTCCAGCATCGGGACACCAGCTTGTCGCGCGATCCCAGCAAGCGCCTCGATGGTCGTGTCACCGAGTTTTCGCCTCGGAACCGAGACTGCCCGGCGAAATGCCTCATTGTCAGATGGATTCGCGATGAGTTTGAGATAACTCATCAGATCCCGGATTTCCTTGCGATCGTAAAACCGGACTCCGCCGACGAGACGGTATGGGATGGTCGCCTTGCGCAGCGCATCCTCTAGCGGCCGGCTTTGCGCGTTGGTGCGGTAGAGGATGGCAAACTCGCGGAGCTCGCGTTGTTCCATTGCCTGTCGCGAGCGAATCTCGTCGATGACCATGTCGCCTTCATCACGCTCGTCGAGCGTCGAATACAGCGTGACCTGCTCGCCGCCGGGTTTGGTCGCACGAAGAGTCTTGCCACGACGCCCTTCGTTCGCGCTGATCGCGACGTTTGCGACCTCGAGAATCGAAGGCGTCGAGCGGTAGTTCTCCTCGAGCTTCACAACTCGCGCGTTTGCAAACTCCTTCTCGAAATCGAGGATGTTCCTGATGTCGGCGCCACGCCATCCATAGATCGACTGATCGTCATCACCTACGACTGCAACGTTTCCGTGACCCGATCCCAGCAGCTTGATGAACTGAAACTGTGCCCGATTGGTGTCCTGGTATTCGTCGACAAGGATGAACTGAAACTTCGAGCGGTACCGCTCGAGCACGGGCTCATTCTGCTGGAGTACCTGGACAGGCAGGGTCAGGAGATCGTCGAAGGTGACTGCATTCGCGGACCGAAGTGCGGGCTCGAGCTCCGCGTACACGGCGGAAGCAGCGCGGGACAAAGGATCGAGCGCAACCTGCTGAAATTCGGCCGGCGTGACGAGCGCGTTCTTCGCGTCAGAGATGACGGCTGATATCGATTTGGGTGTCCACTGCTTCGGTGAGACACCGACGCGATCCATCACGCGTTTGATCGCGCCGAGCGAATCATCTTCATCGTAAATCGTGAAATTCGGTGTGCGGCCGACGAACTGCGCGCTGCTGCGAAGCATACGCGCTCCGATTGCGTGAAACGTTCCGCACCACATCCCTTTCAGCTCCGTTTTCACCAGCTTCCCGATGCGCTGGCGCATCTCGCCTGCTGCCTTGTTGGTGAACGTGACCGCGAGGATGCGCGAAGGATCCACGCCGTGATGCTGCACGAGGCGCGCAATGCGCGTCGTCAACACACGTGTCTTTCCTGAGCCGGCCCCAGCAATGATCAGAAGCGGGCCTTCGTAGTGCAGTACTGCTTCGCGCTGTGCGGGGTTGAGCCGGGCAAGCTGCTCGGCGTCACCGGAAGAGGCGGAAGATCCGGTGGAATCCATCGTTTCAATCATCAACTCAAGATAATATCGAACGTCGCTCCACGTTCAGAGGGTGTGAGGAGCAATTCCCCGCCATGAGTGTCCCTGACGATCCTGCGGGCGAGCGGAAGTCCGATGCCCCACCCATGCGCTTTTGTGCTGAAACCCGGCTCGAAGATCCGCTTGCCCAGCTCGCGCGGGACACCCGGCCCGTCATCGCTGACACGGACGCGGACCCGGCCCTCCGGCAACGCCGTCGCCGACATCGCTACTTGCCCATCGCGACCGGCAAGCGCGTCGATTGCATTCTTCGTCAGCGACTCTATCGCCCACTCGAGCAACACTGAGTCGCCGCTGACAGTGAGATTCTCGCCTTCCTTTTTGCAGACAATCGTCACCCGCTGGGCGAGAGTCGGCACGCGAGCGCGGAAATAGGTTCCGACCCGCTCGACCAGCTCGCCAAGATCCACTCGCTCCTTTCGGGGCGGACGCCCTATTCTCTCGAACCTGTTCGCGACGCGCTTCAGCCTCTCGAGGTCGCCATCCATGTGAGTGAGTGCACTTTCGGTCATTTCGTCGCCGCCAGCCTCTCTCAGCAGCTCGATCCAGCCGTTCATGCTCGAGATAGGCGTGCCAAGCTGGTGAGCGGATTCGCGCGCCATGCCGGCCCAGATCTGCTCCCTGTCTGCGCGCCCCCGGGTTCTCAATGCGTAGGCCCCTGCGAGGAGAAACATTCCGATGAGCAGGGACTGCAGCAACGGTATGATCCTGAGCCCCCGCACCAGCGAAGTATTACCGAAGTGGACGGTGCCGGCGTCACCCTCTGCAATTGGCCTGTTCTGCCGATCGAGCGCGCGGATGAACTCGCGCATCTCAGGCGAATCTAGAGGAAACTCACGCGGCAGGTTCGCCGTGTCCGTCGGCCGCCCGGTTTCGTCTGTGATCACTAGCGGGACGCCCGATTCGCGAATGTGACGCGAGAGATCGAGCAATGCCGTATTCGCTGCGTCGGCGCTCGGGTCGTTGAGCCCGTCGTAGACTCGCGCGTGCATCAGGCCCACGCGCGACGCCTCGCGTCTCAGCTCACGAACAATGCCCTGCGTGTACACGACATACCAGACGAGCAGCGCCGCCACGCATACTGATGCGAGTGTAACCGGTGCGAGCCGGCGCACCGATCAGCCCAGCTGGTCAGTGCCCAGATACGGACGCAGTACTTCGGGCACTTCGACTGTGCCGTCCGCATTCTGGTAGTGCTCCAGGATCGCTGCAATTACCCGGGGGAATGCAACGCCCGATCCATTCAGTGTGTGCACGAAGCGCGGCTTGCCACCCTCGGCCGGGCGGTAGCGAATGTTCGCGCGCCTCGCCTGAAAGTCTGTGAAGCAGCTGCAGGAAGAGACCTCGAGCCACGCCCTCGCGCCCGGCGCGTATACTTCCAGGTCGTAGGTCTTGGCGCTCCCAAACCCCGTATCTCCCGCGGCCAGCAACGTCACACGGTACGGAAGCCCGAGCAGCTGCAGGACTTTCTCCGCCTGAAGCGTGAGGACTTCCAGCTCATCGAGCGAGGTTTCAGGGAGTGAATACCTGACGAGCTCGACCTTGTCGAATTCATGGACTCTGATGAGGCCGCGAGTATCTTTGCCATGCGCACCCGCTTCTTTCCTGAAACAGGGAGTGTACGCGGTCATTGCCTTCGGAAGTTCCGATTCCGCGAGCAACTCGCCTGCATGCAGGTTGGTAAGCGGTACTTCGGCAGTAGGGATCAGGAACAGCGACTCGCCCGCAATGCCGTACATGTCATCCTCGAACTTCGGTAACTGCGTCGTGCCAGTCATCGAGGCGCGATTGGCGAGGATCGGCACCCACACTTCCTCGTAGTGATGCTGGGTCGTGTGAAGGTCGAGCATGAAATTCATGAGCGCCCGCACCAGCCGCGCGCCAGCACCTCGAAACACGATGAAGCCTGAGCCGCTGATCTTCGCCCCGCGCTCGAAATCAATCAGCCCGAGGCTGACACCGACTTCCCAGTGAGGCTTGACGTCGGCACCATCGCGCGGCGTGCCCCATGACCTGATGTGCCGATTATTTTCTTCGCCGCCTTCGGGCACGTCCCCAAGCGTCACGTTCGGGATTTCCAGCAACGCGAGCTCGAGCTCGGATTCCAGCTCGCCCAGTTCACCCTCGAGTCTGGCAATCTCCTCACCGAGAGCGCGGGATTGAACGAGCAGGTCGTCGGCGTCTTCACGCGCCCGCTTCCGCCTGGCCACTTCCTGGGTGATCGCGTTTCGGGAGGCTTTTCGCTCCTCGACAGCTTGAATCAGGGCCCTGCGATCGACGTCGGCGAGCTGTGCCCGATCGATGTATGGCGCGAGCACGTCCAGCTTCCCTCGCCGGCGCATGCCGTCACGAAGCTCTTCGACATGCTCCCGGACCATGCGCAGGTCGTGCATATGTCAGCGCGAAGGGATGCCGGACTCGAAAGACCTGAAACCGCAGTTAGGGTTGAGCACCGCGGCAACCCTCATCGCGCGGCTTTCCGTCGCAATCGAGTCGACCACGAGCTTCGTGTAGATGTAGGGTGAGATATTGAACTGGCACGCATCGCCGGCACCGTTGCGGATCGCCTGGGCAACGACGACTTCCCCCGGGGATACCACCAGGGCCGAGTCCGCATAGACACCTGAGGGGGCGATGTCGAGATCGTCAAACGCTCCCGGTACCTTGCGCAGGCCGACGCGACGAGGCGAGTTGATCAGCGTCACCACTTTCTGGACAGGATAGATGATCACCTTGCCCTGCCCATCGAGGTCGAACGCGACGTCGAAATTGGCGTTGCCGTCCACTCTGACGGTCGACCGGACGTAGGTATTGATCCCGCTCGGATATGCGGCAGGGGTCCCGGTCAACGCAAAGACGTCATAAACGTCCTCCACTGTCGGGAGCTGCGCCTCGAGTAAATTCGGATCGTCGCAGGCGGTGAGAATGGAGGCGCTGGCGACCAGCGCCAGCGCGAGTTTACGAGAGGTCATAACCTGCATTGAAGGATGTGGGACGACAGTGCCGTCCCGGTTTCGATAATACCTTGTAACTCGTGGCAGTTCAAGCGAATACGCTTGACTAGATTTCCAGCGATGTCCAGATTCGCAACACTTTTCACGGGAGCCTGATGCCGACCATTCGCGACCTTACCGTCGCCATAAGACGACGGCCCGGCATCGAGGCAGTCGTAGTGCTCGGCCGCGATGGGCTTCTCATCGACAGCCAGGCTACCATAGATCTCGATGCTGAAGGTTTGGCAGCGCGGGTACCCGGAATCGTTGCCTCAGCCGATGAGATTGGCGTGACCACCGGAAAGGGCCCGATGCGGATTGCGCTCATCGAGCAGGAGAACGGGTTCGCCATCGTATCATCAGTCGGCGACGACGCGCTCCTCTGCGTCCTTACGACTCCTTCCGCGGACCTCGGCAGCCTGCTGTACGAGGTGCGGAGACACCGCGAATCAATAGCGCGACTTTTCTAGGGTCATGATGCAGACGCAAGAGAAGCACATCCTCGTCGCCGACGACGAAGCACACATTGGCAGGATCATCAAGATCAAGATGGAGCAGGGCCCATTCCGGGTTACGCTCGCCTTCGACGGTCAGGAGGCTCTCGACGTTCTCGAGCAGGAGGAAATGATAGACCTCGTGGTACTCGACCTGATGATGCCCAGGCTCAGCGGCCTTGACGTTCTGGACCGCATAAGATCGAGCGAAAAGTGGAAGGACCTGCCGTGCATCATACTCACCGCGGCGGGCCAGGAGGAATACGAGCGTGATGCGCG
>JAYUWU010000038.1:0-2257 GCA_043753365.1 Gemmatimonadaceae bacterium | reverse complement strand
GGTGCTCCGCCGGGCCGGATCGCTGTCGGGTGGTGAACGGGCAAGAGTTGCACTGGCCCTGATGATGCTCGAGCAGGCCAACCTTCTGGTTTTCGACGAGCCGACCAATCACCTCGATGTCGAATCGATCGAAGCGCTTGAGGATGCGCTCGAGGAGTATGATGGTACTGTGATTCTTGTGAGTCACGACCGGGAGCTGCTTCGGACGCTGGTCGACAGGGTGTGGGTGTTACATGAGAAGCACATCACCGACTTCGCGGGAACGTTCGGCGAGTGGGAGATCGCGAGCAGGGAGCGGGCTCATGCCGCCGCGGTCAATGCCGCCGAGGAGGAGTCGTTGCGGCGGGTGCATGAGAAGCAGAAGACCAAGCGCAAGGAGAGCGACAGGGGCAAGGATCGCGATGTCACCCGGAACGCCCGGCGCAAGGCCGAGGAAGCCGAGCAGAAGGTGACTTCATTGGAAGGGCGCATCGCTGGCATAACGTCGACTCTTGCAGATCCGGAGCTTTACACGACGGTGGACGGCAAGAGAAGGGCAGTTAACCTCGGCCGGGATCTCGAAGTGTTGAAAAAGAAACTCGATGAGGCGATCGACGACTGGACCTCGGCGACGCAGTCGGCGGAGAGTGGACTGGGCGCCAAGCGCTGGTGATGACGAGAAGAATTGTGCCGCAGCGCGCCGCGCGGCTCAGCCCCTGTTTGCGCGAGGAGCCTCCCGCAATCGCTTGTTAGCCCTTTGGGGACGCCGCCGGGACGAGGTCATCGTAGCTCGGCAAACTCTCCGATAAACCCAATTTCCGGCTCGAGGTGGACGTTGAATTTTTCCTGAACCGCCGTCTGCGCGATGGCAATGAGCCCTCGCACATCGGTGGCCGTGGCATGCCCAAGATTCACCATGATGTTGGCGTGAATATGTGAGATCTGGGCATCACCGTGCCGGTGGCCCTTGAGGCCGCACTGATCCACGAGTCGTCCCGCTCCCATGCCATCAATTTTCTTGAATATCGAGCCTGCGCTCGGATGAAACTGGAGCCAGGGGTGCCGAGCGCCGCGCCAACTCAGGTTCTCCTGCATGATGCGATGCATCGCCGCGGTGTCGCCACGCTCGAGCTGGAATGTCACCGCGAGGGCGACGTCGCGCCGCCGATGAAGGATGCTGGTGTCATAGCCGAACTCCATGTAGTCCTTATCGACTGTTATTCGCTGGCCCTCTTGGGTGAGCATATCGCATGACTGAAATACGTCGGCGATGAACATGGTCCGCTTGCGCTCCGGCTCGGGTTCCAGAAAATGCAGGTTCTGCCAGACGGCGCCGCCGACGGTGCTGGGGATTCCAACGTAGTGTTCGAGACCGGACCATCCGCGTTCGACGGCCTGCGGAATGAGATCGCCGACTACCGTTCCGCTTTCGACCCACAGCCGGCCGTCGTCGAAAAACTGCAAATGTGAAGCGGTGTTCCTGATCACAAGTCCGCGAAAGCCTTTGTCTCCTACCAGAATGTTTGCGCCAAGGCCGAGCACGAACCAGGGAACGTCCAACTCCCGCGCAGCGAGTACGGCGTTTGCGAGATCGTCCGCAGTAAGCGCGGCGTAGAGGATGTCTGCCGGACCGCCAATGCGGAATGTGGTGTATGGAGCAAGCCGCTCATCGCGACTGATCTGTGACTGGTTCAGCCGAGCGACTAGTTTTGCGTACTGGTCAATCATCGAGGCCTTTGTTGTCCCATATACTCAGAAGAAATCGTCGTGGAGTGCGGATCGCTGCGTGGATGATCGTCCTTGGATCTTTCCTGCTCCCTGGCACGATCACCGCGCAGCGTGCGGAGCTCGAAAAGATCATCAAGCGGAAGGTTCTTGCCAACGGGCTCGAAGTGATTGTGGTCGAGAATCATGGAGTACCGCTCGCGACCATCGAGGTGAATGTAAAGAATGGGGCGTTCACGCAGACGCCGGAGTATGCCGGGCTCGCGCACATGTACGAGCACATGTTCTTTCGGGCCAATGCAACCTATCCACAGCCTGAGGCATTTGTAGGGCGTGCGGGTGATCTCGGAGCCGTGTTCAATGGCACTACGGGTGAGGAGCGCGTCAATTATTATCTGACTGTATCCGCCGACAGCCTGCGAGCGGGCATCCAGTTTCTGGCATCCGCGCTTCGTGCCCCTCTCTTCCGGCAGGATGAGCTCGAGCGGGAACGACAGGTAGTGATCGGCGAGTACGACCGGCAGGAATCGAGTCCTTTCTTTCAGCTCACCCG
>JAYUWU010000037.1:0-2265 GCA_043753365.1 Gemmatimonadaceae bacterium | reverse complement strand
GTGGATGCTGCGCCTGAGTACGTGATGGGTCAGCCCATGGATTTCAATGTGCGCGTTGCATCCGATGTCGCGCCGGATTCGGTGACGTTGTTCATCCGCCCGCTCGGCCGCGCATGGTTCAGCCGCTACCCGATGGAAAAGGCCGGCGGATACGACTATCGCGCGCGCATCGCCGCGGATTCCCTGAAGGAGGGGCCGCATCAGTATGCGATCAGTGTTGCGCACGGCACTTCTTCGACGACCTTCCCCGAAGGCATCCGGCGTCGCCCATGGGACTGGGACTTTTCCGCACGCACATTCTGGCAGACGACGGTGGTTCGTCCTGAAACGCCGCTTCATCTCTTCAAGCCTGCCGCGGATGTCACGAACATGTCGTTCACGCGCATCGGCGATGCCGGCCGCCAGGGTATCTTCCGCGTCGTGCCATCCGTTGTCACAGGCGAGCCCGCTTTCCATCTCGAGCTGCCGGTCATGGGCGAGTATGCACCGCCTGATTACACCGCGTCGCTCGTCATCAAGGATCGAATCGCGGCGCGCGGTGAGTCCATCACCTCTGCAAAGGCGTTAAAACTTCGTCTGCGAGGCATCGGCGCGCAGACGATCGTGCATGTAACGCTCGTCGAACGGGACGGCACGAGCTGGAGTGCTCCGGTCACCGTTGGTCCTGAATGGATCGAACGGACTATTGCGTTGACAGACCTGAAGCTCGCACGCTCGGTCAAGCTTCCCCAGGGCTTTCCGGGGCAGTGGAGTTATTGGCTGGACGCAGCGCAAGGACGCGGCGGCAATGGAGATGGAGTGCGAATCGCCGAAGTCGAACGGTTGCAGCTCTCGTTGCGGCATTCCGGGGGCGATGTTGTGCGGCCCGGTGAGTTTGGGGTGGAAGTTGAGTCCGTAGTACTCCGCTTCTAGGCGAGCATTTTTTGGGAGATATTGGGGATGGGGGGAGATATGGGGATGTGCGTCGGCTAATCAATAATTCGAGTGCGGGTGCGGACGCGGCGGAAGTCGGCGCGCGGCGTCGCAAAATTGACGAGGAGGGCGAGATCGAGATTCGTTGCTTTGAGATAGGATCGTACTTGAGCGTATTGTGCCTTGCCCAGCGCCTCAACGGTCTTGAGTTCCACGATGACTTGCCCCTCGACGAGAATGTCGATCCGGTGCGTGCCGACGTGATGGCCTTCGTAATAGATGACGAATTCTCTTTCGACTTCTGCGGCGAGGTTTTCGCGACGAAGCTCGATCAGCAAGGCTCTTCGGTAGATGTACTCGAGAAATCCAGGACCAAGCGCCTGATGCACACGAATGATGCATGCGATGATCCGGGCCATGAGTCTATCGGAATCCATGCGCCCACGATAACCAACGCCGCGGGCCAAACGAATAGCCCGCCGGGACGGTTGAGCCGGATAGGACGAGTGGGTATCCCCAACATCCCCAATATCTCCCATGGATGTATCCAATGATCTCCAAAAAGTCAGTCGTCATCACCGCAACGCTATTGCTGGCGACAAGCCCACACGCGTGGAGCCAGATCACCATCGATGCCACCGTATTTCCGGCCGCACCAGAAACCGGATTCCTGAAGCTCGGGAGCAACACGTCGCCGGACGGCCACACGATTGGTGCGAACAGCCGCTACCTCACACGTGACGGCAAGCCGTGGCTTCCGATCATGGGCGAATTCCATTACTCGCGCTATCCGGAAGATCAGTGGGAAGGTGAGCTGTTGAAGATGAAGGCGGGCGGCGTGGATATCGTCGCGAGTTACGTTATCTGGATCCATCATGAGGAAGAGCGGGGAACCTTCGACTGGTCGGGGCAGCGCAATCTCCGGCGCTTCGTCGAGCTCGCGGCGAAACACGGCCTTTACGCGTATCCTCGCATCGGTCCGTGGTCGCACGCGGAAGTACGCAATGGCGGCTTCCCCGATTGGCTGGTGCAACAGAGCGGCAGCCATCTGCGCAGCAACGATCCCAAGTACCTCGCGCATGTCGAGCGTTGGTACGAGGCGATCGCGCAGCAGCTTCGCGGCTTGCTATGGAAAGAGGGCGGTCCGATCATCGGCATTCAGCTCGAGAACGAATACAATCAGCGCGGACCCGCGCGTGGCGAGGATCACATCCTCGAGTTGAAACGGCTGGCATTGAAGAGCGGATTCGATGTGCCGCTCTACACCGTCACGGGCTGGGACAACACGGTCGTACCGGCAGCGGAGGTGATTCCGGTTTTCGGCGGATATCCGGATATGCCGTGGGATGCATC
>JAYUWU010000036.1:0-5587 GCA_043753365.1 Gemmatimonadaceae bacterium | reverse complement strand
CGGCGGACTCCTTCGATCTTCCAACACGCTCAGCCATCGCTCGCGCGAGCAAGTCAGTACGCTCGGCCGCTTCGGCTGAATCGGCGGCGAGGCGGCGCACCTCGTCGGCGACGACCGCGAAACCTTCGCCCTGCTCCCCGGCTCGAGCCGCTTCCATCGCCGCGTTCAGGGCGAGAAGCTTTGACTGCCGTGAGATTTTCTGGACGAGGGTAAGGAACGCCCTGATCTCATCAACTGCGGTTGCGAGTGCGTCGATTGACTCGGCGCTGGCGCTGGCGTCGTAGGTCAGCATTTCGAGGGCGCGTGAGCTTTCGTCGAGCCGCGCGCGATTTTCCTGGGCCAGGCTTCTCAGGCGCCGCTCGCGCCGAAGTCCTTCCTGGGCACGTCCGCGAAGAGAGCCTGAGATCCCAACGAGCTGCGCGGCGTCGGCCGCAATCTCGTGGATCGTCTGAGACATTTCTTTGGATTCCTGGCTTAGTGCACTTGAAGTGGCGGCTGTCTGTTGCGCTGCTGCCGCCATATTCTCTGACGATGCGGTTATCTGCTGTGACAGGTCCGCCGTCTCTCGCGAGGACGTCCGCATTGTTGTAGCAAGCTTTCTGAGACCTGCGATGATCGAAGCGGTCGAGCGTCCGAGCCGGCCCAGTTCCGAATGCGATGCAGACGGAACGAATGCCATCGCGAGATCACCACTTGCCACTGATTCCGACACTTCTGCGAGCGCGGCAATTGGCGCCGTGACATGGGCTCGGACCAGCCGCATGACGAACATCGAGGTGAGCAGCACCAGGCCAACGACCCAGACGAGCCCGATGAGGATTGTCCACCGAACGTCGGCTGAGGCGATGAAGGCGCTCTGGACGTCGGGGGACAGCAGGTAGAAGAGCCGGTAAGCCATCCAGCCTACGCCGACGTGTGCCACCGAAATCGAGAAGATCACCGCGAGCGCGGCGTTACGCTGAAGCAGGGTCACGGCCGAGTTGACGACTCCGGCGGTTTTCAGCTCGATGGCGGGTATCCCGTCCCACGACGGGGTGAACGTGCGCGATCCCTGGTCCGCCTGGTAGGCGTCCGGCTGGTACGTCGAGCCCATCGGCGATAGCTGCTGTGGCATGGCAGGATGAAAGTGGGAAACTGTGACGCTACTTTGTAACCATGGACAACGCAGTGAATCCCGAGCCGCCTTCCTACGATCCGATTGCGGTTGAGACCAGGTGGCAGGAGTACTGGCGTAAGCGTGAGACCAACGTCACGGATGTCGCCAATGCCCCCGACCCCTTTTATGCCCTGATGATGTTCCCGTATCCCTCGGCGGAGGGGCTGCACGTTGGCAACCTCTTCGCGTTCGTTGGGAACGACATATATGGACGATTCCAGAGGCTTCAGGGGCACAACGTCTTCGAGCCACTGGGATACGACGCGTTCGGCATTCACTCCGAGAACTACGCGCTCAAGGTCGGGAAGCACCCGAAGGACCTGATCCCGCAGAACATTGCGAACTTCAGGCGCCAGCTCGAGCGGGCCGGACTCATGGTCGACTGGAGCCATTCGCTTTCCACCACCGACGTCGATTACTACAAGTGGACCCAGTGGGTTTTCCTGCAGCTGCTGAAGCAGGGGCTCGCCTACAAGAAGGAAGCGGCGGTCAACTGGTGCCCGAGCTGCAAGACAGTTCTCGCCAATGAGCAGGTAATCGGCGGAGCTTGCGAGCGCTGCGATACCCCGGTCGAGCAGCGGTTCCTGAGCCAGTGGTTCTTCAGGATCAGCGAATACGCCCAGCGGCTGCTGTCGAATCTCGATACGCTCGACTGGTCAGAGACGACGAAGACTGCGCAGCGGAACTGGATCGGGCGTTCCGAAGGTGCGGAGATCTCATTCGTCGTGAAGCGTGACGGTGAAGAGCAGTCGATTCGGGTTTTCACCACAAGGCCCGACACCGTGTTCGGCGCGACTTATCTCGTGCTCGCTCCCGAGCACCCGATGGTTGCGTCTGTCACTGGTGGTGTGCATCGGAGTGCCGTAGACCAGTACATCGCACGCAGTGCGAAGCAGGACCTGGTTACCCGGAAGTCGAGCACCGAAAAAACTGGCGTCTTCACCGGTGCGCATGCGATCAACCCGGCGACCGGGAAGGAGATACCGATCTGGATCTCCGACTATGTGCTGATGGAGTACGGTACCGGCGCGATCATGGCTGTGCCTGGCCATGACGAACGCGACTTCGAGTTTGCGGGAGTGTTCGGGCTGCCGGTAGTGCGTGTCGTGTGCGGCGAGGGGGAGGAGCCCTCCACGCCACTGGCGGAGGCCTTCACGGAAAATGAGCGCGGCATCATCGTCAATTCCGGGCGCTTCGACGGAATGACTGTCGCCACAGCAAAGCGCGAGATAATCGCAATGCTCGGCGAAAAGGGTGCAGGGAAGTCCGTGGTGAATTACCGCCTGCACGACTGGTGCATCTCGCGGCAGCGTTACTGGGGTCCCCCGATACCGATCATCTATTGCGATGACTGCGGCGCCGTTCCCGTTCCCGAAAAGGATCTGCCGGTCGTGCTCCCGTACGTCGAGGACTTCAAGCCCGATGACTCGGGAATTTCCCCACTTGCTCGCCACGAAGACTGGTACCGCGTGTCGTGCCCGCAGTGTGCGAAGACCGCTCGCCGCGAGACCGATGTGTCCGACACGTTCCTCGACAGCGCCTGGTATTTCCTGCGATACCCGACCGTGGGTATCGACGAAGTTGCGTTCGATGCGACCATCACGCAGAAGTGGCTGCCGGTGGACAGCTACATCGGCGGCAACGAGCACGCCGTTCTGCACCTGCTGTATTCTCGGTTCATTACGATGGTGCTGCACGACATGGGGTTCCTTCAGTTCGAGGAACCGTTCACGCGATTCCGCGCGCATGGCCTGATCATCAGGAACGGCGCGAAGATGTCGAAGAGCCGTGGCAATGTCGTAATCCCTGACCAGTACATAGAGAAATGGGGCGCCGACGCGTTCCGCTCCTACCTCATGTTCCTCGGCCCCTTCGAGGAGGGCGGGGATTTCCGGGACGCGAGCATTTCCGGCGTGAAGCGGTTTCTCGATCGTCTCTGGGCGTCCGTGACCGTGGCGTGCGAGTCCGGCGGGAAGCCGGCGCCCGATCAGGACGTGATGCGCAAGCTGCACCAGACGATCAAGAAAGTTGGGGAGGACATTCCGAAGCTCAGCTACAACACGGCAATCGCGGCGATGATGGAGTACATGAACACGCTTCGGCGCGGGGAACGTACTCCTTCGCGGGCCGAGGTCGAGCCGCTCGTGCAGCTCGTATCGCCGTTCGCTCCGCACATTGCTGAGGAGCTGTGGGAAAAGCTGGGGCATACCGGGACTATATTCGACGCCGGCTGGCCGTCGTTCGATGCAGCGCTTGCCGCTGACGAGAAGATCGACCTCGTGATTCAGATCAACGGCAAGACCCGTGGAAAGCTCAACGTCGGGCGGGACATCTCGCAGGAAGAGGCGGTCGCGGCCGTGATGGCTGACGGTTCATTGTCGAAGTTCCTGAGCGGTGGCGAGCTGAAGAAGGTCATCTTCGTACCGGCCAGGCTACTCAACCTGGTCGGGTAGACGGACGGCAACAGCAGGCGAAGCCTCCGGCGTTTGTTCCAGTCGGTTATAACAGTTTTCCGATCCAATCCCCCACGAAGTATCCGACGACTGCGACCCCAAGTCCGACCACGAACATGTCGAATCCGGAGCGGAAAATGCTGCGCCCCGTGAAAACCGAGCGGGCCGCACCAACGAGGAAGTGGGACAGCATTGAGGCCGAGAACGAAAGTAGCACTGCTGTGCTACCTTCGGTAACAAAGAAGGGGAAAACCGGGATGATCGCACCGAACGCAGTCGCCAACCCCGTCACCCAACCCTCCCGGAAGGGGGAAATCGTCTGCTCTCCGATCTTCAGCTCCTCCTGCACCTGCTCCTGGAGCATACGTGCAGGATCTGCCATGACTTGCGTTGCAAGGGCATGCGCCGATGGCTGGTCCATCCCCTTGGCCTCGTAGATCAGCGCGAGCTCGTCCCGCTCGATCTCGGGCATCAGCGCAATCTCGTCCTTCTCCATCGCGATCTCGTAGTCGTAAACTTCCCGCTCACTCTTGGCAGCGAGATATCCGCTCGAACCCATTGAGAGGGCGTCGGCAATAAGTCCGGCAACACCGGCGACGATGATGATCTGGTGACTGCCGGTGGTGGCGGCGCCGAGCACTCCGGCAACGAGGCCGAAGTTCGCGGTCAGTCCGTCGTTGAATCCGTAAACGACATTGCGAAGAAAACCGCCAGACTCGGTGCGGTGCCATGGCTCACCACTCTTCCCTGCAATGCCGGCGAGGGTGGTGGCATGTTCGGCGGATTCCTTTGCGAGCGTCAGGGCCTCACCACCACCAGGCGCACCGGTCGGCGTCGCGCGGTGCATGTCCAGATACGCCTTGACCTCGCGTCCTTCCTCGCGAAGGAGCATGGGCAGGAGAAATCCGGGTCCGAAAATATTCCCAAGCCGCGCAAGAAGACGTGCACGCCCGCTTGGCTTGAATGACTTGGGCGGATGACCGTGTTTCGCCATCAGGTCACCCCAGACAACCACGTGCCGATCTTCTACGTCAGCGAGCCGGGCATAAATGTCCTTCTTGCTAGCATCCGGCTCCGCTTCGGAAAGGATTCGATACAGGAAAGCAGCATCGGCCTCGTCCTGCCAGTGATGCTCGAAAGTGTGGATGTCGGGCTCGTGGTGCGTGCCCCTCTTACCGTCTGCCGTCGTTGCCATACGTCAAATATGCCAGCGGCCGGGTGCTTCCGGCACCGGCAACCCTTCGCGTAAAAGTGCTGTCATACGCACAAGAACCTCTGCCAATCAGGGAGAACATCATGAGCGTAAGACTTTCGATACTCGCATCCGTTATGCTGCTGGCGACCGTGCCGGCCGCCGGTGCTCAGGAGAAGAAGAAAGAGCCAGAACCAAAGGAAAGACGAGGACTTCGCGTATTCTCGCCGGGACAATGCACCATCGACGGAAATGACGTTGAGTGCACTTTAGTGGGCGCCAGATTCGATTCGGTGCTTGCCAGACGCGCGGCACTTGGAATCCAGTTGAGTTCCACTGGCAGCCTCCGCGACACTATCGGCGTGTTCATTGCCCGGGTCACACCGAAGGGGCCTGCCGAGACGGCTGGCATCGTCGAGGGTGAGCGCATCGTTGCGATCAACGGCGTCGACCTCCGGCTCAACTCAGCGGACGCTGGTGACAGTTACGCCAGTGGACTCGCGTCACGAAGGCTGACCCGGGAGCTGCAGAAGCTGACACCCGGAACCCGTGTGAACCTGCGAGTCTGGTCAGGCGGCCGTGTCCGCGATGTACAGGTAACTGCCGGCAGCGCGCGTGATCTCCAGGACGGCGGGCGGTTCGGCTACATATTCGACGGCGGACCGGGGGGGTTCAACATGGGGGAGATGCCCCGCTTCCGGATTCAGACCGCGCCGCGACTGCGAAACGGTGGTGAGTTCCGGTTCTAGAGAGGTGTGGGGTCGCGCCCCCTCCACACCCCCCCCC
>JAYUWU010000035.1:0-2273 GCA_043753365.1 Gemmatimonadaceae bacterium | reverse complement strand
TTGCCGCGGCCGACTGATGAGGGCGCCCAGGGAATCGTACGCAGCGCTGAAGGCTGAAAGATCTCCTCCCGCCAGCGACGCCCGCATCAGATTGTAGAGTCTCGTGACCTCGGCGCGAAACGTCGAATCGTTCGATTCCGTGCCTGAGCCAGGACCGGCGGCATTCCACGGCGCGGCGGTAAGGCGCCTGATGATCGTAGAGGCGCGATAGTCGCTGGCGTGTGGAAAAGCGAGTAGCCACGCGCGCGCGATTGGATCCGGCTGCGCAACGGCAGCAAAGCTCACCCGGGCCGTCCTGCCGTTGACCAGCGCCGTTGCGGCGTGCCTGAAATAGTTCCGGTCGGTTCCGGCGATGGAGCGTGATTCACTGAGTGGATAATTCGAAGAGGCGGAATAGAGCTCGAGCTTCCAGTACAGAGTGTCGGCGTGAAAGAGCGGGAGAGCCGTGTTGCCCTGCGAGAATACGGGCGCCAGCGCCGCAACCCTTCTTCGCACATCGCGCACCGTGACGAGTCGCGACTGGTGAGCGACCGAGTCGGAGAGCAGACCGAGCGACTGATACGCCCACGCATACGCGAGTCGCGAAAGGCCTCGCCCGAGACGCTGCCCCGCGACATCAAGCTGGGGCTCGCGGATGACGAGCAGACCAGTCGCGCCCGGATAGACGAGCGAGTCCTGCTCGAGTGGAGGCTGTGGATCTCCAATGTCAATCGCGCTGTCAGTTCCCGGAACACCGGTCCGGAGCGCGGACTCACGGGCGACGAGCGGAATATCGTATGCCCGCTGCGTAAACTCGGCCCGCATCGCGGCGTAAGGCCTCTCGCTCGCGGCGAGTGCTTCCGCGGGGGTAAACCGCTCGACGATCAGCGGCACGACTTCCTGAACTGCAACCGAGAGGATTACGACAGCGGTCACCGCGATGAAGCTGGTGCGCAGCTGCCCCGTCCAGCCACTGACGAGCATTGTCGCCGCGGCGGCAGCGGTTACGATCGAGAGAATCAGCAGGCCCGGAAGCAACCACTGATGCTCTATGTAGGAAAACGACCCTGACTCCCCGCCGGTCTGAATCAGCAGGTCATAGGAAGCGAGCCGGTAACTCCACACCGTCAGGAAAAGGATCACCGTCGCCAGAACGCTCAGGTGCTTTCGAACCAGAGCGCTCATTTGCAGTCCGCGCCGCTCCCAGCGAAGCCCGGGCGTGAGCGAATAAAGGCCGACCGTCACCAGCGAAACAGTCACGACGAGTACCATCATCCACACATACAACGACTTTTCAAACGGGAGCCACGACGTATAGAACGCGAGGTCGTGGTGAAAGTATGGGTCCCGCTCCTGGAAGCTGACGCTCCGGCGCAGCAACGCCAACGAAGTCCACGGGGGGAGCAGAGGCAAAACTGCGGCGGCAATCCCGAGAGAGAGAGCCATTGCGAACCGGTCGAGATATCGCCTCGGCACGGCTTCGCCGAACTCCACGTTCGCCAGCCGCCGCGGCAAGGTAAGCGCCCCGATACTTCGGGCGACGGTCGACAGGTTTGCCAGCGCAACGGCGAACGAGACGCCGAAGCCAATGCCATAGATGACGAGCATGTCGGCGAAGCGCTCGCTCCAGAGCGCCGAAGCTCCCAACGCGCCATACCACGTGTAGTCCGCGTAGGCGGCCGAGAGAGCGCGACCGACGACCAGCAGTGTAGCGGCAATGACGACGCCGAGAAGGAGGCGCCGGCGCGGCATCACATCAGACCTGTACGCCTTTGGAGCGGATCCATCCCTGCATTTCGGACTGAATTCGCTCGAGCTGCTCCCTGGTGCGAGCCTCGAACCGCATCACGAGCACGGGCTGGGTGTTGGACGCGCGAATGAGACCCCAGCCGTCGCCGAACAGCACGCGCACCCCATCGACGGTGATGACGTCGTACCTGGCCGAGAAAAACTTCTGGGCTTCGCGCACGATCTCGAATTTCTTCTCATCGGGGCAATCGACCCGGATCTCCGGGGTCGATACGAACCGCGGCACGTCGGCAAGTAGCTGCCGCACCGTCTTGCCTGAGCGCGCGACGATTTGTAGCAGGCGCGCCGCTCCGTAGAGGGCATCATCGAAGCCGTAAAAGCCCTCGGAGAAGAACATGTGGCCAGACATCTCTCCGCCGACGGGAGCATGTGTCTCGTGCATCTTCTCTTCGATCAGCGAATGGCCTGTCTTCCACATCACGGGCTTTCCACCAGCTTTCTCGACCGCTTCGGGAAGCGCCTGGGATGCCTTCACGTCGAAGACG
>JAYUWU010000034.1:0-47616 GCA_043753365.1 Gemmatimonadaceae bacterium | reverse complement strand
GAGCTTAAACTGCGCCGAGTGTCGTCTTCTCGCACCCATGAACACCTCCCATAAGGGTTATGTAGGTGTCCACCAAAACGGGTCAAGTCCAGTGTTCTCTCGAGTGAGGGCATCTCGCCGATTGCAGGCTTTTCCATTTTGGGGCAAGAGCGGAAAGGCAGAACTGCAGGCCCCGTCGTTCTCCGTCGTTACCCCAAATAGGCTGCCTTGAACATCCGGATCCCTGCTGCCTACCTCCCGATCCCTCACCCCACTCGGCAGTTCTCACGCCACTCCCCCCTTTTAGTTGTGTAGTTGAATCCAGCATCAGCTTGTGATATTTTTCACAAGCTCCGGAACAGCGGTCCCCAACAGTATCCGCGGGACCGCTCCGATCCTTTGTAACCGCTTCCAGCCCTTTCCTTAAAAATGGCCACCGAAACCTCTCTCCGACCCGGCGAAATCAAGGACATCCTGCTTCGCGAAATCGAAGCCGCTGACCTGCGCGACCTGGACGTTGAAGAAGTCGGCACCGTCCTCGAAGTAAAGGACGGAATCGCACGCATATATGGTCTCTCCAAGGCAATGTCCGGAGAGATGCTCGAAGTCACTGCATCAGAGACCGGTGAGAAGATCACTGCGCTCGCGCTGAACCTCGAAGAAGACAACATCGGCGCCGTCATTCTCGGCGACTACCTCGTCCTGAAGGAAGGCGATGAAGTCCGCCGCACGTCGCGTGTGCTGGAAGTTCCCGTCGGACCAGAGCTCATCGGACGAGTAGTTGATCCACTCGGCCGCCCGATCGACGAAGCCGGTGCCATCAACGCGAAGCACGCGCGCAAGGTCGAGTCGCCCGCGCCTGGAATCATCGTTCGCCAGCCGGTGAAAGAGCCGCTGCAGACGGGCATCAAGGCTATCGACTCGATGATTCCGATCGGCCGCGGTCAGCGCGAGCTTATCATCGGCGACCGCGGCACCGGCAAGACGGCAATTGCAGTCGATACGATCATCAACCAGAAGGGCACCGGCGTCATCTGCGTGTACGTCGCGATCGGCCAGAAAAATTCGACTGTCGCATCAGTCGTCGAGAAGCTTCGCCAGGCCGGCGCAATGGACTACACGATCGTCGTCGTTGCGGGCGCGTCGGATCCGGCACCGATGCAGTACATCGCGCCGTACTCGGGTTGCGCGATGGCGGAGTACTTCATGTACAACGAAGGGAAGCCGACGCTTTGCGTGTACGACGACCTCACCAAGCAGGCCGCCGCTTACCGCCAGCTCTCGCTCGTCCTTCGCCGTCCGCCGGGGCGTGAAGCATTCCCCGGAGACGTCTTCTATCTCCACTCACGCCTGCTCGAGCGCGCTGCCAAGCTGCGTGAAGACAACGATGTTGTGGATGACAACATTCTCAAGCCGGGCGGATCGCTCACCGCGCTTCCGATCATCGAGACGCAGGCCGGTGACGTATCGGCTTACATCCCGACGAACGTAATCTCGATTACCGACGGACAGATATTCCTCGAGGCTGACCTGTTCTACTCGGGCGTCCGCCCCGCGGTGAACGTTGGAATCTCTGTTTCGCGAGTCGGTGGAGCAGCGCAGATCAAGGCGATGAAATCAGTGGCCGGCCGTCTTCGCCTCGACCTCGCGCAGTATCGCGAGCTCGAAGCCTTCTCCTCTTTCGCATCGGATCTCGACGCGGCCACCAAGCGCCAGCTCGAGCGCGGCGCACGCACGGTCGAGCTGCTCAAGCAGCCGCAGTACCGCCCGATGTCGGTGGAGAGCCAGGTTATGGTCATCTACGCGGTATCGAACGGTTATCTCGACCAGATGCCAGTCGCCGAAATCAAGGCATGGGAAGCCGGATTTCTCGAGTACGCGACCGCGCAGTATCCGCAGGTCGGCAACGAGATCCGCACCCAGAAGGCGATGTCGAAGGAAATCGAGGCCGACCTCAAGCGCGCGATCGAGGCATTCAATCAATCGCGTGGCACGGGCCAGGCTGCGTAATCACAGATGGCCAAGGGTCGTGAGTTAAAGGGGCGAATCAAGAGCGTCGAGAATACGCGTAAGATCACGCGTACGATGGAGATGGTCGCCACATCGAAGATGAAGCGGGCAGCGGACCGCGTGCAGTCGGCGCGCCCATATGCGCTGAGTCTCGCCGAAGTTATCGCGGGGCTCTATTCACCGGATCTCGCTGAGCGTTTTCCGCTCCTGAGACAGCCGGCGAAGGTTTCGCGCGCGGCAGTGATACTTCTCACTTCCAACCGCGGGCTTGCAGGCGGCTTCAACTCCAATCTCATCAAGGAAGGCCGCAATCTTCTGCGCCGCCTCGATGGCGATGGAGTAGACACACAGCTTCACATCGTCGGCAAGAAGGGAATCGGCTACTTCAAGTACATCGGCCGCCCGATCACGTCGACGCGAATCGATATCACTGATCGCCCGACGGCGGAGAACGCGTCGGAGCTGATGAACGACCTGATCGACCAGTTCGTCAGCGGAACCATCGACGCCGTCTACATTGTTTTCGCGAAGTACAATTCCGCGCTCTCGACGCCGCCGGTATCGGAAAAAGTTCTGCCGGTAACGCCGCCCGAGACAAAGGGTCCGCGTCCCGATTATCTGCTTCATCCGTCAGCGGAAGCAATCCTCACCGAGCTGCTCCCGTTATACGTGCGCAACGCGATGTATCGCGCGCTGGTGGAAACTGTTGCCGGCGAGCAGAGCGCGCGCCGCACGGCGATGAAGAACGCAACTGACAACGCCGGCGACATTCTCAACGTGCTTCGCCGCACATATAACCGCGCCCGCCAGGCGCAGATCACGCAGGAGATCGCCGAAATCGTCGGTGGCTCCGCGGCACTCGAGGGTTAATAAATGGCAACCGCCGTGAAGGCCGAGAAGAACATCGGAAAAGTCGTCCAGGTCATCGGACCCGTGCTCGACGTAGAGTTCGAGTCGGAAAACCTGCCCGAGCTTTACAACGCGATCACCATCAACGCCAAGTCTGACGGCGGTGCTGACATTCGCGTGACGTCTGAAGTCCAGCAGCACATCGGGCGCAACCAGGTTCGCGCTGTTGCGATGTCAGCGACTGACGGCGTAGTGCGCGGGATGGAAGCAGTCGACACAGGCGCACCGATCAAGGTGCCCGTCGGAGCCGCCGCACTCGGCCGCATCCTCAACGTGCTCGGCGAGCCAGTCGATAACGGTCCGGAGATCGGCCCCGAGGTGGAGCGCTGGGCGATTCACCGTAAGGCGCCCGATTTTGCGAACCTCGAGCCGAAGACCGAGGTGTTCGAGACCGGCATCAAGGTCATCGATCTCGTGGCTCCGTTCGTAAAGGGTGGTAAGATCGGATTGTTCGGTGGTGCAGGTGTCGGCAAGACGGTCATCATTCAGGAGCTCATCAACAACGTCGCCAAGGGACACGGCGGCAAGTCGGTGTTCTGCGGCGTCGGCGAGAGAACCCGCGAAGGAAACGATCTCTATCTCGAGTTCAAGGAAGCAGGAATTCTCGACAAGGTTGCGCTCATCTACGGCCAGATGAACGAGCCGCCGGGAGCGCGCCTTCGCGTCGGTCTCTCGGGTCTGACAGTCGCTGAATATTTCCGCGACGTCGAGAACCAGGACGTGCTCGTGTTCATCGACAACATAGTCCGCTTCACCCAGGCAGGCTCGGAAGTGTCCGCGCTGCTCGGCCGCATGCCGAGCGCCGTAGGTTACCAGCCGACACTGGCAACGGAGATGGGCGATCTTCAGGAGCGCATCACCTCGACCAAGACCGGATCGATCACGTCGGTGCAGGCGATCTATGTGCCTGCTGACGACATCACTGATCCTGCGCCGGCGACCGCGTTCGCTCACCTCGACGCGACAGTCGTTCTTTCCCGCGCGATCACTGAGCTCGGCATCTATCCCGCCGTCGATCCGCTTGCATCGTCGTCGAGAATTCTCGACGTCCAGTTCCTCGGCGAGCGTCACTACAATGTGGCGACGTCAGTTCAGCGAGTTCTTCAGCGCTACAAGGAGCTGCAGGACATCATCGCGATCCTCGGCATGGACGAGCTCTCGGAAGAAGACAAGCTCGTCGTGGGGCGCGCCCGCCGTATCCAGCGGTTCATGTCGCAGCCGTTCGCGGTGGCCGAGCAGTTCACGGGAATCCCGGGCAAGTACGTGAAACTCGAGGACACGATCTCGTCGTTCGAGCGACTGGTTGCCGGCGAGTTCGATGCGTTGCCGGAGCAGGCTTTCTTCATGGCCGGCGGAATCGACGACGTCATCGCGAACGCAAACAAGATGGCGCAGGGCTGATGCTCACCGTTTCAGTTATCTCTCCCGAGAGCGTGCTGTTTGAGGGAGAGGTGTCGTCAGTGGTGGCGCCGGCGTTCGACGGCGAGGTCGGCATACTCGAGAATCACGCGCCGATGATGACCCTGCTCGGCAAGGGCTCGCTCAGGCTGGCCGGCGGCGCAGGCGAAAAGCGGTTCGACATCGAGGGTGGCTTCCTTCAGGTGGTCGAGAACAAGGTGAGAATCGTGACTGAGAAGGCGTCGGCGGCCTGACGCCTGTACACGGTACGGAAATAGCGGGGAGACCTCATGCGGGGTCTCCCCGCATTCCTTTCGTAGTTGTCAGTTTCATGCTGCCAACCGGGATGGATTACGGATTCAGGACTGTGCGGAACCAGGACTCACAGCAATCGACGATCTGCGACTTATCGAGGAGCGAGGACCAATACCGTGAAAGCCGGGCGGCTCCAATGTGCGTTTCATCCTCGGTCCGTACTAAGTCGTCGATCGTCGATTGCCGTGAGTCCTGGTTCCGCACAGTCCTAGGTCCGCGATCTAACCTCAGCTTCCTTTACATGCCTTGCCCCGCAACGCGTGGCAGGCCAACGTAAGAATGATGACCGATCAGACACTTCCTTCGATCCTCGTAGTCGACGACAACGAGGACAACGCTCACATCATTCGCGATTATATGGAGGCGAAGGGCTACCCGATCCATGTCGCGTACAATGGTGATGAGGCAATGGAAATCTTCGAGCGCGAGAAACCTTCGCTCGTCCTGCTCGACGTGATGATGCCCGGGCGCGACGGATGGCAGGTGTGCCGTGAAATGAAGGAGAGCGAGAATGGGCGCGATGTCCGCGTCATCATGGTCACCGCCCTGCAGGACTGGACCGACAAGCGCCAGGCGATCGAGACCGGCGCTGACGATTTCGTGGAGAAGCCGTTCGAGCTCGCCCGCCTCGCGATGGTCGTCGAACGCAACGCTGCACAGCTCGCCGAAAAGACCTGACATTGCCCAACTACAGAAGGCTGTTCCGCGGCTCTCAGCCGAAGATGGCGACTGTCGCGCAGTCGATCGATTCGATGAGGCAGGCGATTCAGGATCGAAAGGAACTCCTCGTCATTTACTTCAACTTCGACCGCTACACCAAGATCGAAGAGATTTACGGCTGGGAGAAGCTCGACGAAGTTCTCGAAACGACAGCTCAGTCGATTCGCGACTTCATCGCTGAAACGCCCTTCGCCGCTGCAAAAGTGATGGTGAACTACAACAACGACGACGACTTCGTCCTGTTTCACGTGCCGGGCGCCGAGGAAACCGTACCAGGCGCGGATGTGATTACCGAGATCACGGCGAGGCTTCACGAGTTCATCGCCAAGCGAATTGAGGAGGAACACGGCGAGGATATCGCGTCGCTGTTCGACACGTTTGTCGGACACCAGCACATTCATTACGACCCGAAGATCAGGCTGGAGAGGCAGATCTATCGCGCGGTGCGTGATGCGGCGAGCTCTTCCAACTCGATCGAGCAGCGCGAGTTCGGGCGCAAGGCTGCCGATCTTCGCGAGACGCTCCGCACCGGCGGGCTCTACATCGATTATCACCCGATCGTCGTGACCGAGACTGAAGAGATCTTCGGCTACGAAGCGCTCGCCCGGGGGACCATCAAGACGATGCGCCGGCCCGAGGTGATGTTCGAGGTCGCCGGCCAGACTGACATGATCTGGGAACTGTCGCGCCTTTGCAGGAACACAGCGATATCGGGAATGAAGAAGCGGCTCGAGAAGGAACAGCTGCTCTTCATCAACGTCGACCCTCACGACTTTACAGATCCTGCGTTCACCGAAACCGACATGGACGTGCCGGACCCGTCACGCGTCGTTCTCGAGATTACCGAGCGTACCGCGATTCGCGACTACCCGAAATTCCGCGGCAGGCTCAAGGATTTTCGCGAGCGGGGTTATCGATTCGCAGTCGACGATGCGGGGAGTGGGTACGCCGGTCTCGGATCGATCGCCAATCTCGAACCTGACTTCATCAAGCTCGACATCTCGCTCATCAACTGCATCGACTCGAACTTCATCAAGCAGAGTCTCGTCGAGCAGATGGTTGGCTTCGCCAACAAGCACAACGCGATGGTGATCGCCGAAGGCGTCGAGACGGCCGAGGAGTATGCGACTGTGAAGCAGCTTGGCGTTCACCTCGTGCAAGGCTTCTACCTGCATCCGCCGCCGGCACCGCGTCCTGAGCGCCAGGCCCCGGAGCCAGCGCCTCCGGATGTGGCAGCGCTTGTGGTGCCGCCATTGCCGCCGGTGAAGGCGCCGCCATCTCCGAGGCAGCCCAGGCAGCCGAAGCAGTCGAAGAAATAACAGACAGAAAAAGGCCCCCGCATATTCTGCGGGGGCCTTTCTCCATACAACCGGATTCTTACGGTGTGTACGTCGCCGTAAGCGTCGCGCCCGCGTACTCCGCATAGACGTCAACCAGGATGTACCACGTTCCCGACTGCGGGTTGGGTACATTGATCAGCTCGCCGTTTCCGCCATTGTACGAGAAGAAGGTGAAGCTTTCATTGGTCGGAGGCGTGCCGCGACGAACGTAGATGTCAGCGTCGCCCGAGCCGCCCGAAAGCGTGATCCTCAGGTTGGTCGTTCCAACGGGAACGAAAATACGGTAGAGCTTCGAGGTCCCCGTTGCACCGCTCAAGCCCGTGACCGGAACTCCTTTCGCGATGGATGTGCCCTCGAGCGCATTGACCGTGATGCTGGTCGATGCCTTCTGAGTCGGATCCGATGAACTGGTGGCGATAACGGCTGTTATTCCAGGCGCGACTGCCTGCGCCAGGCCGCTTGCGTTTACGGTGATGATGGCGGTGTTGTCGCTCGACCACGTCACGGGAAAAGCGGCACCGTTTGAGCCCACCGCAGCGAGCTGCACGCTCGTTCCTTCATCGATGCCCGTAAATTCCGGCGTTACAGCAAACGTCCGAACGGGCTCTGTGAAGTTGTAGTCTTCCGAGCATCCGAGGATGACCATTGGAAGAGCAGCGAGTGCGAGGAAAGCTCTGTAGCGTTTGATCATGTTCTGCATCCGTGAGGCTGAGGTGTCGGCGCGCAGGACTCAACGCAACCAATTTCGGGGCTTGGCTCAAGATACGACGAAGTCCGCGGGTCGACAATCCGCCGTGCAACCCGGTTTGATTCGGGGGGAAGCGCGTCACTGGAACAGGCCCTCCACCAGCTCGGTTGACCTGTCAGATCCCCCAAGGCCGGCCTCGACAACCCGCCGCGCAGACTGGCCAGCCCGAGCTCGCACTCGCTCGTTCGTGAACCATGCCAGTAGCCGGGCCGCGATGTCCCCGGTCCCCGGACACCGCATTGCCCCGCCCCCGGCAATCAGCAGGTTTGCGTCCCGATTGTCAGCGTGCATCGGGCCCATCAGGACCGGCGCCCCGAACGCGGCCGGCTCCAGCAACGAATGCAGCCCGGCATCGTGAAACCCACCGCCGACGTACGCGGCGTCAGCAAGTCCGTAAAGGTCTCCAAGAATTCCGTACTGGTCGACGAGGATTACGTCATCGGTGACTCGGCTTTGATCGCTCGTGCGCGAGAGACTGAGTCCTGACGACGCGGCCCACTTTTCTATAGATGACAGATGCTCGGCCGAGATCTCGTGCGGCGCGATGATGAGTCGAACGCCAGGGATGTCGCGCCGAACCCGCGTCCATGCCTCGAGCAGACGCCTTTCGTCACTCGGCCAGGTCGACCCCGCGACAAGTGTCAGTCGCTGATCCCGATGCGCGGCGATGAGCGCGTCCCGTTTCGTGTTAGGTGCGGTTGCACGTCCCCATACCTGATCGTATCGCGTGTCGCCGGTGACGGTCATCCGGTCGGAGCGCACACCCATCATCAGGAGTCGCTCAGCATCAGACGGTGCAATTGCGCCCACGGTATCCAGCGACCGATAAGCGTCGCTCAGCGCGAGGAGCGCGAGCTTAGACCGTCTTCGCGATGATTCGGGCACGGTTGCACTCAGCAGTCCCAGCTTGACCCGGCGTTCGACCGCCGCGTCGGCAAGCACTGGCCACACATCGAGCTTGCTGAAAACAATTGCCGTCGGACACAAAGCATCGAGGGCGCGATCCATCTCAGGCCTGCCGTCGAACGGGAGGTAATCGAAAAACGCTGCACCCGTCGTCGCCGCAAATCTTTCCGCACTCGGCGAAAAAAAAGTGTACGCGAGCTGAACGTCGGGTCGCAGCCGGCGAAACCGCTGAATGACAGGAAGTGCCTGAAGCCCTTCTCCCACCGAAGGCGCGTGCACCCACAGCAACGGCCGCGAGACATCGCGGTTCGAAAGCGCCCAGGCCTCATACCTGTCGAGCAATCCGCGCCTTGCAGCGATTGCCCGCATGAGCTTCGATTTGCCACCGGTGGGTGCGAGTCTCACGGCAAGGCGGCCGGCCGCGCCGGCCGCCTCGTAGGGGAAACGAATGAGCGGGTGCACGGCCGCCGTTGTTAGGCTGTCACTGCTTAGCGCCGCTCGCCCTTGTGTCTCTCGCGATGGCCGAATCGAGCACGGGCCGCAGGCGTGCGAATGCCACGGCGCCGGTCACTACCTCGCCACCGACGAGAAATGACGGGGTCGACTGCACCCCACCCTTTGATGCCCTGTCGCGATCGGCAAGTATGAGCGGAAGCATCGCGTCGGACTCGACGCACTGCGCCCACTGTGGCAGGTCGACACCGACGCGTTGCGCTATCGAGTCGAGCACAGGGCGCGCGTCAGACATCACCGACCACTGGGCCTGCGTTTCGAAAACCGCATCGTGATACTGCCAGAACTTCCCCTGCACCCCTGCGCACATCGCGGCGCTCGCCGTCGGAATGGCATTCCGGTGCTGGCCGAGGGGGAAGTTCAGGAATGCAACTCTGACTTTGCCCGTGCGTACGTATTCGTCGATGAGCGGCCTGTAGGATTCAGAATGCCATTGGCGGCAGTACGGACACTGGAAATCGCTGGCGATTACCAGCCACGTTTTCGCTGTACTGTCGCCAGTAATGCGGCCGCGGTCGGCCGCGGTCGCGAGGGGATCCGGCGCCTTGAGCGCTTTGGCGCCCTGTGCTGTTGCGGGAGTATCGGAGGCGCCGGGATTTGAGTTCGCCTGGCTGCATGCGCTGGCCGCAACAAGTGCAGCGAACACCGCGGCACTAAGTTTGATTGAGTATGTCTGCATCTGCTAAATAGGTGGCGGCGCGAGGGTTGAAATCAAGAGCGGAGGAGTGATTCCCGGATCAGGTTCATCGCGCTGGCGCACGACCGCGCGTTCAGTAGAGCGGCTCGCACTTTGTGCCGCCATTGTTTTGCCGTTCGCTGCGGCCGCTCAGCAGCCTGCAATTCCGCAGCCGACGGGTCTGGTCAACGACTTCGCGCGCGTGCTCGATGCCGCGTCAGTCGCGCGGCTCACGCGTATCGCGGAGGACGTGCGAGTGAAATCGCGCGGCGAGATCGCAATCGTCACGCTTCCGAATCTCGAGGGAAGAGAAGCGGCCGACGTTGCGCTTCGCATCGGGCGTGAGTGGAAAGTCGGCAAGATTGGCGATCCGGGCGACCCGACACGCAATGCCGGCGCTGTTATTCTGCTGGTTCCAAAAGAAACGAACTCCGACGGGAGCGGGCGATGTTTCGTCCTGACCGGGCAGGGGACCGAAGGGTTCATCACTGACGCGACGGCAGCAGGCATCTGCCGCGCTGCTACTCCGTCATTCGTCGCGCGTGATTATGCGGGCGGTCTCGAGATCGTCACGCTGCTGACCGCGCAGCGTTTTGCCACCGAGTTCGGTTTTACTCTCGATACGGCGCTCATTCCCCAGGAACCGATTGTCCGGCGCGAGCGATCGCGCCCGGGAGGTGGAATCTCGCCGGCGCTGGTGTTCTTCATTTTTTTCATCGTGATGTCGCTGTTGAGCAAAGCGAGCCAGCGTGGTCGCGGTCGCCGTGGACGTCGTGATGGATGCGGTGGAGGAGTACCCCTGATAATACCGATGGGTGGTGGCGGTTTCCATTCACGCGGAGGCGGATTCGGCGGCGGCGGGTTTGGAGGAGGTTTTGGAGGCTTTGGGGGAGGAGGCGGATTCTCCGGCGGCGGTGGAGGCTCTTCATGGTAAACCAACTGCGGGCAGGTCAAACATGGCGATGACACTGGAGACTCTCGTCTCACAGCTCAAGGGCGTTTATGGCGAGACGCTGAGGTCGGTACTTCTATATGGTTCAGCGGTGGCCGGCGAACATCTGAAAAAACGCTCAGACTACAACGTCCTCGTCGTGCTCGATGCGGTGCCGCTGGACAGGCTCGCCGCGGTTGGCGCGGTGCTTCGATCATGGGGTGAAGCCGGGAATCCGCCCCCTATGATGTTCACGATGTCTGAATGGAAGTCATCAGCTGATGTGTTTCCAATGGAGTACGCTGATATTCTCGAGCGTCACCGCGTTCTTCACGGCATCGATGTCACTGAGGGCGTGGTTGTATCACGCTCTGACCTGCGGCTCGAGGTGGAGCAGCAGGCGCTCGGAAAACTGCTTCATATAAGGCGCGCCGCGATGGCGGCAGGTGACGATCGGAGCGGGCAGATCCGGCTGATGGAAGACAGCCTGAGCGCGATCATGGTGGTGTTCCGCGGCGTCTCGCGGCTGCACGATGAAATTCCGCCGCAGGACTACTCCGCTCTAAGCTTGCAGGTCGCGGGGCTTGCCGGCTTTGACCCGGGGCCAGTGCAGCGAATAATCGAGCACGTTCGAGGCAACAAGAAGGTCGACAAGAATGAAGCAGGGACGATCCTCGCCGGTTATATGGCCGAGGTGGAGGCGCTGGTCACGCATTTGGACACGTATACGGCATAAACTTTCCGATAAGCAGTACGTAGGTTACACCGACACTCAATGAGGCCAGCAACAATGAAACGCCGAATTCTCTCCCTTCTCGCCCCATTCGCGCTTGCGGGATGTGGGTACAACCGGATTCAGACGCTCGATGAGCAGGCTTCGTCGTCGAAGCAGCAGATCGAGGTTCAACTTCAGCGCCGGGCCGATCTCGTTCCCAATCTCGTGAATACCGTAAAGGGTTATGCGGCGCACGAAGAGGGCGTTTTCACCGAGGTTGCCAACGCTCGTGCAGCGTTGGGAGGCGCTATCAGGAGCGGTGATCCTTCCCGGCAGGTCGCCGCGGATGCGCAATTGACGGGGGCGCTGGGCCGCCTTCTCGCTATTTCGGAGGCGTATCCTCAGCTAAAGGCTGACCAGCAGTTCCTCAGGCTCCAGGATGAGTTGAGCGGGACGGAGAACCGGATAGCTGTGTCCCGAAGCGACTATAACGCGGCAGTCCGGGACTACAATACTTATATCCGCGGATTTCCCCAAGTCCTGACTGCCAAGGTTACCGGCGCTGCGGCCCGTCCGTATTACGACGCTCCGGCCGGTGCCGAGGCCGTCCCCACTGTGGATTTTAAGAAGAACTGATCGAGTAACTCCTGCGTAATGGGCGGTAGCGCCCATTACGCGCGTCGGGCCGGGCCGCAACGGTTCGTCCCTCGCGCTTGTATCCACCTGTACCCATCCCTACATTCGCTTGACATGCCTCTGCAGGTTGCTCGCGGCAGTTCGTCGCGCGGCAGCATCCATCGGCCGAGTAGTGGTGCGCGCGCTTTCGCTCTCAGCGAAGTGTGGCGCCTTTCGTTCAATCGATTCAGATCAGCCGCGCTCGCAGATGGCGACGCGCGGGGATGTTAAACCTCAGAGGAGGGACGCGATGCCACAAATAAGTCTTTAGATCGGTTCGGCACCCGCATCCCGACAATTCACGCCTCTCCTGTGACAGGACCAGGACTCGCCTCGGGTTTAAATGGTGACGGGTGACCAGCATCACCGCACAAACGATTTGCCTCGGCCTTTCTGTATGAGACTGATTGAGCCGAACCACAATTTCCGAACTTGAGGTAAGCATGATCAACATCACACGAACCGGACGGCTGTTCTCTGCCGCTCTGGTCCTCGGAGCGTCGTTAGCGACCGCATCGAGCGCCCAGGCCCAGGCAGTGCTCAGCGGCCGCGTAACTGACGCGTCGGGGAATGCGATCCCGGGAGCGAATGTCGTGATTCCGAGTCTTGGACTCGGGGTTGGAGCGAACACACGTGTTGACGGCACGTATATCGTCACCCTTCCGAGCACTTCGGTCGGACGCTCGGTAGTCGTCACCGCCCGTAGGATCGGCTTCGCGCCGGTCACCCGCGATGTGACGATTATCGCCGGAACACAGACGCAGAACTTCCAGCTTACTCAGGACGCGACCCGCATCGATGACGTCGTCGTCACGGGCGTCGCCGAGGCCACCTCCACAAGAAACCTCACGATCTCGGTGGGCAAGGTGGGCGAGGCACAGCTGAAAGAAGTTCCCGCTGTATCCCCTGCGAGTGCCCTTGCCGGAAAGGTGGCAGGCGTTCGCGTTTCGTTCACGCAGGGACAGCCAGGCTCCTCCCCGGCGATTCGAGTCCGCACGTCCACCAGTCTTGGCGTTGGCGACCAGAGCCCGGTGGTGATCATCGACGGAGTGATTTCGCAGAACGGCCTCGCCGACATCAATGGCAACGACATCGAGTCCATCGAAGTTCTCAAGGGCGCCGCGTCGGCGAATACCTACGGATCCGCCGCAGCGAGCGGAGTCATCGCGGTCACGACGAAGCGAGGAAAGGACTCACCCGAAGGGTCAGTGACCTTCCTGACCCGCAATGAATTCGGAACGTCATCGGTGGAGCACTACGTGCCGCTTCTGGAGACGCACCCGTTCAAGCTGAATTCCGATGGATCGTTCCTCCTGAGCAGTGCAGGCAGCCGGATCATCGAAGACGATGGATACATCGACAATCCGTTCCCAGCCGGAACCTATAGAGACCAGCTCAGGCAAAACCTCCAATCGGGCCGCAGTGTCACGAACTATGCGCAGATCGCGATGCGCCGCGCGAATACCAATTTTTCAACGTCTTTCAGCCGCGATACAGACCGTGGAATCCTGCCGTTGCTCGAGGGTTTCCGACGGCAGAACGTCCGCCTGAACCTCGATCAGGGCCTTGGAACGAAGGCGGATCTTTCGGCGGCAATTACCTACGGACTTTCCTTCAGTGACCAGACGCCGGAAAGTCGCGCCGGTTCCGGATCCACCTTCTTCGCACTCCTCCAGGCTCCGCCGGACATCAGCCTCGAGTATCCCAATGCGACAGCCGGCTGTAACTTCAACAGTCCGACGGCCGAAGCATGCGGAACCAGGTACACGCCGGTGCTTCCGGCTGCCGCTTCTGCTGGGACGGCTCGCGGAAATCCGCTGCTCGACCTCGCTCAGCGCAGCTACAATGAGCGTCGCGAACGGATCATCGGCTCGTTCTCGGCCAGGTACCGTCCGTTTTCATGGCTCACCTTCGATGGCAGCTACGGTACGGACCGCCTGAATCGGCGTGAGTCGAACTACCTGGACCGCGGTCTCATCGGTACGAACACGGATGAAGAGACCGAAAGCGTCGGATCGCTGGCACTCCAGACGGATAACAATCAGGCATCCAACAGTCAGGCTAGCGCTCTTGCGAACTTCGGCTTCGGCAAGCTCAATTCTACGACTCGCCTGACCTACCAGTTTGAGGACGAGAGAAATAACCAGTTTTTCACCACGACGAACCGTTTGCTCGTCGCCTCGGTCCCTGACCTGCAGGCTGGCGATCCCGCGACCCTGAATGCAGGCTCGACGATTGAAAACATCCGGACGATCAATGGTAGTGTCGTTCAGAATTTCAACTTCGACGATCGTTACATTCTGCAGCTTGTCGGACGCCGTGATGGCTCCTCGCTCTTCGGATCAGCAAACCGCTGGGCCAATTATTATGGAGTCTCGGGGGCCTGGAGAATTTCCGAGGATTTCAAGATTCCGGGATTCCAGGATCTGAAAGTGCGTGCCGCGCGGGGAACCGCCGGCCTTCGCCCGGGCTTCGAGTACCAGTACGAGACCTACTCTGTGTTCGCGGGGACGCTTTCAAAGAACACGGTCGGAAACTCCGAGCTCGAACCCGCACTCCAGACCGAGAATGAGTTTGGAATCAATGCGAGCTTCCTGAACCGGTTCGACCTCGAGTTCGTGAAGTCGGATCGTCACACTGAGGGCGCATTCCTGCTCGTTCCGCTGTCGCTCGCCCAGTCGGGTGGTTTTACTGCACAGTGGCAGAACGCCGCGCGCGTCGGAGGACGGACGCATGAGATGAGCCTTAATGCAAGGCTCCTCGAGCGGTCGAACCTTAGCTGGAACATGACCCTTACAGGTGAGCGCTCCCGCCAGAAAATTGACGAGCTGAACCGCGCCGCATTCCGCGTTGGCAGCGTCTCGCAGAACCAGGCGATTTTCTTCTACAGAGAGGGCGAGCAGCTCGGCGTCATCTATGGCCAGCGCTGGGCCCGGTCGCTAAGTGAGCTTGCCGACAATCCGCTGAACGCAGGCAAGGATTTGAGCGCGCTGTACGAAGTGAATGATGACGGGTATGTCGTCGCGAAGGGCAGCCGCGGAACTCGTGCCGAAAGGCCGATCCCGTACGTCGACCCGGCGGGCAACAACAACGTCAAGATCGGGGACGTTAATCCCGACTACACGTTTGGACTGGCGAACACGTTGCGGCTGGGAGGGTTCACAGTCTATGGCTTGCTTGACGGTACGCAGGGCGGGAGCATCTACAATTTCACGAAGCAGTGGATGTACCAGGACCGTCGTCACGGCGCCATTGACCAGTCGGGGAAAGCTCCCGAGAACAAGAAAGCGCTCGATTACTACAGCAATGGTTTTTACAACGCGCTCGAGCCAAACAGCTACTTCGTCGAGGACGGCAGCTACGTAAAGCTTCGCGAACTTTCGCTGAGCTATTCAGTGGGTCAGAGACTGCTGAACTCAGTGCGGTTCCTTGGTTCCGGCCGAACGGTCAAGGTTGCGCTCATCGGCCGCAACCTGAAGACATGGACTGACTACTCCGGCTTCGATCCGGAATCGAGCTCCAACGGAGACTTCAATTTCCGAATTGACGGTTTCCGGTATCCGAGCTTCCGCCAGGTGACTGGCCAGATCGAAATCGGCTTCTAATAACCGGGCATAAATAGATGAAATACAAAAATAGAATTGCAGCGATCGCCGCTGGCGCAGGCGTGGTTGCGCTCGCGAGTGCCTGCAATCCGGATCTGGACATAACAAATCCCAACGCGCCGGACGTGGCGCGCGCAATCGCCAGTCCGGGCGATGTCAGGCAGTTGATCGGAAGCTCGTTCAATACGTGGTACCTGACGGCTCAGGGCGGCGCTGAACCCGTACCTTCGCTGGCAACGGCGATCATGGCCGATAACATGACGAACTCCTATGGAAACTTCGGCATGCGCTTCAACGGGCAGGAGCCACGGTTGGCGTACAACAACAGCTCCGCGGCCGGCGATGGGCTGGTCGCGAGCTTGACGTATGACGGCATCTACGGGGCCCTGGGCGCAGCGAACGATGGCCTTGCGGCCATCAATCGCGGTGTCAAGGTCGCGATCAACAACTCGGCCCCCGACGAAACCCCGCAAATGCAGGCATTCGCGTGGATGGTTCAGGGAATCTCGCTCGGCTTCGAGGCGCAGGTTTTTGACAAGGGCTTCGTGGTCAGGGAAGACACCGAGCCCGGCACGGCAACCATGGAGCCGTACACGGCTATCTCTGCCGCCGCGCTCGTGAGCCTCGACAAGGCTATCGCGGCTGCATCGGGCAAGTCATGGTCTATCCCGACAGAGTTCACGCCCGGAATGCCGTTGACGGCGGACAAATTTGCGCGAATGGCCAACACGATGGCGGCTCGCGTGATGGCTTACACTCCACGTACTGCGGCCGAAAACGCTGCCGTCAATTGGAGCAAGGTTCTCACCTACGCCAACGCCGGTATCAGCACCGGCACGTCCTTCAATCTCGAGATCAAGGGCGACCAGAACAACTGGTATGACCATTTCAAGCTGTACAACAACTACACTCCCTGGATTCGGGTAGATCAGCGAGTGGTCCAGCTGGCTGATCCCAGTCAACCGGTCGTGTGGACTTCCACTACATCGCCCGGCCCGGTCACGTCGGCGGATCTGCGCTTCGGTTCGTCCGCAGCCGGCGGTGGAACGGATTTCATATACACACCCGTCGTTCCGTTCGATCCCGCTCGAGGCGTGTATTTCTTCAGCCAATGGGGACACAAGAGGTACGTCGACTACTCCTACACGGAGGATGATTATGCCCTCACGATCGTTCCTTTCGTCCTCGCGGCTGAAAATGACCTTCTGATCGCCGAGGCACTCGTCAGGACGAATGGGGACAAGGCACGTGCGGCAACCTTGATCAACAAGACCCGTGTCGGTCGTGGTGGGTTACCGGCACTGACTGGGAGCAGTTCCAACAATGACCTCCTCGCGGCCATCTTCTACGAGCGGGATATAGAACTCTGGGGAACGGGCGGCGGGCAGGCCTGGTTCGACCGTCGCCGAATCGACGCGAACCTTACCTACAATGGAATTCCGATTGGAAGTACCTGGGCCTTCAGAGGTGGTTCAAACCTGCAGAAGGGAACGCCTCGCCACCTTCCGCTACCCGCGAAGGAGCTCGAGACCCTGGGGTTACCGGTCTATACCTATGGCGGAAATACGCCAAATCCCATTTTCCCGGAGATGTAGGACGAGTCGCGTTGCAGCTGGAAAAAAAGGCACGCCTCCAACGAGGCGTGCCTTTTCTCAGGAAATGGACAGCGGTTTCAGAACGCCAGATTCACGAGTTCGAGAAGCGCAGATTACCGCAGGCGACGAGTGCATCAGTACCGCCGCGGCGGTCGCGGTAGACGTCAATGTGGTACGTACCGGTCGACGGGAGCTCGAGCGGTAATGATGTCGTGACCTGAGCGCGGCCCCCGCCTCCCACGTTCAGCTCAGGGAAACTCGACATCGGAACCACGGGCAGCGCGGGCGTGCCGCACGATCCCGGAAGAATCGCCCAGGCGAGCGCTCGCTCCGTGCCGGTATAGGTGAAGATCAGGTTCATGGTGGTGAGCGAGGGCCCAGCACCCAGCGTCCAGGTCGCGCTGCCATAGCTCCGGTCGCGAGTGGTCTGAGCGACCGCTCCGCGATTCTGCGTGACGGACTGGATGTTCGCGGTCCAGCGAGCGCTTCCTGATGCGGCGTCGCTCGCCGAGACGCTTGGCGATGGAACTCCTTCCACCGGTGTGCTTTTCGCGCATCCGGTAAGCAGGGCTAGCGTGCCTGCGCCGAACGCCGCGAGGAACAATCTCTGTTTCATATTTTGTGGCTCTTCCCGAAGAATGCGTGATAGAAAGCTACTTCGTTTCCCTCGGGAATAGCGGTAACCCCTTATTTACTTGCCATCCCGCAGGGTCGAGATCAGTAAAAAAGGCGAAGCGCTGCTCGTGTACGCTGCCGGGTCCCCCGAGACGCCGCCAGAGCTCATCGGCGCGCTGCGGCATGAACGGGGCGATACAGACACACTGTCTCGCAAGTTGACGCGCCAGAGAGCCGAGCGTTCTGTCGAGCTCCGCTCCCATCGAATCATCGGCAGCGAGTTTCCACGGGGCCTGACGGTCGACGAATTCGTTAGCCCTGCTGACCGTTCGCCAGATTGCCTTGAGAGACTCGTGCAGGAGGTATCCGTTCTCCCCGTTCATCGCTGAATGGTAAGTCGCGATATCTGCAGCATCTGCGTGTTCGGTCGCATCGTCAATTCCCGCTGGAATCACGCCGCCACGGTATCTGTCTATCATTGAGATCGTGCGGCTCGCAAGATTGCCGAAAGCGTTCGCGAGCTCGGAATTGTAGCGCTCCTCGAATCTTTCCCATGCAAAATTCCCATCGGCATCGAACGGAACTTCACGGAGCAGGAAATACCTGAACGCGTCAGCCCCGAACCGGTCGATGGCTTCCCCCATGTCCAGCTTCACGCCCGCCGATTTGCTGAACCTGTCTCCGGCGAGCAGAACGAATCCGTGCGCCCAGACATGTCGCGGCAACTCGAGTCCCGCAGCCATCAGCATCGCGGGCCAGATGATCGAGTGAAACCTGGTGATATCCTTGCCGACAATGTGCAGATCCGCAGGCCAGCGCTCGCTGTAGCCGGCAGCTGGGTATCCAGTTGCGGTGAGGTAGTTGGGGAGTGCGTCGAACCACACGTAAGTGGTCTGCGTCTCACCGTCGCTCGACGGTCGAGGGAAGGGAACGCCCCATGAAAAGCGAGACCTGCTTGCCGAAATATCCTCCAGCCCCTGGTCGAGAAGCGCGAGCATCTCGTTCCGGCGGCTTTTCGGCCCGAGGAAATCGCCGTCGCTCAGCAGGGCGCGCAGCCTGTCACTATATGCAGACAGCCGAAAGAACCAGTTTTTCTCTGCAACCCACTCGAGCGTGCGTGTTGTATGGAGCACGCACTTTCCCTGCAGGATTTCATTGTCCTGCTTGAACGATTCACAGCCGACGCAGTACCACCCCTCGTACGCGCGCTCAAAAAAGTCGTCGGGCGAATGCTCGAAAATCCTCTCGATCAGCGCCTGAACGCCGTCGCGATGGCTGCTCGCTGTCGTGCGAATGAACTGGTCGTACGAGATCGACAGCCGTTCCCACACCGTCCGAAAGCGGCCCGCTACTTCGTCGACGAGCTCCTGAGGCGTGACGCCGCGATCTGCGGCTTCCGAAGCGACCTTCTGCCCATGCTCATCCATCCCGATGAGAAAGTGGACATCGTCACCAAGCAGCCGCCGATAACGCGCGATCGCATCAGCGCCGATTTTCTCGAACGCATGGCCGAGGTGCGGATCACCGTTCGCGTAGTCGATTGCAGTTGTGAGATAAAAGCGAGCCAAGTCTACTTCTCTCCCTGCTCTGTGCCGCGCCCGCGGCGGCCGCCGCGACGCCCCCGTCTTCGTCTCACACCTGCATCGTCCCTGTCGACGGCCCGTGCACCATCTTCGGTTTCAGGTGCGACACCCGCCTCGGCCGGTTCCGCTTCAATAACTATCGGATCCTGCGCAGGCAGGATCTCGTGCTCGATCGTGTACCTGAGCTCGGGCGATATGTCGTAGTACGCCTCGGCGGGATCATCGTCCGCAGGGATATCCAAGGCAGGGACGACACCGTTTGCCACGTCTGATACGTCCTGATTGAAGTCTGCGAGGGCGACAACACGTGTCTCGCCTTCGACGTTGCGCAGGGTCAGTCTCTCGCGGAAGATGTCGATCGCAAGAACTTTCTCCTCGCCTTTCCCGGTGACCACGACCTTCCCTTCCTTGGGAAAACGCTTCCGGCTCTGCACGTAGAATTCGTGCTCGTAGCGAAGGCAGCACATGAGGCGGCCGCACGCTCCCGAGATCTGCGCCGGATTCAATGACAGGCGCTGGTCCTTTGCTACTCCAAGGTTTACCGGGCGGAGCTCGGGCAGCCACGAGGCAGAGCAATACTGCCGGCCGCACCTTCCAATACCGTCGAGTCGCCTCGCTTCATCGCGCACGCCAATCTGCTTGAGCTCGATTCTCGTGTGAAACAGCGATGCGAGATCCCTCACGAGATTCCTGAAGTCGACGCGCTTCTCAGCCGTGAAATACAACGTGAGCTTCTTGCGATCCCATTGCCACTCGGCGTCGGTGAGTTTCATCGCGAGGCCGTTGGCCCGCACGCGCTCCGTCGCTTTACGTCGCACTTCTTCGTTCTGCTTCTTGAGTTCGACCGCCGTCGCCTTGTCGCGCGAGTTCGCCACGCGCAGCGCCTTCCGCGTCGGTGCCGAAGTGCCGCATCCATGAGCGCAACCGCCATTTCGCTTCTCGGCAAGCTCGCCGAGCGAATGGACGATGCCCAGGTCTTCACCGCGATCTGCATCGACGATGATGGCCGACTTCAGGGCCGGCGGATCAGGATAGTCCCAGAGAAAAAACTCCCTTCGGTTCCCCTTGAATTCGACTTCAACGAGGTGGGCCACTATTCAGTCCACTGTCCAAGTCGCAGGAATCGCTGGCGCCGCCGGCGCACGAGTTTTTCAGGTCGCAGCTTTCGCAGCTCCTCGAGATGACGATTCAGTGTTTCGCCGAGAACCTTCGCTGTCATCGCGTGGTCAGTGTGAGCGCCGCCGGGGGGCTCCGGTACTATCTCGTCGATGACACGAAGCTCGAACAGGTCGGGGGCGGTGATGCGCAGTGCGGCAGCTGCCTTCTCGCGCATCTCCGGGCTCTTCCCATCCTTCCAGAGGATGGTCGCACAACCTTCAACCGATATGACAGAGTACACAGCATTCTCGAGCATGAGCACGCGATCGGCGACACCAAGCGCGAGCGCGCCGCCCGAACCACCTTCGCCGATCACGGTAGCAACGATCGGCACTGTGAGCTGGCTCATCTCGAGCAGGTTCCTCGCGATGGCCTCTGACTGTCCGCGCTCTTCCGCCCCGATGCCTGCCCATGCTCCCATCGTGTCGATGAAGGTTACCACGGGCACGTGGAATTTTTCTGCGAGCTTCATGAGGCGCAGCGCCTTCCGATACCCTTCGGGATGGGGCATGCCGAAGTTGCGCTTGAGCAGCTCCTTTGTGTCACGCCCGCGCTGCTGCCCCATGACCATGACGGTCTCGTCATCGAGGCGCGCCCAGCCACCGATGATCGCAGGATCATCACGAAATGCGCGATCGCCGTGAAGCTCGATGAAGTCGGTGAATACGAGGTCGATCAGCTCTGAGGTGAAGGGCCTGCGGGGATTGCGTGCGACCTGCACCCGTTGCCAAGGCGTCAGGTTGCGGTAGACCTCCTCTCTCAGCTCGACCAGCTTCTTCTCGAGAGGAGCAAGCTCACCGGCGACGTCCATCTGTCGATCGCCGGCCAGCTTTCTCAGCTCGTCGATCTGTTTCTCCAGCTCGACGATCGGTTTCTCGAAGTCCAGCGTCTGGGTGGATGAGGCCACCTATCTGCTCCCGCGTTGCAGGCGCACCGATTCATCGCCGAGAAGGGATCTCAGCTCGCTGAGCACGGTGTTGTTGACGGCAAGGGTCAAACTGCGGGAACGGAGAGTCGCCCGCAACCCGTTGCCGTCGCTGTAATCGACTTCCAGCGGCACGGTTCCCGGATATGCGTCAACGATTGCGCGCAGCTCCTTCATCATCGCGGGGTTCCGCGCGGGATCCTTTACCAGCCTGATGGCGATCATGACCTGGCCATTTGCGCGGAGGTCGCTGAGCTTCGTAACTGACTCCGCGACGAACGAGGGATTGTCGGAATCCTGGTCGCGGCGCGCGTAGCCGCCCTTGAGAAGAATAGGGATATCTGTCTTCACCTGTTCCGAGAGTGCAGACCACTTCTCAGGAAATACCAGCACCTCGCCCGATCCCGAAAAATCCTCGATGGTAAGGCGAGCAAACTCGGAGCCGCTGCGCTTGCTTACCTGCCGCTTGATCGCAGTCACGACGATGCAGAGCGACATTGGGTCCGGGTTCCATTTGCCGAGGTCGGCGACCTTATGCGTCGCGAACAGTTCACACTCAGTGGTGAACGGCTCGAGCGGATGACCTGACGTATAGAAGCCAAGGATCTCCTTTTCTTTCGCGAGCCGCACTGACTCGGTCCACGGCGCGATGTTCGGGAGCATCGGAGGCGCATGCGGCTCGGACTTGCCGTTTGCCTGCGGTGACCCGAAAAGGGAAACCTGTCCTGATGCGATCTCTTCCTGCTGAAGCGAAGCTTCGCGCAGTGCTGAATCGAGCGCCGTCATGTACTGCGCCCTGTGCCCACCCAGCGCATCGAGCGCCCCCGCCTGAATGAGTGCCTCGAATACGCGCTTGTTGCAGACGCGCAGATCGACGCGCTCAGCGAGATCGAAGAGTGAGACGAACGGCGCTGTCTGCTTGGCGACTATGAATGAGTCGATGGCCGACCTTCCGACATTTCTGATTCCGCCCAGTCCGAAGCGGATCTTGTTGTCCCCGATGACAGTGAACTTGTATCCGGACTCGTTGACGTCCGGCGGCAGCACGTCGATTCCGATTTCGCGCGCTTCATTGATGTACTTCACCACACTGTCGGTGTCGCCGATCATGGCCGAAAGAAGTGCAGCCATGAAGTCTGCGGGATAGTGCGCCTTGAGCCACGCGGTGTGAAACGAGATGATCGAGTACGCCACGGAGTGCGACTTGTTGAAGCCGTACCGCCCGAACGTTTCGATCTGCGCGGCGATCTCCTCGATGATCGCGCGGTCGTACCCGCGATCGATTGCCTTCGAGACGAACTTCCCGAGTTCCGCCCTGATGAGCTCCGGATCCTTCTTGCCGACGGCTTTGCGCAGCACGTCTGCTTCCGCGAGCGAGATGCCCGCGAGCTTCTGTGCAATGCGCATCACCTGTTCCTGATAGGTGATGACGCCGTATGTGGTGCTCAGGATTTCCTCGAGCTCCGGCAGGGCGTAGCTGACCGCTTCTTCGCCCCTCTTGCGGCGGATGTACACCTTGTGCATCCCGGCGTCGAGCGGACCCGGGCGCATGAGAGCGTTTGATGCGACGAGATCGTCGAACCTGTCAGCACGCATGCTCTTGACCATGTCGGTCGCCAGGCCGGACTCGAACTGGAAGACGCCCGCTGTCTTTCCTGCGCGCAGCATCTTGAACGTCGCCTCGTCCTCGAGGGGAAGAGTGTCGAGGTCCGGTGCCGTGCCCGTGCGGGCCCGAATCGAAGCGAGTGTGTCCTTGATGATCGTGAGCGTCGTGAGGCCGAGGAAGTCCATCTTCAGCATCCCGACCTTCTCGAGCGAGTTCATGTCGTACTGCGTGACGACGATGTTCTCCTCTCCCGCACCCGACCCGCGTGATCCCTGCGTGCAGACAGGGACGTACTCATCTATTGGACCCGGCGCGATGACTACGCCTGCCGCGTGGACGCCGGCGTGCCGCGAGAGCCCCTCAAGCTCTATCGCAAAATCGAGCAGCTCGCGGTAGCGCTCCTCTTCCTTATATAGCTTTCCGACCTCCGGGACTTTTTCGATTGCCTCTCTCACCGTGAGTGAGTAGTTCGGCATGTTCGGGATCAGCTTGGCGAGGGCGTCGGTCTCCGACGGCAGGAAACCAAGAGTGCGCCCGACGTCCTTCACGGCTGCGCGGGACTTCAGCGTGCCGAACGTTATGATCTGGCCCACCGAGTCGCGCCCGTATTTGTCGCGGACGTAGTCGATCACCTCGCCGCGGCGCTCGTCGTCGAAGTCGACGTCTATGTCAGGCATTGACACGCGCTCGGGATTGAGGAAGCGTTCGAAGAGGAGGTCGAACTTGAGCGGGCAGACGTCAGTGATGCGGAGCGCGTAGGCTACGAGAGAGCCAGCTGCAGATCCGCGCCCCGGTCCGACGGGGATGTCTTTTTCCCGGGCGGCAGCAATGAAGTCGGCGACGATGAGGAAATAGCCGGCGTAACCCGTCTTGGTGATGACGTCGAGCTCATACGTGAGACGCTCGCGGACTTCGTCGGACAGCTCGTCGCCGTAGCGCATGCGAGCGCCGGCCTCAGCGAGGCGCACCAGAAGCTCGTTTTCCGTAGAGACACCGAGGGGAAGTGGAAAGGCCGGGACCTGATACTTCTTCGAGAGCTTGATCGTCGACTCTTCACCAATCCTGAGCGTGTTCTCGATGACGTCGGGCCGGTCTGGGAACTCGGCCCGGATCTCGTCGACATTCTTGAAGTAAAGCCCTTCGTCGTAATGCAGCCGGTCGGGAGACTTGCGGTCCTTGCCGAGCCCGATGCAGAGCAGGATGTCATGCGCGGCGTGATCTTCGGGCCGGAGAAAATGTGCATCGTTGGTTGCAACGACTGGCAATCCAAGCTCTTCCGCGAGCTTGAAGACCTTCCGGTTAAGGTCGCCCTGCCCCGTGGAGTGATGAGCCTGGACTTCGAGGTAATAATCCTTGAATGTATTTGCGTACCAAGACGCGGCTTCCCGCGCGCCGTCCCAGTTGTCCGTCAGAAGATGGGAGGCGACCTCTCCCGCCATGCAGGCTGATGAGACGACGATTCCTTCCCTGAACTTCGCGAGCAGTTCGCGGTCCACGCGCGGGCGCGAATAGAAGCCCTCCGTGTACGCAAGCGACGAGAGCTTGATGAGGTTCTTGTAACCGACCTCGTTCTTCGCCAGAAGAACGAGGTGATAGTAGGGCTTGCGATTCCCCTCCCGCTCCTTGATCCGCCGGTCACGCGGGGCGACGTACGCCTCCATTCCGATGATCGGGCGGATGCCTGCCTTTCTTGCCTTTTCCTGAAACTCCCACGCGCCGTGCATGTTGCCGTGATCGGTGATAGCGAGCGCGGGCTGCTCGAACTCGAGCGCGCGTCCGATCAGGTTATCGATCCGATTTGCACCGTCGAGGAGGGAGTATTCGGAGTGGCAGTGGAGATGTACGAAGGACACTCAATAAGAATAGGCGGCTCGTCCTGCCAACGATAGCGCGTCATCGGCCCTTCAGCGATTCGAGGTTGCGCTTGAGGATTCAGAGGTAGGCCAGGCATCGCAAAGCGTGGAGACATATGCATGGTCGCTGACAAATTCTTTATTCCGATCTTGCACTTCCCTGACAAGATCAGTACAGTTTGGCGCAATTGATTGGTCGCACGCTCTCTCCCCTTACCCCGGAGGGACCGTGCGGCCGTTCGGACCGTCGGCAAGCGGAAGACGTCCGGGCTATCGTTTCCAGGCGCGTTTCACAGTGTGAGCACGCCCCACCGGGGAGGACGAGGTATGACAGTGAGAAAGTTCGTTTCAATTGCCCTCGCTATAGCGTTTCTGCCGGCATTTGCTGCGGCGCAGCAGGGTGCCACGATCTCGGGAAAGGTCACCACTGGCAGGGGAGATCCGCTCCGCGGCGCGAGCGTGTTTCTCGAAGGCCTCAGGGTGGGCTCCACCACTGACGAGAATGGTCAGTATTCGTTCGCCGTTCCAGCGGCCCGGATCAGTGGCCAGACGGTCACTCTGACGGCGAGAAGAATCGGCTATGCGGTCCGTGCCGCGCAGGTGACTCTCAGGTCCGGAAACATCACGCAGAATTTTACACTTTCGGAGAATCCCCTCCGGCTAGGTGAAGTCGTGATTACCGGCGCCGGAACAACTATCACCCGGGAGAAGCTCGGCAACGTCATTAATAGCGTCGACTCAACTGCAATCCGGCGCTCCAACGAGAGTAACGTTGTGCAGGCGCTCGCGGGAAAGGCGCCCAACGTAGAGGTCAATCAGCAGTCAGGCGAGCCTGGCGCGTCGTCCTACATCCGTATCCGCGGAGCGAAATCGATTACCGGGACGGGCCAGCCGCTGTTCGTCGTGGACGGCATAGCGATCGATAACTCGACGTTCGCCACCGGTCCCTCGACTGCGGGAACCGTTGCGCCCAATCGCGCTTCCGACATCAACCCGGCTGACATTGCGTCGGTCGAGATTCTGAAAGGTTCGGCTGCCGCAGCCATCTACGGTGCGCGAGCCGCGCAGGGTGTAGTACTCATTACCACCAAGAGCGGCATCCAGGGACCGACCCGGGTTTCGTTCCGCTCGAACCTCTCCTGGAGCAATGTCAGCTCGAGGATCCCGCTCCAGACCACGTTCGGGCACGGCGCGCCGAGCTCCGTGTTCGGCTCACTGAACGGAAGTGCCGATATCTGTCTGATCCGCGCTATCAAGGACTGCGTCACTGCAGGTGCTGCATGGGGCCCGGAGTTGACGGATGCGGCCTACATCGCCGCCATTAGCAAGTGGCTCACCGCCGCGAAGTCCCGCGGTCTCGCGGCGCCGGACCCGTCCCAGGCCGAAGCCGAGTATCGCAAGCTCTATCCAAACGGCGTCAAGGCGTTCGACCACTGGGACGAGCTGTACGATACCGGATTTGACTCTGACGTGACCGCGACGGCTTCTGGCGGCAGCGATAAGACTACTTTCTACCTGTCGGTAGGCCGACTCGACCAGAACGGAACCATCACCGGGCCCAACAACTGGTACGACCGTACCACGACGAGGCTCAAGGCGACACACCGCCTGCGTGACCGCCTCGTCATCGGCGGCAACGCTGCGTACACGGATGCGCGCGGCTCATTCGTTCAGAAGGGATCGAACCTCAGCGGATTGCTTCTTGGCTCCATGAGGACACCGCCCAACTACGACAACACGCGGTATCAGGATTCACTTGGTTCACACCGTTCCTGGCGCTTCCCGAATCCGGCGTTCGCGTCTGTCTCAAAGAGTCGTATTTACGACAATCCCTTCTTTGTGGCGAACGAAGTTCCGAACAAGAGCGAGCTCAGCCGCATTATCGGTAACATAAATGTGAATTATGACCCGCTCGACTGGCTCGCAGTCAAGTACGCCTTCGGCGGCGATTACTACACAGACTGGCGTCTGGAGGCACTCCCGCTCGGGTCAGGCTCATACGCAACCGGGCGTGTCATCAGAGCTGACCTCATCAACTACGCTCTGGATCATAGCCTTAATGCCACCGCGACATATTCCTTGAGCGACAACCTTGCTGGAACGTTGACGCTCGGACAGAATCTCAACAGCCGGCGCTACCGGCAGGCTTACACGACGGGTTTCGGCCTCATCGCGCCGGAGCCGTACGCGATCCAGAATACGACAACTTGGGAGCCCTCTGAGTTTCGCTCCCTGGTGCACACCGAGTCTTACTTCGGTCAGGCGACGGTGGATATTTTCCAGCAGCTTTATCTGACCGCCGCGCTTCGTAACGACGGGTTCTCCACGTTCGGCGAATCCAAGCGGCGGCACACGTTCCCGAAGGTCAGCTCCGCGTGGATTTTCACGAACGCCCTCGGAAACCGGGATCAGCGCGGCTTGTTGAGCTTTGGCAAGCTGCGCCTTGCTTACGGCGAGACGGGCAAGGAACCTGGTGTCTACACGACCATTCCCACCACCTTGACTGTCGGTGGTAGTTTCGGCGGCGGGTGGGGTGATTATCTGAATGCCACTCAGGCCGGAAGCGGCGCGCTCTATACGAGCCGCAGTCTCGGCAACACCAACATCGGTCCGGAACGCACGAAAGAGGTTGAAGGTGGCATTGATCTCGGACTCTTCGATCAGCGCGCAGACATTGGTTTGACGTTCTACGACTCCAAGTCAACCGACGTCATCCTTTTTGCGCCCACCGCGTTGTCGACTGGGTTCTCCGGCAGGCTCGAGAACGCAGCGGAGATCAGCAACAAGGGTGTCGAGCTTGCGCTCAATGTCCGTCCGATTACCAGGAGCAACTTCTCGTGGGATTTCGGGATAAATTACGCCAAGAACCGCAACAAGGTGATCGATCTTAAGGGCGCTGAATTCGTTGACAAGTCTGCCGGCACGTTCGGCGGAAGCTACGGGTCAGTCACCAAGGGCTCGGAGGTTGGTGTTATTCGTGGTGAGGACTTCGTCCTTTGCGGCCGTGGCCTGACGGTAGGCGGCGTGAAGATCGATGAAACCCCCGGCCATTGCCTTGGCGCATCAGCTAATGCCCTCTACATCGGCAGCGACGGATACCCGGTTTACGACGAAATCGATCGCGTCATAGGCAATCCGAACCCGCGCTGGACCGGGAGCTTCCGAACCGGCATGACCTTCGGGAAGAAGTGGACCGTTTCCGCTCTCGTCGACCATAAGAACGGCGGCGACATCTGGAACGGCACCAAGGGCGCGCTGTACTTCTTCGGCACGCATAAGGACACCGAGGTCCGCGACGTGGACAGGACTTTTGGTACGGATTACATGCCTGCCAGGCCTGGTACCTCGGGCGCGGTGGCGGGTCCCGGAGCTGGCAAAGCCGTACCGATCGGGTACCTTGACTGGTATGCGGGCAACATCGGCAGCGGCTTTACAGGCCCGTCCGCCCAGTTCATCGAGGATGGTACCTACACCAAGCTGCGCGAAGTATCGGTCGGTTATACGATCGATGCTCCTTTTGTCAATCGTCTGCTTGGCTTCACGTCGGTCGACCTCAGAGTAGCTGGCAGAAACCTGAAGACTTGGACCGATTACACCGGCATTGACCCGGAGACGAACCTCGGCGGCGCCGAAGTCTTCGTCCAGGGTATCGACTACTTCAATAATCCGCAGACGCGGACCTGGGTCTTTTCCATTGGGCTTAACCGCTAACGGACGGAGATAATAGAACTCAATGACCAACTTCAGAAAACTCGCGTTCGCGGCCTGGCTGCCACTTTTTGTGGCAGCCGGCTGCAACGACTTCCTGACGACTCCAGAAGAGACTCAGGAGGATCCGAATCGCGCTACGGCGGCGACGGTGGACCAGCTGTTCGTCGCCGTTCAGTCCGCTACGTTCGTGGTCCAGACAGGCGAGGCAGCCCGCGCTGTCGCGATGTGGATGCAGCAGATGGCGGGCACGGACCGCCAGTACCAGACACTTGGTACGTACACCCATACGGAAAGCACCTTTGAGACGCCGTGGCTGTACATCTATGGCGGCGGTGGGCTCTTTGACCTGCGCGTAATCCAGAAAACGGCGACCGAGATCGGTGACAGGAAGTATCTCGGGATTGCGCAGGTCCTCGAGGCCCTTCAAGTAGGCACGGCTGCTGATTTCTGGGGAAACATTCCTTACAGCGAGGCAGTTAATCCCGAAATCACCACCCCGAAGCTCGATGACCAGGTAGCCGTTTATGCTGCCCTCCAGGGAGTTCTCGACAACGCGATAGCTAATCTTGCCAGCGGCGCGGGCGCGGGCCCTGGTAGCAAGGACCTCGTTTATGGCGGAAACGCTGCGAAGTGGACTCAGCTCGCGTACACTCTCAAGGCGCGCCTCTATATGCACGTTGCCGAGGTGGATGCATCAGCATATGCCAAGGCGAAAGCGGCGGCAGCCCTGGGAATCTCCAGCCCCGCTAACGATTATGCTACCAAGCACCCGGGGACGTCTGGTGAGGAAAACCTGTGGTATCAATTCATCATCAGAGAGCGGACGGAATACATCTCTCCAGGCGCCAATCTGGTGGAGCTGATGAAGTCTCGCTCCGACCCGCGCCTGGCGACTTATTTCAAGAGGGGCGCGACAGGTGAATACCTCGGAGCCGTGCCGGGCGAGGGATACACGAGCTCCCTCTCTGATTTGGGAGCTGCTCGCTTGAGCGCGAGATTCTCGCAGCCGATCGTCACGTATGATGAGAACGCGCTGATCTGGGCCGAGGCCGCGCACAAGACGGGGGATGCCGGTACCGCCCTCGCCAAGCTTAACGAGGTCCGTACCCGCCACGGGCTCGCTGCCAGCACAGCCACAGGCGCAGTCCTGTTTTCGGAAATCATGATCGAGAAGTACATCTCGCTTTTCCAGTCGCTTGAAGTCTGGAATGACTGGAAGCGTACATGCATACCGGCACTGACTCCAGCTTTGAGCGCCGCGATTATTCCAGCCCGCTTCTTCTACCCGACGGGGGAGCGGCAGACCAACACGAACATCCCGGCGGTTGAATCTCAACCACTGCGTAACCCTAACGATCCGGCGAACGCCGGGTGCGATAGCCAGACGTAGGCAGCTTATAAGACGTTGGATCGGGAAGGGGAGTAGCGGCGAGCGCCGCTACTCCCCTTCCTGCAACTGGGGACATGATGGTCCGCATCCGCGCAGCAACACGTCCGTCACCGGGCCAGCTCCTGTACAGTGTTCGCGATCTCCCGCTCCAAATGGCCGGAGGTGCTGCACTGTACTGAGTGAGAGTTTACCGAGATGTCGTGACCTGTGGCCTGAACCCGGGTTCGTAACACGGTTTCTGCAGGGCCAAGCGAGTCGACCCGGGTTTCGACAAAAAGGCTGATGGTGTAGTTATCGGCCCGCGGGGACCCCATCGCGGAGCCACAATCGAGCATCCTTGACAGCCGCACGCCGCCGAGAGTTCGCCTGACATTCGATTGCGATGTCACCGCCCGCACGGCCGCATGCACGACCGTTTCCAGTCCGAGACTTGCGTACGCCTGAGGCAGAGCCGCCCATGCGTTCGCCGCGGGCATGCGCACGTTGTCGGCTGATGAACGTCCCTCGGGATCAAAATCGAACCGGACGGTTCCCGTTACGGCCTGCGCCTCGACGACGGCGTGCGAGGTTGTTCTGTCGGTGGGTGCCGAAGCGCAGGCCGCGAAGCTTCCCAGAACGCACGGAATCAGCCCAAGACTTCTCATGCTGCTCTCCTGTTGGTGAACCGGGGGGTATGGCTTTGCCAGCGTATTCACGGTAGCTTCGATGCTACGGATGCGGATACGGTGACCGGCTCCTTACCGTCGTCTGTGTATGGTACTCAGTGCGGGAGTGCTATGGCAAGCGTGTTTCGCGGAAGGGAATCCCGACTATCGCGAGCATCGTACAACTGTCTAAGTGGGGCAAGGTTTCTCGCCCTGGCTTGCCTCGGCTTCGCCGTGGGTCTGCCCTTGGTTCCCATTGCCGCGCTGGCGCAGTCTGTCCAAGGCACGATCAGGGACAGGACGTCCGGCCTGTTGGTGCCAGGGATGGTGATTTTCCTCCTCGATTCGGCCGGCGGAGCCGTCGCTTCGACAATATCGGACGAAGGGGGAGCGTTCGTCCTGCGGGCGCCCTCTGCCGGGATCTATCGTCTGCGAGCAGAAGCCGTTGGAGTTTTCAGCGAGACGACACCAGACCTCCGCCTCGCCGCGGGCGAGCCAACGGCTTATTCTTTCCTCTTTGGCGCGCGCACACGGGATCTCCCGCCCGTCCGGATCGTGGAAAAACAGCGGTGCGTCGCCGCTGCCGAGGCGGGCATTGCAGTGGCTGCGTTATGGGACGAGGTTCGGAAAGCGCTTACGGCAGCGCGGCTCACCACAGCCGCAGCGCGATACCGGTTCAACCTTCGGCAATACGAGCGCGAACTGGACCTAAAGACCCTGTCGATCCGCCGCTCCCGGACCTGGGACCGCGCGGGCCTAACTGAGGAGCCTTACGGGAGCCTTCCGGCAGACTCACTGGCCGCGCACGGATACGTTCAGGTCACCGCCGGGGGCACATGGTATTACGCTCCGGATGCGCGTACCCTGCTCTCTGACGCATTCATGCAGACGCACTGCCTCAAGCCCGCGGAGCCGGACTCTGAGCGGCGTGGGCTTATCGGACTCGCATTCGAGCCCGTAGCGGGACGCGACCGCCCGGATGTGCGCGGGGTACTGTGGCTCGATGCTCGCAGTTCGGAGTTGCAGTACCTCGAATTCGGATACACCGGGCTTCCGAAAAACCTCAGCGAACATTATTTCGGCGGACGGGTCGAGTTCGACCGTCTGCCGTCCGGCGCCTGGGTGGTCGAGCGGTGGTACATCCGGATGCCGAAACTTGCTCGCGAGCTGCGATATAATACCAGCCCAGTCCTGGAAATGGGCGTGCTTCCGCGAATGTCTCCGGTCAGTAAAGAGGTGGTCACCGCAATCATAGAGCGCGGAGGGGAGGTAAAGGATCGGGTCCCGGCGCACATGATGCTGGCAGAGAGGGAGTTTGCATCGCTTACAGGATCGGTCTTCGACAGCACCACCGGCGGTCCGCTTACGCGTGCAGATATATGGCTCGAGGCTCCCGGGGAAGCGGTTCCCGCGGGACGAGTGGTGTCGGATTCGGTTGGTGCGTTTCGTCTCGACAGCATCCAGCCAGGAAAATACATCCTCAGCATCACCCATCCTCGTCTCGATACACTCGGTGCCTCGCTAGAGCCGGTTTCGCTGGCTTTGGATCGTGGTGAGTCGCTGGATATCGCCTTCACCACGCCCTCACCCGCGACGATCGGCCGATCCATGTGTCCAGTCCCGCTTTCGGAGGATGCCGCAATGGTGCGAGGCTCAGTGAAACGGGAACGCGGCGGATTGCCGGTCGCTAACGCCGACGTGGTAGCGCGTTGGGAGGGTGACTGGAAGCCCGTCGTCGGGGGAGTTTCTACCCTTCTTACAGAAATCTCCTCAACGTCCGACGCAAGCGGCAATTTTACGCTTTGCGGCCTGCCGCGCGACCGGCAGCTCGAAATTCGGGCGACTGACTCAGAAAGCCCGGGTGAACCGTTGTCTCTTCTTCTGGACTCGGCCCGGGTAACTTTCGTAGAGTTGTTTGCTCCTGAGGGGAGTTTCGTTCGTCGGGGGAGTTCGACTGTTGTCGGCGTAGTCGCCGGAGCCGACGCGAAACCACTCGCACGGGCGGACGTTCGTGTGCTCCCCTCAGATGCAGCGGTCCGCACAAACGCCCGCGGGGTTTACCGCATCTCTGGTCTCGCGTCGGGGCGCCAGCTTCTCGAGGTACGCGCCCTCGGCTATCAGCCGGTACGCAGGATCATCATCCTGGAATCAGGTAAGGCGGATTCGATCAACATCTGGCTGACTCAAGCCGTGAGAAAGTTGAATCCCGTGACCACCACAGCTCGAAGGGATCCGTATCGAACCGGCTTTTACGAGAGAGCGAAACGCAACTTCGGCGGGCATTTTCTGACTCCTGAGAAAATCAACGCCAGCGGGACACGACGGGTGACTGAGTTGCTGGCAAGCATCCCGGGAGTCAAGATCCGAAAAATCGGACAGGTTTCTGTTGTGGAGTTCGCCGGCCGTGGCGTCCGCTCCCCCGGAGGGTGTCCCGTGGAATACTACCTCGATGGGGTTCGTTACGATCCGGGCCTCCTGCATGGGCTGGACGGCGAGATCGGACTGGATGATATCGAGGCGATCGAGGTCTATAGCGCCGGTTTAGCGCCCACTCAGTTCTCAGGCACCACGGCAGGCTGCGGCGTGGTTCTGCTGTGGACAAGGGAGAAATCGGTTTACACTAAGGGTGATAACAAAGACCCCGATGCTAAACCGCTCGGAGTCGAAGCCCCCGTGGAGACAGCGCCGAAGGACGCAAGAAAGAAGAATCATTGACAAAGCCCAGCGCGTGTTCATGATTTCGCGCAACCATCGACGCCAATATCCAATGATCCGAATCCTTCCGCTCCTCGCCGTAATAGTCCTGAGCGGCTGCTTTTCCTACTCGCGAATGACCAGCTCGCCGCCGGGCGGCACCAACGTCGAAGTCGAACTTACCGACGCGGGCGCTTCCGACCTCGCGCCGTTGGTCGGACCAGGCGTTGTATCGATTCGCGGACGGGTCACGGAATTCGGCCCCGACACAATTCGGCTCGCTGTCGAATCGGTTCTGAAGCGCAGCGGGTCGGACGAATACTGGTCCAATGAGCCGCTGGCCATCTCGCGAGCGAGTCTGGCTTCGATCGCCACCCGGAAGTTCTCCGCTCTCCGGACGGGGATGCTGGCGCTCACCGCCATCGGCGGTGCACTGATCGTCAGAACAGCCATTGACCTGGCGGTGAGCGGTAGTGACGGAAAAGGGAAGCAACCGCCGCAATAAGATCACGGCGCCGATGACGTCCGAAGTTTCATTGTAACGCGGGTCCTTTGCTTCTCGGTGGACGCGCTTCTTTTCGGTGATGGGGAGCAGGGACGTCCACTGCCACCAGTCCCTCGCGATACCGGTCCAGCAGCTCGCGGTCGACCGCGGGCGTGAGTAGGAACCCTCCGTGAAGCCAGTGAGGAGAGTTTCATGAGGTTCCGATACCCAACCTCGTTCATTGCGAGGAGCACGAGGTGGTAATAGGGCTTGCGGTTTCCTTCCCGTTCCTTGAGCCGACGGTCTCCCGGAGCAACGTACGCCTCCATGCCGACGATCGGCCTGGATACCCGCTTTTCCTGCTTTCTCCTGAAACTCCCAGGAGCCGTGCATGTCTCTGCCCGGGGGCATTTGGTAGCGGTTGCCGGCCGGAGCTGTCCAGTCATGGTGCCCCGAGGAACTGCAGCTATCTTTCAAGATTGCGTTGGGGCAGCGGTATAGGAATCCCGTGTTACCGCAATGTCGCTCATGACTCGCGCGGGGTCGGTCAGGGGGCGGGCAGTTAACTTGCAAAGGATGAGAAAGGCTGTCATCTTCGGCGCCCTTGCGCTGCCGACGTTGCTCCTCGTCACCCCGACCGGATGTTACTTGAGCCGGGCTGCGTGGGAAGAGGGAAAAATTCTTGCGCGCCGGCGGCCGATAGCCGAGCTCGTGACGAACCCGGGAACAGATTCCCTGGTACGACGGAAGCTGGCGCTGGTTCTCGCTGCCCGCGACTACGCCAGCGATTCAATCCGCCTCGCAACCGAGGAAAGCTTCACAACATACTCCCGGCTCGACCGGGACACACTCGTCCTCGTCCTATCGGTCGCCCACCGTGACAAGCTCGAGCGCTACACGTGGTGGTTTCCGATCGTGGGCAGCGTACCTTACAAGGGATATTTCGACTTCGCTGAGGCGGAGAGAGCGGCGAAATCGTTTCAAGACCGTGGATTCGATGTCGCGCTCCGGCCGTCCGCCGCCTTCAGCACGCTGGGCTGGTTCAACGATCCACTCACCAGCACGACCCTCGCGCGCGACACCCTCGAGCTCGTCAACACGGTAATACACGAAGTCACCCACAACACGTTCTACGCTCCGGGACAGGCGGTTTTTAACGAGTCATTCGCCAGCTTCGTCGGCGCCCGCGGAGCAGCCGCATTCTTCAGGTCACGCGGGCGGCCTGAGGCAGCCGCGCGAGTCGATGCCGAATGGGAGGATGACAAGATCCTCGGCGGCTTCTGGACGCAGCTCGCGGCAAACCTCGACTCCGCATATGCGGAGCAACCCGATTCTAAGGAAGCTCGAATCGCTGCGCGCGATACGATTTACGCTGAGGCAAGGCGCACCCTGGTGAGCGATATCGGCCCGCGTCTCAGGACGATCGGGCCGTTCTACGTTCAGCGCGTGGCTCTCGACAATGCGTCACTCCTCGCCCGGCTGGTGTACGCCAAAGATCTTCAACTTTTCGACGATGTCTATGAGCGCGAAGGACAGAATCTCCGGCGGGCTATCGCGCGGATCATCTCGCTTGCAAGGGCCGACAAGAAAGACCCCTACGGCGCGTTGGAGAGATTTCTCGGTGTACAGCATTCTGAAACACGATAGTCGTTGAGCTAGCTGAATCGACCTCTCAGCAGCGCCCGTAGGTCGAGCAGCGGCGCGTTTGCAGGTTCTGCAGGGCGGTCGGCATTCTGTGCTCCCACTGCAACTCTCTCCATGCGGTCCCGCACGCCGCGATCGATGAAACGCGATAACTGGTCGAGCGAATAGTCCGAGCCGCGCCTCGTCGAGTACGCGTTGAGCGGATAAGTGACGCTCAGGTAGTTCCTCGCCCTCGTCATCGCAACGTACATGAGCCGGCGCTCCTCGTCCGTTTCCTCGTCGCTGGACAACGCGCGCGCTGACGGGAACCATCCGTCGACCGCCCAGATTACGAAGACCGCGTCCCACTCCTTTCCCTTTGCCGAGTGGGCCGTGCTGAGAATGAGGCAGTCGTCGTCCTCGCGGCTTGCACCGGCGGCAAGGTCCTGCGACGCCTGTGGCGGCTCCAGTGCCAGTGCCGACAGGAAAGTAGCCCGGTCGGGATATCCCGCCGCTATCGTCTGAAGCTGGTCGAGATCGGAGATTCGCGGCTCGGCCTTGTCGTACCGCTCCCGCAGGATCTGATCATAAAGGCCGCGTACACGGGCGATGTCGGCCGAGACCTTCGCAACATCGGCGTTGCTTACAGTGCGGAGATTGTCGAGGAGCGCGACGAGCGACTGGTGCGCGGCTCTCGCGCGGGGCGGGGGAGTGTAGCGCCCAAATGCGGCAGACTCCCACGCTGCGGCAGCCATCGCATCGATTGCCGAGCGCGCCGTGGCGTCGCCGATGCCGGGGAGCAGGAGGAGGATGCGATACCAGCTTACTTCGTCGCGCGGATTCTCGAGTATTCGCAGGAAAGCGAGGACATCCTTCACGTGGGCTGCCTCGAGGAACTTGAGGCCTCCCCATTTCTCAAATGGAATCTTCCGGTTTGTTAGCTCTATCTCGAGATCCGCCGACATATATCCGGCGCGGAAGAGGACCGCAATTTCACGCAGCGGGATTCCTTCTTCGTGAAGCTCGAGAATCCTGTCCACGACGAATTGCGTCTGCTGCTGCTCGTCCCGCGCGGTGACGAGCCATGGTGCCTCGCCGCGCGTACGTTCGGTCCAGAGGTTCTTAGTGAATCGTTCCGTCGCGCGCGAGATCATCGTGTTCGTGACATCCAGTATCTCCGGCGTCGACCTGTAATTCTGCTCCAGCGTAACTACATGGCATCCGTCGAACTGCTTCGGAAATCCGAGGATGTTGCGGAAATTGGCGCCGCGGAAGGAGTAGATGCTCTGGGCGTCGTCACCGACTACCGTGATGTTGCTGTGTTTCCTGCACATTCCGCGAAGTATTCGTGCCTGCAGGACGTTTGTATCCTGGTATTCATCGACGAGCACGTGATCGTAGAGCCCCGATATCTTCTCTGCAAGCTCCGGCGATGCCTCCAGCATGAGTGCCCAGAAGAGCAGGAGGTCGTCGTAGTCGACGAGGTTTCGCTCCTGCTTTCTCACGGTGTAGTCGGCGAAGATCTTTATGAAGTCGGGAAGGTATTCGGTGAACTGGGCGTATTCGTCCCTGATTATGTCGTCGACTGAGATGCCGGTGTTCACGTGTCGCGAGTACACATACTGAAGCGTTTCCTTCTTTGGAAAGCGCTTCGTTTTCTGAGCGTAACCGAGCTGCGACCGCGAGAGCTGCATGAGATCTGACGCGTCGCCCTGGTCCATGATTGTGAAATCTTTCGCCAGGCCCGCGCTCGGCCCGAAGCGCCTGAGGAGCCGGTGGGCCGTAGCGTGAAACGTCCCGCCGTGCACCTTTCTGCTAGTGGCGCCTACGAGCCGCTCGGCGCGCGAGAGCATCTCTTGCGAGGCGCGGCGAGTGAAGGTGAGCAGCAGAATCCGCTCGGGCCTTACGCCTTTGTCGATGAGATGCGCGACGCGGTAGACGAGTGTGCGGGTTTTTCCGGTGCCGGCGCCCGCGATGATGAGCAGCGGCCCATCCCCGTGCGTAGCCGCCGCGGCCTGCTCTGCATTCAGGTCGGCCGAAAGGTCTCGTGGTGCGTCAGGCCCCACGGTCCGCTTGCGGGCAGGGTAGACGCGAGTTGCCGGTGCATCGCTCATCTAGATGAAATATATGTCCAAGTACCGAAAACCTCCCGAAGATTCGGAAAAGGCGAAAGCACGGTTCACAGATGACACTGATGATGCACCGATGACACAGAGGAGACCCGGATCTGGTTTTTGAAAAAGAGGCTCATCCCGGAATAACGGGAGCCGCGCGGGAACCGCAGAAACCACTTTACCGCGAAGGACGCGAAGACGGCGCGAAGACACGCGAAAGGAACCCGCAGCGGTTCTCCGGTCACTCCGCAACGGAATCACGCCTCCACTTTTTCCAGGAAAATTCCTCAGTGTCATCGGTGGATCACAAGTGTCATCTGTGAACCTGTTTTTCCCTGGTGGCCAAGGCAACAAGGCAGGCGGCGCCACGCATAAGGTCGAAACCTCCTTGCGGTACCGTGTGTACGTCTCCAGCTTGAAGGAACGCTGGAAATTATAGATGCCCCGGGTCTAGTCGTGAGGAGGATCAATCAGGAAGCTTTGCCTTAAGCCTGGTTTCATGCGGGCCCGATCCTGTACGTTCGGCGTGGCGACTTTTCTGATGACATCTGTCGCCGGCGCACAGGGGACGGTGTCCGTGGGCGGGGTAGTTACCGACTCGAGCGGTGCAGGACTCTTAGGCGCGGTTGTGTCCGTCGAAAACACCTCTCTCACCGCCCGCACGAACGAGCGGGGCGAATTCAGGATCGGGGGCGTTCCCGCGGGGGCGGCAGTGCTCAGCGTGCGGCGCATCGGATTCATCCCGATTTCCAAGCCCATCGCGGTCGGTGAATCAACCGACCGCGTCCAGATGAAACTCGCGGCGCTCCCGGCGCTTCTCGACAAGGTTGTGATCCAGCGTGACCGCATCAAATACACGGGCCGTCTGGCGGGGTATTATCAGCGCTTGGAGCGCAGGTCGAGCGGACAGTTCATCACGCGCTACGAGATTGACCAGCAGAACGCGCGGAGCCTGAGCCAGCTGCTGACACAGAATCCGGGAGTCAGCGGGGTTCGGCTGAGTTCAGGAGGCGGCGCGGTCCGGATGCGAGGCAGGAGCTGTCGCCCGCTCGTATGGCTGGACGGGGTTCCCATGCCGGCGGGCGAGGTCGATCTCGACGCGTTCCCGTTGAACACGCTTCATGGCGTTGAGCTCTACCTCGGGTCGACGACGACGCCACTTGACTATTCGGCTCAGCAGAACCGTTCGAGCTGTGGCTCGATTCTGCTCTGGTCCCGGGGGCGTGACACGGATCCCCCTCGCCGGAGGGAACGGAAGCGCGTGGACATCGACGAGCTGTTGGCATCGCTTTCGGTATTCACGTCGGATCAGGTGGACAGTCGAGCCGAGCTGCGTAGCCCGGAGGCTCTCGAAGCCGCGTACCCGCCAGACCTGTTCGCCTCTCGGGTGAGCGGACGGGTCGTAGCGGAGTTCGTAGTAGATGCCGAGGGCAGGGTCGAGCCGCAGACTGTCACGGTGATATCCTCGACGCACGAGCTGCTTGGCTCGTCCGTTGCGCGCGCTCTCGAGAACTTAGCCTTCGAGCCAGCCGTGAAGGCTGGCAATCCAGTGCGCCAGTTCGTTCGGCAGCAATTTGACTTCGGCCCCGACACCATGGAGCTTCGCAAAAGGTAGTGACCGGCTGACCCTTGCGGAGAGGTCGGATTGGGGGCAGCCCCCTTGCGTATGGGCGGTGGTTGCATACAATGTAAATACAGGACCCGACACTTCCGTGACAGCCCCGCTTTTGGGGTTGCATCGGCGGTGAAGGTACGCTATCCACATCCCGGGCGACCGCCCCGTTCTCCGGGTTCATCTTGAGGAGGTGAAGCGCTCCTTCCTGAAAGCTTGTCGCTTGTGTTCGTGCTGTATTTCTGTTTGACCGACCGGTGTCGGTCAACCCACCGTGAGCGCTTTCCAGGAAATCCCTGTGCTCACGCTTCAAGGAGAATGTATGAGGAGACTATTACGTCTATTGACCGCAGCGCTCGCCGTAGCGCTGGCGCCTGCCGCACTGGACGCTCAGTCCGCTGGAGTCATTACCGGGCAGGTGACGGACCGCGCTAACCAGCCGCTCACTCAGGTGCAGGTGCTGATCGCGGGCACCCAGCGAGGGTCCATGACTGACCAGCAGGGCAGATTCACTATTCGTGACGTTCCCGCTGGCAGCCACGAAGTGCGCGCGCGCCGCGTCGGGCTCGAGCCCGCCGTGCAGCGAGTCACTGTCGGAGCCGGCATGACCGCCACCGTGAACTTCGTGCTCGGCGAGTCCGCACTCCAGCTCCAGGAGGTTGTGGTCAGCGCAGTCACTGGAGCGCAGGAAAGGCGAGTCGAGATCGGGACCAACATCGGGCAGATCAATGTCGCAGAAATGACCAAGGGGCCGATCACCAAGTTGGCCGACGTGCTCCAGGGGCGTGTTGCCGGAGTCCAGCTTCAGAGCGCGACAGGGACGAGCGGCGGATCGCAGAAGATCCGCATCCGTGGCGCGAACAGTTTGTCCCTCTCCAATGAGCCGCTGTTGTTCGTCGACGGAATACGAGTGTCGAACTCCACCGGCGGTTACACCCTGGGGGGCCAGGACTATTCGCGGCTCAACGACATCAACCCCGAGGAGATCGAGAACATTGACATCCTCAAGGGTCCAGCGGCTGCAGCGATATATGGCAGCGTTGCAAACAACGGCGTTATCCTGATAACGACGAAGCGCGGGCGGGCCGGAAAGGCTACCTGGCGCACGTGGGCCGAAGCGTCGTCGATGAAGGACAAGAATCAGTACCCGCTCAACTTTGCGGCCCTGCAGGTCAACGACGCGACAAAGCCAATCTACCGTGAGGATGTTGGCGGAACCCCGCTCAACATCACGAGGTGGTTCGGCTCGTCGGCGCCCTACGCGATTTGTGCCAACTATCTTGCGGCGACGGGAAGCTGCCGCCAGGACACGTTCCTGTCGTTCGACCAGTTCGCTGATGAGCGCACGACCCCCTATCAAACGGGATCGAGAACCAAGCTCGGAGTAAGTATTTCTGGCGGCAGTGATGTCGTCACTTACTTTCTTTCGGCCGACCAGGACAAGGAACTCGGCGTGCTTCGGCCCAATGATATCGGCCGGCTGAGCCTCCGGACCAACCTGAATGCCCGGCTTAGCGACCGCCTTAACGCTGCGGTAACGGCAGCCTACATACAGAGCAACACACAGCGGATCTCGAACGATAACAGCATCTTCAGCCCGCTCATCAACGGCTTTCTTGGCCCGGCTCAGTACGTTCCGGGGATGGAGTCCGATACGGTGGGCACGCCTGGAAGTCGCGCCGCCTCGTACTTCGGCTACAACACCGCCGATCAGCGGAAGTACAAGGCGGACCAGAGCCTGGACAGGTTCCTCATCGGAGCCAACGCGAACTACACTCCGATTTCCTGGCTGCGTCTCAATGCAAATACCGGCCTCGATTACTTCGGCCGCTACGACCGGTTGACTCTCGACCCGAACCAGCTTCCGATCGCCCTGACTTTCGCAGTTGGGCACAGGAACGCAACGCGGTCGAACAACTATCTCTGGACAAACAACGCTTCCGCCTCGGCGAGGTTTGACCTGCGCTCGTCACTGATCTCCACCACTACCGTAGGCGGTGCGTTCGAGCGAGCACTCTTCGAGAATGTCGACTGCTACGGCATCGGAATACCAGCCGGTACCCGGTCATGCGGCGCGACGACCAGCCAGTTTGCGGTCAACGAAGCATACACTGACCTCAAGACCGTGGGCGGCTTTGCCCGGCAGGAGCTCGCAATAGCCGACCGTTTGTTCCTGTCGGGCAGCGTTCGTGCCGACAACAATAGCGGTCTGGTACGTGACGTCTCAGGCCTGGCATACTACCCGGCGTTCAACGCTTCGTGGCTGGTGTCGCGTGAGCCTTTCTTCCCCAGCACCGGCTTCATCAGTCAGCTACGCCTGCGCGCAGGGTGGGGCCAGGCTGGTCAGCGGCCCGGCTATGGGGATGCGGAAACCTTCTTCTCGTCGACGGTCGTTCAGCTGGGTGGCGCGGAGTCGCCGTCCCTTGTTTTGACGAGCACTGGAAATCCGGGACTCAAGGTCGAGCGCACTACCGAGATCGAGGGTGGGTTCGACGCAGGATTCTTTGACAGTCGCATCTCCACCGAGTTCACGGTGTTCAACCGGAAGTCGAAGGATGCCCTTGTTTCCCGAAATCTCGCTCCGTCCGCCGGCTTGACCGGCTCGGTCTTCCAGAATCTTGGAAGCGTCAAGAATTGGGGCACTGAGCTCGGTCTCAACCTTGACGTTCTGAGAGGAGAGCGCTTCAGCTTCGACGCGAGGCTCACCGCCACGACGCTGCGCAACAGAATCGAGGTGCTTGGCGCTGACATCGCGCCGATTCAGTTCAACCGGGGCGCGCAGCAGCATCGTGAAGGCTTCCCGACGGGTGGCTATTTCGCCCTTCCGATCAAGTTCAATGACGCTGACGGAAACGGCAAACTCTCCCGAGCCGAGGTAACGGTTGACAGCTCCAAGTTCCTCCAGGTTCCGAACAAAAAAGGCGGGCTGGACACGCTCTCGCTGGCATATGTCGGACCCTCGCTCCCGACCAACACGCAGGGTGTGGCGCTCAACCTGACGCTGCTCCGCAACTTCACAGTTACCACTCTGTTCGAGCGGCGTGCGGGCCACAAGCAATTGAACTACACGGAGAGATTCCGCTGCACGACGCTTGATGCGAACCCCTGGGTCGGGCAGTGCGGCGCGCTGTCGGATCCGGACGCATCGCTAGAGAGCCAGGCTGCCTTCATCGGAGCCCGATTCATGGGTGCCACTCCGTTCGGTTATATGGAAGACGCCACGTTCATCAAGTGGCGGGAGCTGGCAGTGCGTTTTGCAGTTCCGGAGAGCGCCTCTAGCCGCCTCGGAGTTCTGAGGGGAGCCGGCATCTCGCTGGCGGGTCGTAACCTCCGCACGTGGACCGATTACACCGGGCTCGATCCGGAGATCAACGAATCGGGCGGCGGCGGCGGCTTTACCCAGGGTGAGTTCAACACCCAGCCGCCGGTACGCACCTACACACTGCGATTCGACTTCCGACTCTAACGCCTCATCTGAGAGATATTCATGAAACTTTTCAATAACGGGAGGGCCCTGCGGGGCCTTCCCAGGCTGTTGCTTCTCGCCGCGATGGTGACATTGCCCGTGGCGGCTTGCGATACAGACGAGCTCGTCGCCGTCGTCGATCCGGAGCAGCTGCGCCCCGATGATCTCACGGGTCTCGCGGCCGTTCCTGCCCTGGTAAATGGCGCTCTCCGGCAGTTCCAGGGCGGTTACAGCGGTTTCGGAGATGACGCTTTCCTCAGCTCGTCGGCTGTGATCAGCGACGAGTTCTATTACGGGGATACTTTCACGACGCGCCAGGCTGCCGACTTGAGGTCAATGCAGCCTGCCGTCCTCGGAAACATATCGGACGCTGCGTATTCCCGGCTTCATCAGGCGCGACTGAACGCGAGGCGTGCATTTGCGCTGGTCGAGGAATTCTCTACTCCGCAAACGGCAACCGCTGACGCGGTTTCTCAGGCGCAGCTGAGGGCAATCGAAGCGTACACTTATGTGACGCTGAGTGAGGGCTGGTGTGGAGCGGTGCCGTTCAGCCGCATTGCCGATACCGGTCCGATCGATCCCGCCGCGATTGAGTTTGGTGCGCCGATAGGAACAGGCGCAATGAACGACACCGCGGTCGCCCGGTTGAACGAAGCCCTGGTTAAGAACGCGAATAACAATCTTGCCAAGGTCGGGAAGGGAAGAGCCCTCCTCAATCTTGGCCGGTACGCCGAAGCAGCCGCTGCGGTGTCCACAGTGCCAACGACGTTCGTCTTCCGGCTCGAGCACTCGGTCAACACGTCCGGCCAGAACAACCCGATTTCTTCACTGCAGCTCAACGGGCGGTACGGGATTGCTAACCTCGAGGGTGCAGATGCTCCGACCGGGCTGTTCCGCCCGGACGCGCCGACTTCGGGAAACGCTGCTCCGCCTGCCACGGCGCCAGGTGCCGAGGGCATTGCCTTCCGGGGCCTGCAGGACCCGAGGGTTCCCTATCGGAGTCGTCCGAACTGCTTCACAACATCCGTCCGGTGCTGGATCAACAACAATTATCCGGACTTCGAATCAGAGGTTCCGCTTGCTTCCGGAGTCGAGGCACGCCTGATCGAGGCCGAGGCGGCGTACAATGCGGGGAACTTCACCTTGATGATGGGTCGTCTGGATGCGCTCCGGGCACAAACCGCGCAGCTGCTGGCGATTCTTCATCCGAGGCAGGTACAGGTATTCCCCGCTATCGGCCCGCCATCGCTTGCGCCGCTGGCGGATCCGGGAACGGCTGCCGGCCGGCGCCAGCTTCTCTTCACGGAGCGCGCGCTATGGCTGTTCAACACGGGGCACCGGCAGGGTGACCTCCGGAGGCTTGTCCGCAATTATGGTGTTTCTTCCAATCAGGCCTTCCCCAGCGGCCCCAATTTCCGCGGAAGCGTGTTCGGGGACGATGTCTCTTATCCCGTTCCGTTCGCCGAGGAGAACAATCCGCAATTTGTTCGGAGTGCATGCGACCTGACTAAGGCCTGACGAACAGTCTGGGTCCGCATCGGGACGAACTTTGCGGGGGTGCGCACCATTGGCACCCCCGCATTTTCGTACGCTAACCTGCAAAAAAGGCTTTACCGCGAGGTACGCGAAGTTTCGCGAAACAGCTCGAAGGTCGGGGACGGATCATTGAGCGGCAACAAGCCCGATCCGAGGTCTTGTGGTCGCCGTTTCTGGGTTAAAATCAAAAACAAATCACCGACGCCCGCCGCGTCACCGGAGAACCCCTGCGGGTTCCCTTCGCGTATCTTCGCGACGTCTTCGCGCTCTTCGCGGTCAAGTAGTTCGTGCCGTTCCCGCGCGGCTCCCGATTTTCCGGGATTGAGCCTTTTCTTCAAGAGCGGACGGATCGCGCTCCCCCGCCCTCAGTGTCATCGGTGCATCATCTGAGTCATCCGGGAACCCTGATCTCCCGTCAGATCAACGGCAGCAAGATCGAACACGTCGGCAAACATCCTCGCTGCCACATCACCAACGGAATCCACCCCCAGCAAGGGATCTCCAGGATCGCCACGCAGCTCGATCTCCCTTGCAATCGAAGTCATCTGGACGTTCTGTATGCCACACGGTACGATGAAATCGAAATACGAAAGATCGGTGACAACATTCAACGCGAAGCCATGCCAGGTAACCCAGTCCCGAGCGTGAACGCCGATCGACGCGATCTTACGGCCGCCCGTCCACACTCCGGTGAAACCTGCGCTCCGCTCTCCCACTAGCCCATGACTACTGAGAGTCCTTATTAGCGCTTCCTCGACCTGGCGCAGGAACCAGTGTAGGTCCTGACGGTGGCGCTTCAAATCAATAACCGGGTATCCAACGAGCTGCCCCGGACCGTGAAACGTCACGTCGCCTCCGCGCTCGACCTCGAACAGCTCGACGCCGCGCGACGCGAGAAACTCGGGACTCGTCACGAGATTCTTCTGCTTTGATGACCTGCCGAGCGTGACGACGGGAGGATGCTCGACGAGTAGCAGGACATCGTGCGGGATCGCCCCGCTTATTCTGTCTCTCGCAACCGATCGCTGAAGCTCCAGAGCCTCGGCATAGCCCATCCTGCCGAGGCGGGCGACGAGGAGCTCACGCGGGCGCGAATCAGCTGTGAAGGACTCTTCCAAGCGAATCGAGGCATGCTTCGGCAACTGCTTCGGAGAGCGTCGGATGCGCATGGATCGCGAGATCGATCTCTTCGACGGTGAACTCGTTCTCGCGGGCAACAGCGATCTCGTGCAGCAGCTCCGTCGCGTGTGCGCCGACGATGTGCGCGCCGAGTATCTCGCCATACTTTGCGTCGCGAATGATCTTCACGAATCCTTCGGTCTCGCCGGACGTTCGCGCGCGACCGTTAGCAGAGAAGGGAAACTTTCCGATCTTGTAGTCGAGCTTCTTCTCCTTGCACTGTGCTTCCGTGAGGCCGATCGATGCGACCTCGGGATGACAGTAGGTCGCGTTGGGGATGTTGCCGTAGTTGAGGGGGTGGCCGTGATGGCCTGCGAGAACTTCGGCAAGGACAACACCCTCGCGCGATCCCTTGTGCGCGAGCATCGGCGGGCCTGCGACGTCACCGATGGCGTAAATGCCCTTCGTTGTCGTCTCCATCTTTTCATTAATCTTGATGAAGCCCTTGTCGGTCAGCTGGACGCCGTTCTCCTTGAGTCCGATGTCCTCGACGTTTGGCGCGCGGCCGGCTGCGACAAGCACCTGCGCGACCTCGAGTTCCTGTTTCTTGCCGGCGATTTCGAGTGTCATGCTGACCGAGCTTCTGCCAATCTTGACGTTGCTGATCTTCGCACCGGCAAGCACTTCGATCTTGCGCTTCTTGAACGCCTTGGCGAGCTCAGCTGAGCAATCCGCGTCTTCAAGCGGAAGAATCGTCGGCGCGACGTCGATCAGCGTTACCTGGGTTCCAAAGGCATTGAACACGTCGGCGAACTCGCAGCCGACGGCGCCGGCTCCCACAATTGCCATCGTCTTCGGCGCCTTCTCGAGAACGAGAACTTCGTCAGACGAGAGCACTGTGGTCTTGTTGAGCTCGAGCCCCGCCTGCGGAAGCCCTTTTACACGGGATCCGGTTGAGATGACGACTGCCTTCTTCGCGTCGTGCTTCTCCTCCTTCCCGTCGGCGAGCTTTACAGTTACCGAGTTCTTGCCTGCGAGCTTTGCCGTTCCCTTGATGTGGGTAACCTTATGCTTCTTGAACAGGAAGTCGACACCTTTTGAGTTCTGGGTGCTGACGGCTCTCGACCGTTTCATCGCGACGCCGTAGTCAAAGGTCGTCTCGCCGACGTTCACGCCGAATTCCGCTGCTTTTTTCACTTTCTGCGCGAGCGATGCGGACTCGAGCAGCGCCTTAGCCGGAATGCAGCCCCATAGCACGCATGTGCCGCCAAGGCCTTCGCGTTCGATTACGGCGACCGATAGCCCGAGCTGGGCTGAGCGAATCGCGCCGACGTAACCTGCCGGGCCCCCGCCGATGAAAATCACGTCGAATGATGCCATTTGTCTTTCGGTTAGTAGTTAGATGACGAGCAGCAGCGGATTCTCGAAGTAGCGCTTCACTGTCAGCATGAACTTCGCCCCGACGGCGCCGTCGACAACGCGATGATCGCAACTCATGGTGACTCGCATCTTCTGCCGGACGACCATCTGGCCGCCCACCGCGACGACCTTGGGCTCGACGCCACCCACTGCCAGTATGCCCGCCTCAGGCGGATTGATGATAGCGGTGAAGTGCTCGATGCCGAACATGCCGAGATTCGATACGGAAAATGTCGAGCCCGTGTATTGCTCCGGGGTCAGCTTGCGCTCCCTCGCGAGTCCAGCAAGCTGCTTCGCTTCAGCGGAGATCTGGCCGATCGGCTTGCGATCCGCATCAAAAATGACCGGTGTAATGAGCCCGGCGTCTGTAGCCACAGCCATCGCCACGTGCACGCGATTGAAGTGCCGGACGCGGTCCCCCATCCAGTGAGCATTCACTTCCGGGTGATCAGAGAGTGCCTGCGCTACTGCCTTGATGACAATGTCGTTGTAGCTGATCTTGTAATCGTCGCCAAGCTCCTTGAGTTGCGCGCGCATTTCGGACGCACGCTCAGCGTCCCATTCCGCAGTGAGATAGAACGTCGGAACGGGTCCGATCGACTCGGTGAGCCGGCGTGCGATCGTCTTGCGAATCTGCGTGAGCTGGATGTCCTGGAAGTCGCCTTCGCGCGAGATAAATCGCGGGGCAGGCTTGGGCGTTCCCCTTGCCGCAGGGGCGGTTTTCGACGCGGCAGCAGTCGATGCCTGCTCGATGTCGCGGCGGATGATTCGCCCGTTCGGGCCCGATCCCTTCACCAGCGAGATGTCAATTCCGCGTTCCCCGGCGAGCCTCCGGGCTAAAGGAGAGGACACAGAACGGGAACCAGAGGGCGCAGATGTAACCGCAGAGGGCGCAGAGGAACTACGCACAGCGCCGAAACCACTGCTGCGCTCCGGCGGGGGCGGCTGCGTCGCCGGTGCAGGAGCTGCAGATGCTGCAGGCGCTTTCTCTTCAGGGGGTGCCGTCGCTTCTACTTTCGGTTCCGCGGG
>JAYUWU010000033.1:0-15935 GCA_043753365.1 Gemmatimonadaceae bacterium | reverse complement strand
TCGCCGAGGCAACCGGTTTTCCTGTTGTGATGAAGGTCGTATCACCCAACATCGTTCACAAAAGCGATTCCGGCGGCGTGATCGTAGGTGTTGCAACGCAGGAAGAAGCTCGCGCGGCATACGCGAAGATTCTCGAGAACGTCAGCACTGCCGAGCCGGACGCTATGGTGGACGGAATTCTTGTGCAGAAAATGATCAGCGGCGGAAGGGAAACCATCTGCGGGATCGTCCGTGATCCACTGTTCGGACCGCTCATCATGTTCGGCCTTGGCGGGATCTATGTGGAAGCGCTCGGAGACGTGATATTCCGCGTGGCGCCTCTTAACGATGCCGACGCAGACAACATGCCTGTCGGTATCAGGGGCACGAAGCTGCTCGACGCACTTCGCGGGCAGCCCGCAGTAAGCAGGAATGCGCTGTCCGATACACTGAAGCGTCTCTCGCAGATTGCGATCGATCTCCCGATGATCGAGGAGATGGACATCAACCCGCTCCTGGCGTTCGAATCTCATGCAACGGCTGTGGATTGCCGGATAAGACTGGCAGCAAGGGGGCAGGATCGCGCATAGTAAGGAGATGCGCATAGGTCTTCTCACCGGCGGCGGCGACGCGCCCGGGCTCAATGCAGTGATCAGGGCCGTTGTTCTCTCAGCCTCGAGCCGCGGCTGGGAAGTGGTTGGCATCAGGCATGGGTTCGCCGGACTGCTCGGAGAATGCGACATGGCTCCGCTAACCCGTGCATCGGTGCGCGGCATCGCCCACCTCGGCGGAACGATTCTGCGCACGACGAACCGGGGGAATCCACTCTGCTTTCCCGTCCGTCAGCCTGACGGCAGTATCGTCATCACGAATTGCACCGATGAACTGATCGGAAACGTCAAGCGTGCCGGGATCGACGCGCTCATCGCAATCGGCGGGGACGGTACGCTCGGCATTGCGCTGGAGCTCGTGAAGAGCGGCCTTCGCATTGTCGGGGTTCCCAAGACGATCGACAACGATGTGAGCTGCACCATCACCACATTTGGATTCGACACGGCAGTCAGCACGGCAATCGAAGCGCTCGACAAGCTTCATACGACGGCTGAGAGCCACGATCGTGTGATGGTAATGGAAGTGATGGGACGACATGCCGGATTCATCGCTCTTCACGCCGGTGTCGCAGCGACTGCAGACGTGATCCTGATCCCGGAAATTCCCTACGACATCGCGAAAGTCTGCGAAAAGATCTCAGCCCGTGATCGTGCAGGCCACAACTTTTCGATTGTCATTGCCGCGGAAGGCGCGTACTCGAAGGACGAAGTGACTGACGGTGCCGGTCATCCGATGCCACGCCGCGCGATACGAGCTGGAGTTGTGGCCGAGCGACTGGTGGACCTGATTCACAAGGGGACTGGAAAGGAGTGCAGGTCCCTCGTGCTTGGCCATCTTCAGCGCGGGGGAATGCCAACCGGCTACGATCGCCTGCTTGCAACAAGATTCGGAGCAGCCGCCGTGCGCGCAATCGAGAATGAAGCGTGGGGGCAGATGGTCGCGCTCCAGTCACCTCACCTGGTGACAGTTCCGATTGCCGATGTGATCAGTGAAGAGAAGCGGGTCATGCCTGATCACGACATCGTGCTGGCCGCGCGCGCGACCGGCATCAGCATGGGCGACTGATCGCCCTACAGCTGTGCCAGCTTTCGCTGTGCCGGGTTGTTGAATGACTCGAGCGTCATCACTGCTGTGCCGACTATTGGCATCGCGCTCTCGATGCGGACGGGAAGGCGTATCGAGTCATCTGTCAGGTTGATCCGGATTACCCCCTCACCCTTGTAGCGCCGCGGATCTTTCACGCGCATCTCGATCAGGACTGTCCTGAAGTTTCCAGCCGGGGTCGATACAGTCTCGCGTCGCACCACTGTCACCGATGTCGGACTGCGCGCGGCGTCAAAATGCCGGCTGAACCGGTGAACGGCGCTTGGCGTGAGTGGCAGCGTGCGGATGAAGTACATGAATGACAGCTCGTCAAGCGGCGCGTCTGTCGGACTCACTCCGTTTTCGCCCGAGCTTGCAGCCCACTGGCGTGTCGCAGGAAACATCTCGACGCGCTCGTCGCGGTGCGAGAGCATGTGCTTCTCATGCTTGGAGTATCGCTGAGCCGACATCCTCTCGGGATCGAGCCACGACGACGTCTGGTCGGTTGCCTTGATCGGGCCTTTTCCGGCCGAGAAGTCGAAGCGAAGCAGGTATGTCGAGACTCCGCGCACGTTGACGGGGCCTTCGATCCACATCGCACCCTTCCCCACGTTGCCGAGCTTCGCAACGCTCACGCGATATGTAATTCGCTCCCCGACCATGAACGGGAGCGGGGATTCCGACTGGGAGATTGCGTGCGAAGGGAGGATTATTCCTGCAACGACGATGAGGCTTCGGGCGATCTGCATGTCTTGAAGATGCGGCTGCGGGCGCCCTCAATCTGTCGGTCATCGCCCGTCGATGAACGGGGGTAATCCCCCTCTGATGTGGCGAAAACCCCTACTTGAATCAGGCTGGTGGGAACAGACGTTGCAATGCAGGGGCGCTGGGAAGACAGGGTGCAGGTCGACAACAGTCAGTCAGGAGGAAGCGTGGCGGAAATCCGGATCGAGGAAAAAAAACGCGGTGCACCGTGGCTGCTGATTTTCGTACTGGTGGCTGTTGCAGCGATCATAGGATGGTGGCTCTGGTCGAATCGAACGAGCGGTGAGCCGACGACCGATACGCCGAGTGGTGTGGTGGTCGATACTACCGGACTGGGGACTACGCCTGCCCCAACGCAATAGCAATTCCTGCCGAACTGCCGGACTAACTGCCGGCACAAATCTGGAGCGACACATGGATAAGGACCAAAAGATCAGAGCCACTGACGCGGGACTCGTGAGGCTCGAGGAGCTGAAAGGCTTTCGTGTTGCTGAGGGTGACAGCGACATTCGCGGCTGGGAGGTGAAGACTCCCGACGGCAACAAGATCGGCAAGGTGGAGGAATTGATCGTAGACCCTGTCGAGAGCCGCGTGAGATATATGGAAGTGAACGTTGACCGTAATGTGCTCGGGCTCGACGAAGACAGGCACATCCTGGTTCCGATCGGGGCAGCGCGTCTCGAGGAAAAGGGGAACAACGTGCTGATCGAGCGTCTGCCGGCGCAGGGACTGGCGGGGGCGCCTGCATATACGAGAGGCCCGATCACGCGGGATTACGAGACGTCGCTGCGCGGGTACTACGGCGCTACTGCCGCCGCCTCGTCTGATGACTATTATCGGAACGACCTCTACGACGATTCCGGTTTCAAGAAAACCGATGCAGCGAAGCGAGCCGACGGTCTTCCTCGGCTTGGCGATAACGAGGTGACCGTTCCGCTCACTGGCGACCAGGAAGTGATAGTCCGGCAGCCGGGATCAGATCAGGAGATCGTGATCAGGAAGAGCACGGCTGACGCGGACGAAGCGCGAGGCTGAGCGGTAAGGTATTTATCTAACTACGCGGGGACGTCTTGAGCGATGAAATGAAAGAGCGCTGGGAGAGCATCGAAAAGGAGCTCCGCGCAGCGATGGCAAAACTGTCAGAGGCGATAGAGAAGGCGAGGGAAGAGCTTCCCGAGGCGGCCAAGGCGATCAACGAGGAGTACCTGCGAATGCAGGACAAGCTCGACAAGGCGGTCGACAAGCTCCGCAAATAGAGCGTCCACGCGCTCGCGAAAAAGCAGGGGCATGGCCAGGCGCCATGCCCCCTTTTTCTATCCGGACCGGAAGGGCTCTATCGGGGCACGATTCATGTAAAGGCAAGCGGTGCTGGAGTCACTTCAGGAGGGTTTGATCAAATGCCGAAAGCAACCCATTTCCACGTCGTCAACGACACCCAGAATACTGACAGGAAGTTCCGGCCCGATGATGAAGGCATATACCAGCAGGAGAAGCACGAGCTTCAGGAGTCGGAGCAGGAGAAGAAGGCTGAACCAGTCTCTGAAGATGAATTCATCGCAGAGCAGGACAAGCAGAACGAAGACAAACAAGAACAGGAGAAATCATGAGCTATTTGAACCGGAAGGCGGCACTCGTTGGCGCGCTGATGCTGGGGTCCTTCGGACTCTCCGCGTGCGCCAGCATGAGCAACAAGGAACGCGGCGCAGTCATCGGCGCCGGAACCGGCGCAGCGATCGGTGGAGTCATCGGTAACAACACCGGTGGGACAGCCCGCGGTGCGATCATCGGCGCAGTAATCGGTGGCGCGGCCGGAGCAGTCATCGGTCACCAGATGGACCAGCAGGCGAAGGAAATCGACCAGTCGGTTCCGGGCGCAACGGTCGAGCGCGTTGGAGAGGGAATCAATGTCACATTCGACTCAGGTCTTCTTTTCGACTTCGACTCGGATCGCGTCCGCTCGGATGCGGCGGTCAACCTGAACGAGCTCGCAGCCAGCCTCATCAAGAACCCGAACTCGGACGTGCTGATCGTCGGTCATACCGACAGCCGTGGCGAAGATGCATACAACATGAATCTTTCGCAGCGGAGAGCGAACTCAGCCTCAGCCTACCTGCAGTCACGCGGTGTTCCAGCCAGCCGGATCAGGACGAGCGGCCGTGGTGAGATGGAGCCAGTAGGCTCAAACTCCAGCGAAGCGGGAATGCAGGCAAACCGCCGTGTCGAGATCGCGATCTACGCCAGCGAGGCGTACCGCAATCAGGTGAAGAGCAGCTCAGGCTTCTAGCAGTTCTGCCCTCGCGATCGAGGGCGCGAAGTAAGAGCAGTGTCACCGTGGGTGGACGAGGCCGGCATCATGAGGAGACAACCAGACGTCTTCCAGGATTGCCGGCCTTGTCGCACGACAAATCATGTCGTTTGAAATGGTAATAGCCCATCCTGCCGGTATCTTTCCCCGAGATATCACCTGAGATCCAGCGATTCGTGGCAACTGTAACCCCGCCGGAAGAAACGACTAACAGGCTCCTGCGTTTCCTTCGACGTTCGCCGCCGGCGGACAGGAAGCTCACAGGCCCGATCCGCGGAGAAGTTTTCGGCGCGGACCGACTGGCAAGACACGCCCGCAACATCGCAAAGAAGGCGAAGGTTCTGCCGCCGAAGAAGCAACGCGGACACGGACCGCTGCTCGATCGGCTCGATGATACAAAAACGCTTTTAACCGAGATATACGAGCGCCTAGCTGACGCAGCAGAGCGAAAGGCTGATGTCGTAAGCCCTGCTGGCGAGTGGCTTCTGGACAACCACTACATCGTGCAGGAGCACATACGGGAGATCCGGACGAATCTCCCCGGCGGCTATTACCAGGAGCTGCCGAAGCTCGCGAATGGAACGCTCGCCAACTACCCGCGCGTCTACGAGCTGGCAATCGAACTGATTGCGCACACCGAAGGACACATCACGCTCGAGAACATCACGCTGTTCGTGCGTGAGTATCAGAAAAACGCGCCGCTAAAGATGGGAGAGCTCTGGGCGATCCCGACAATGCTCCGTCTCGGACTTGTCGAGAACATCAGGCGCATGTCGTTGCGTATCGCGGCGCGGCTCGACGAAGTCGAGAAAGCCGACGAATGGGCAGCCCGGATCATGGCCGCAAACACTCAGACACCGGAAGCCCTCGCCCACGAGCTCGACGCCTTCATCAGCGGCCATCCTCCGTTCACGCCGAACTTCGTCGCCCGCTTCCTCCATCAGATTCGCGGCTACCAGGTCAACTTCACTCCGCTCGTATGGCTCGAGCAGTGGATAGCTGAAGATGGCCCGAGCGCCGAGACGGCGGTCACGCGCTCGAATCGAATGATTGCGCTGACGCAGATAACGGTCTCCAACTGCATCACGAGCCTTCGCGCGATCGCGCGCTTCGACTGGAAGGATTTTGTCGAGTCACAGAGTGCCACGGAGAAGATTCTCCGGAAGGATCTGTCGGGCCACTATGCGCAGATGCTTTTCGGGACGCGCGATCACTACCGGCACGTAGTAGAGCACATAGCAAAACGCACGAAAAGGCCGGAAGAAGAAGTCGCGAACCTCGCACTGGGTCTCACGGTGCAAGGGCATGGGCAGGGCGACGAGCCGCGATCACACGTCGGCTACTACCTGATAGGAGAGGGACGCAGCGAGCTCGAGGAGGCGACGGGATACACGCCGCCAGTCGCTGAACGACTGCACCGCTTCGTTCAGCGCCACCCCACGACGTTCTTCTTCGGCGGGATCGTAACGGTGACGACGCTCTTGATGCTCGTCCTGTTCGGCGTAGTCCCGGAAGCCACGCTTGCGGAGCGGGTCGCGATTTTTCTGCTGGCAATTCTTCCGGTGAACGAAATCGGCATCGGCATCGTGAACCAGCTGGCAACGCTGATGCTGCCGCCACAGATCCTCCCGAAGATGGAGTTTCGCGAGGACGGCATCCCTGACGAGTTCAGGACAGCCGTCGTCGTACCGACACTTTTTTCGAGTGTGCGCGCCGTCAACGAGGCACTCACTCATATAGAAGTGCAGTACCTGGCGAATCGCGACGCCAATCTCTTCTTCGCGATACTCAGCGACTATACCGACGCTGACGTCGAGACAAAGCCCGAAGATGAGGCGATCATCTCCGCTGCAATTGCGGGAATTGAGGAGCTGAACCGCAAGCACAAGCGCGCTGACGGAGACGTCTTCTTCCTGTTTCACCGCCAGCGCATGTGGAATGGGCGACAGGGCGTGTGGATGGGATGGGAGCGAAAGCGCGGCAAGCTCGGCCAGTTCAACCGGTACCTTCGCGGCCGTGCAGAAGACGCATTCTCGACTGTGGTCGGCGACACGACTCCGCTCCTCTCTGTCAGATACGTCATCACACTCGACTCGGACACGGTGCTTCCGCGCGATGCAGCGCAGATGCTTACGGGAACGATCTCGCATCCGCTCAACAAAGCGTACTACGACCCCGAGCTCGGCCGCATCGTCCGCGGATACGGAATCTTCCAACCCCGCGTTGGCGTGTCACTCACGAGCGCACACGCTTCGCACTTCGCATCGATTCACTCCGGACACCCTGGCGTCGATCCATACACGACCGCCGTCTCGGATGTCTACCAGGATCTTTTCTCGGAAGGAAGTTTCACCGGCAAGGGCATCTACGACGTTGACGCGTTCGAGCTGTCGACGCACGGGCGCTTCCCGGAAAACACACTTCTCAGTCACGACCTGATCGAAGGCGCGTATTCGCGTGCAGGGCTGGCGACGGATATCGAAGTCTTCGACGACTATCCGGCTCGCTACCTCACGTACACGCGGCGCAAGCATCGCTGGATTCGCGGGGACTGGCAGCTCCTTCAGTGGCTCGGGCGCGTGGTTTCAGGCCCGGAAGGCCCGACGCGCAACCGCCTCTCGGCCATATCGCGCTGGAAGATCTTCGACAACCTGCGGCGAAGTGTCATCGAGATATCACAGGTTGTGCTGCTGCTATCAGGATGGTTCTTCCTTCCGGGCGGCGCACTCAAGTGGACGGCGATAGTTCTCACAGCTATTGCTGCGCCATGGATATTCTCGATTTTCCTCGCGCTCGTGCGACCCCCACGCGACCAGTCATGGCTCGCATATTATGGCGCCGTTGCACGCGACGCCGGAGTCAGTGCGCAACAGTGGGCGCTGTCGGTCGCGTTCCTTCCGCATCAGGCAGTGGTGAGCGCCGACGCAATACTGCGCACACTGATCAGGCTGTTCGTCACTCAGCGCAATCTTCTGGAGTGGCAAACTGCATCTCAGGTCGAGCGCGCTATGGCGTCAGGGTCCAGTCTCGAAATCTGGCGCAGAATGTGGCCGGTGCCTGCGATAGCGATCACGTTGCTCGTCGTGGTGATCGTGTATGGCGAGACAGGTGCAGTTCCGGATGCGGCACGGGTCTTTTTCCTGGCCGGCACGCTGCCACTGCTTGCCTACTGGCTGGGGTCACCGGCGCTTGCCCATTCGCTGAGCTCGCCGGCCATGCCGGCAGAACTCAGACTCACTGGATCGGAGCGTCAGGCGGCGCTGCGTTATGCACAGCTCCACTGGCAATACTTCGAACAGTTCGTGTCCGAGGACACCCAGTGGCTCGCACCCGACAACTTCCAGGAGGATCCCGAACCCGTTGTAGCGCCGAGAACATCGCCGACCAACATCGGCCTGCAGCTCATGTCGATCATCTCGGCCCGCGATCTCGGGTTCATAACGTTCGAGTCGATGATCGACAGGCTGGAGAAAGTCTTTCGAACGCTCGAGAGAATGCGGCGCTTCCGGGGACACTTCTACAACTGGTATGACCTCAAGGACCTGAAGATCCTCGAGCCGCCGTACATCTCGACGGTCGACAGCGGAAACTTCGCCGGCCACCTGATCGCGGTTAAGCAGGGATGCCTCGAGATGATCAGGGATCCCAAGTGCAGCGCGGAAGACGCGAAACGACTCCGCGCAATCGCCGAGCGTGCACGGGAGTACGCGCTCGAGATGGACTTCAAGTTCCTGTTCGACGAAAGGCGAAAGCTTTTTTCAATCGGTTTCCAGCCCGACGCGAACGCATTCGACAACTCATACTACGATCTCCTCGCATCGGAATCGCGGCTTGCGTCGTTCATTGCGATCGCGAAAGACGATGTCGGTGTCGACCACTGGTTCAGGCTCGGACGAACGCTCACCGCAGCCGGTGGAACGAGGACGCTCGTGTCCTGGAGCGGCAGCATGTTCGAGTATCTCATGCCTGCCCTGGTGATGCGGACGTTCCCCTCGACCCTTCTCAGCCAGACGCACCATGGTGCCGTCCGCCGACACATTGAGTACGGCACCGAGAGAGGCGTCCCGTGGGGGATCTCCGAGTCCGCATACAACGTGCGTGACCGCGCTCACACCTATCAGTATCGCGGCTTCGGTGTGCCCGACATAGCGCTCAAGCGCGGTCTCACTCGCGAGCTCGTGATTGCCCCGTACGCATCAGCGCTGGCGCTCATGGTGGAGCCTCACCAGGCCGTCAGGAATCTCGCGGTTCTCGAGGCTGAAGGCGCGCTCGGCCCTTACGGGTTCAGGGACGCGATCGACTATACGCGCCCTCTCCCGGGAACGAAGAAGGCGGTAGTCGGCGCGTACATGGCGCATCACATCGGAATGAGCCTCGTCTCATTCGACAATGCGCTCAATCACAACATCTGGCAGTCACGGTTCCACAGCGACCCTGTCGTGCGATCTGCAGAGCTCATACTCCAGGAGCGGATTCCGCGACGGCTCGTTCTTCAGGATGTGCACCAGCAGGACGATCCGATGCGCGTTCCCACCGAGACAGCAAAACCCGCTGTCCGGGAGCTCGACACCGCGGATACGCCTCAACCGCGCGTCGCCCTGCTCGGCAACGTTCCTTACACGATGATCGTGAGCAATTCCGGCAGCGGGGTGAGCCGGTTTGGCGATCTGGCAATCAACAGGTGGCGCAGCGACGGTACACGAGACAACTACGGGCAGTGGTGTTACATCCGCGACGTGACGATGGGCACGGTGTGGTCGGCCGGGCATCAGCCAGTTCGTGCAAAGGCAGACTGGTACCAGGTGCTTTTCGCCAGCGACCGCGCGACTTTCCACCGGCGTGACGGCGACATCGAAACACTGATGGAAGTCGCAATTGTTCCAGGCGAGCCGGCTGGGGTCCGCAAGATCACTGTATTCAACCGATCCGACGAGCCGCGCGAGATCGAGCTCACCAGCTATATGGAAGTGGTGCTCGCAAAGCCGGAATCAGATCGCGCGCACCCTGCATTCGGCAACCTGTTCGTTCAGACAGAGTGGCTTCCGGAGAGCTCCGCGCTGCTCGCAATGCGTCGCCCTCGTTCGGCAACCGACAAACCGGCGTGGTGTGGTCACGTTGTCGCAACGAAGTCGAGCTCGAATGGTGCCACGTCCTGCGAGACTGACCGCGCGAGGTTCGTGGGGCGCGGAAGGTCAAGCCAGGACCCAGTCGCGATGGACAATCCTGGAGATCTGTCAGGCACCGTGGGTGCGGTACTCGATCCCATCTTCTCGCTGCGAACGCGACTCATAATCGGAGCCGGAAGGTCGGCCGAGGCGACGTTCACGACATTTGTGGCGGAGGACAGGGATCAGGCGATACAGCTGGCTGACCTGTATCACGATCCGTATAGCTCGCGCCGCGCGCTCGATCTGTCGTGGGCGCATGCTCAGGCGGAGCTGCGCGAGCTAGGTATTAGCCCGGCAGATGCGGCGTTGTATCAGGAGCTTGCAGGTCACCTGTTGTTCGAGAACCCGGGATTCAAGGGTCTTCCTTCGAATACGACAGGCAACACACTTGGCCAGGAAGAGCTGTGGGGGCTGGGGATTTCCGGCGACTGGCCAATCCTGCTGGCAACGCTGGAAACTGCGGATGGGCTGCCGAGTGTCAGGCAGCTGCTGAAGGTGCATCACTACTGGCGCACCAAGGGTGTCGTCTCCGATCTCGTAATTCTCAACCAGCATCCGCCGACGTATCTGCAGGAGCTCAACGATGAGCTTCTCGCGACGATCATGGCGTCGAGTGAAGCCGGGCTGCTGGACAGGCCGGGTGGTGTATTCATTAGAAGGACAGACATTCTCAAGCCTGAGGATGTCAGGCTTTTGTCCTCGCTTGCGCGCATTCAGGTCGACTGCGACGGCCTCGGGCTCGGCAACTTCCTCGAATTTCCAAACGAAGACAGAGTCGAAAGACTGCTCGAGGAAATCGAAGAGGAAGGCACTACTCCTGAGGCGGTGACGCCGGAGAGGCCGAAGCAAGTAGCTACGGTGCAGGAGTCGAGCTCGAGCATCGAGCGTTCACAGCTTTCGTACTTCAACGGAATTGGTGGCTTCAACAGCGATCACGAGTACGAGATCAGGCTCGACGGAGATGAGCTGCCTCCTGCGCCGTGGATCAACGTCGTGGGGAATCCGGCCGCCGGCTTCATCGCCAGCGAAACCGGCACGGGTGTAACGTGGGCGGAGAACAGCTACTTCTACCGGCTTACGCCGTGGAACAACGATCCCGTCAAGGATGCAGCGGGAGAATGTATTTATCTCCGCGATGACGAGACCGGCGATGTATGGACAGCAACGGCGGAGCCGATACGTCACGTGACGCCGTATACGACAAAACACGGTGCTGGCTACTCGATATTCGAGCACCAGCACGCCGGGCTGAGCACGTCGCTTCGCATCGGGATGCCGGAAAGCGATCCGGTAAAAATCCAGGTGCTGGCGATAACCAACGACGGTCCGTTACCGCGGCGCATAACAGTGACGAGTTATGTCGAGTGGGTGCTGGGCGTAAATCGCGAGCAGACGTCGCCGCACGTCACAACGGAAATGGCGGCAGACAACCGTGTGATGCTTGCCCGGAATTATTTCGATCCGCTCTTTGCCAAGCGCACTGCGTTCTCGGGAACCAGCGGTGATGTTGACACATGGACGGGCTCGCGGCGCGAGTTCATCGGCCGGAACGGCGTTTTGTCAGCGCCAGCGGGACTGACGAGGAGAATGCTGAGCGGTGATGTCGGAGATGAGGTGGATCCGTGCGCTGTGCTCAGGTCGAAGGTTACGATCGCACCGGGTGAGACCCGTGAGATTGTGTTCCTGCTTGGCGCAGCCGAAGGTTCCGAGGCAACGCTCGCCCTATATGAGAAGTACCGTGATCCGGCAGCGGCCAATGCAGCCATCGATCATGCAGCAGCGGTGTGGCGCAATCGCCTAACCACGATCTCAGTAAAAACTCCAGAGCCAACTTTCGATCTCGTCCTTAATCAGTGGGCTCTGTATCAGGCGCTTTCCTGCCGCATGTGGGCGAGGTCTGCGCTTTATCAGTCGAGTGGCGCCTTCGGGTTCAGGGATCAGCTTCAGGACGTGATGGCCTTCACGTACACCGAGCCGCAGGTCGCGCGAGAGCACATCATCCGTTGCGCTGCACGGCAGTTCGAGGAAGGCGACGTGCAGCATTGGTGGCATCCACAAAGCGGTCGGGGAGTGCGCACGCGATTCTCCGACGATCTGGTGTGGATGCCGTACGTGGTCAATCACTACATCTCATTGACCGCCGATACATCGGTGCTCGATGAGCCCGCGCCCTACATCACGATGCGCGCGCTCGAGGCGCATGAGCATGAGCTGTACGACCTGCCGCAGATATCAGAGCTCGTCGAACCGGTTTACGACCATTGTGTTGGTGCGCTGCGAAAAGCATGTACCGAGGGCGTGTACGGCCTTCCCCTGATCGGAATTGGCGACTGGAACGACGGAATGAATCGCGTCGGTGTAGATGGGAAAGGTGAGAGCGTCTGGCTTGCATGGTTCCTCATCGATACGCTTCGCGGATTCGCAGCGCATGCACGAGAGCGAGGCGATGCGGTAGCGGATGAATTCCTCGCGCAAGCGGACCGGTACAAGGAAGCAGTCGAGAAATCCGGATGGGACGGCGAGTGGTATCGTCGTGCGTATTACGACGATGGCGCGCCGCTAGGGTCGAGCGAGAGCGATGAATGCAAGATCGATTCGATCGCACAAAGCTGGAGTATCATCTCAGGTGCAGGCGATCCGGATCGCAGCGTTCAGGCAATGGACTCGCTCATGAAAAACCTCGTCCGCGAAGACGCCAGGCTCATCATGCTGCTGACTCCCCCGTTCGAGAAAGGCACGCATGATCCCGGATACATCCAGGGTTATCTACCGGGCGTGCGAGAGAACGGGGCTCAGTACACGCATGCAGCCCTGTGGGCCGCGCTTGCTACCGCGCGACTGGGGAACGGCGACCGTGCAATGCACTTGTACCAGATGATCAACCCCGTGACTCATGGCCTCACGGCCGAAGACGTGGCGACGTACAAGGTCGAACCCTATGTGGTGGCGGCGGACGTCTATACGGCTGAAGGACATCTCGGGCGCGGCGGATGGACATGGTACACAGGTTCAGCGAGCTGGCTCTATCGTGTCGGTCTCGAAGCGATTCTTGGTTTCACCAAGCGCGGCGACACGCTCGAGATCAATCCCTGTATTCCGTCAACGTGGGAAGGGTTCAGCATCGATTATCGTTTTGGTAAAACCGACTACTCGATTGTCGTGAAGAACCCCGAGCGCGTACAACGCGGAGTGACTTCGCTGACGATGGACGGCAGCGACAGCGGTGAAAGGATTCAGCTCGTGGACGACGGCAGGAAGCACGATGTCATTGTTACCCTTGGGAATCGGGCTTCACATCCTCGAGCGGGGTAATAGCCGGGCCGTTCACGACCTTTCCATAGGGATCGAAGCGTGATCCATGGCATGGACAATCCCACGTTCTCTCCATCGAGTTCCACGATACGATGCAGTAGAGATGTGTACAAACAGCGGATCGTTCGTGAATCGTTCCGCTGTCATCCTTGTAGACGGCAACTTTCGTCTTGCCGCGCCGGACCACTGCTCCGGATCCCGGCTCGATTTCATCGTACGAACCGACTTCGCTCTGCCTGGCCCAGTCCGCGTACTGTGCTGCGACGTTGATGTTTTCTTTCAGAAATTCGCCAGCAGTGCGCAGCGTCTTGCGTGAAGGGTCATAGAGCTTTCGCCACTGATTTTCCTTCCCGAGTATGATCTCGCTGAGGAGCATTCCGGCGATCGTCCCGTGGGTGATGCCGTTTCCGGAGTCACCGGTGGCAATGTAGATGTGCCGATCAACGCCGGGGTTTTTTCCGATGAAGGCAAGTGAATCGACTGGCTCCATCACCTGACCCGACCACTTGAAGTCGACGCCTTTCACCATAGGGAAACGCTCACGTGTCCATTCCTCCAGACACTTGAAGCGTTCTTCTGCATCGTCCTCCTGTCCTGTCTTGTGATCCTCTCCGCCAACGATGAGGATGTCCTCGAGACGTGCAGGGTCAAGACTGGAATCGACTTCCTGTAGCCGGACGTAGTGATAGGGATCCGCGGTGTCCCAGTAAAGTCCGCGAGGTACCGAGCCTCGCGGTACGCGGGCACCAATCACGAAACTGCGGTATGCCGACTGCTTGGTGTGAAGGATCACCCAGTCATTGACCGGGGTGTTCGTAGCGACGACGACATGGTCCGCCGAAATGACGAAGCCATCACTCGTCGTGACCTTGCATGGCTCACCGTCTTCGATTTTTTCTGCATGCGTGTTCGTGAACACTTTGCCGCCGTCGCGAAGAAACGCGCGCGTTACGCCACTCAGGTATTTGAGCGGATGAAACTGCGCCTGTCGCGGAAACCGCAAAGCTGGTCCGGTATCCCAGAAGTCGATCGGTGCACGCTCGACAATTTCTGTATCGCGGAGGCCAGCGCGATGCGTCGCCTCGAGCTCGCGCTCGAGCTTGCCCCGCTTTTCCCCTGGCGACAAAAAGAGGTAACCATCGACTCGCTCGAAGTCGCAGTCGATATCCTCTTCAGTAGCGATCTTCTCAATCCGCGTAATCGCTGCGCTGTGGCTCTGGGCAGCGAGCCGCGCACCATCCTCACCATGCTGTTTCTCGATGTTGTAGTACCTGTCATCGAGAGCCACTGTGATGTGTGCGGTGGTGCGCCCGGTTTCGCCCCCACCGACCTGGCCGTCATCGATAACGACCACCGCTCTCCCTGCGCGCGCCAGCAGATACGCCGTCGACATGCCTGCGATTCCTGCACCGACTATGCAGACGTTCGTCCGCATGTCCTGGCTGACACGCGGCAGGGAAGGCAGCTCGGTCGTGTCCATCCACACCGATGTTGTATGGCCGGAGTCGCTTCGCATTCTTTGAGCTCAGTGAGTGAGTATTATTGGTGTCGCGTCGGGTGAAAGGCATAGCGTATGCCACTCGACGAACCAGACGGAGATGATAAATGGATTCAACAGTTCTCGAGGCCGCACGCGCGGCTTTCCCCCCTGCCCAGAATCAGGTGACACTCGGTGCAATCCTGCACGGAACGGAGTGCCACCCGGAGCCAATGGTGTCAATCCCCATCTCGATGATGAACCGGCACGGCCTGATTGCCGGCGCTACTGGGACGGGCAAAACGAGAACGCTTCAGTTGATAACCGAGCAGCTGTCAGCGGCGGGCGTTCCGGTATTCGTCGCCGACATCAAAGGTGATCTCTCAGGGCTCGGCGCACCCGGACCAGCCAATGACCGGATCAACACGCGTGCCGCGGAGACAGGTTACAAGTGGCAGCCGTCGCCTTTCCCTGTCGAATTTCTGAGCCTTACGGGAAAAAAGGGTGCTCAGCTCCGGGCAACGGTTTCTTCGTTCGGGCCAATCCTCCTCGCCAAGGTACTGGGGCTCAATTCGACACAGACGAGCGTGCTGTCACTGGTCTTCAAGTATTGCGACGACAAGGGACTTCTGCTGCTCGACTTCGCTGACCTTCGCTCAGTGCTTCAGTACCTGACGGGGGATGGCGCAAACGAGCTCAAGGACTACGGTGGCATGTCGAAGGCGACCGTCGGCGTGCTGATGCGCGAGATGGTGGAACTCGAGCAGCAGGGGGCCGAGGAGTTCTTCGGCGAACCCGAGTTCGATATCGACGACCTGATGCAGGTAGAGCGCGACGGCCGAGGAGTGATCAGCGTTCTCGAGTTGTCAGACGTACAGGACAAGCCAGCGCTCTTCAGCACCTTCATGCTGTGGATGCTTGCCACCATCTATAACGAGCTGCCGGAAGTCGGCGACGTAGACAAACCGAAGCTCGCGTTTTTCTTCGACGAAGCTCACCTGCTGTTCGATAACGCCAGCAAGGACCTGCTCGAGCAGATTCAGCAGGTGGTGCGGCTCATCAGGTCGAAGGGGATCGGGGTCTACTTCATCACCCAGAGCCCGAAGGACATACCCGAGGAAGTGCTGGGACAGCTGGGTCACAGGGTGCAGCATGCGCTCCGCGCGTTCACTCCTGACGACGACAAGGCTTTGCGCGCCGCTGCGCGGACATTTCCCAAAACGAAGTTCTACGA
>JAYUWU010000032.1:0-15985 GCA_043753365.1 Gemmatimonadaceae bacterium | reverse complement strand
TCGACGCAAATGCAGCGTACGAGGATACGGCGAGCGTCAACACGATCTCCGAATCAGCGCCCATCACTCTGTCCGCCCTCCTGCGCGGCAGCACCAGCCTCGGAACGCTTTACGCGAACAATGGATTCCGGTCTATTCCAAGCTCAGCCGACCCGCGACCAAACGGCGACACCTACCTGTCCGGTGGAGACAACACGAGGCGACACACATGCGGTGCGGAGGCGACTGGTTTCGGCGGCGTAACTGGTGGAAACGTCTGCGGCGTACAGGTCGAAGCGAACTACACAGGCGTGCGTGACAACGCTACAAATCGCGATCGCTTCGGCGAGGTGACGGCGATTGTCCTCGAGCAACATCTCGCAACCCACTGGGGACTTCAGCTCGGCAGCTCTACTTCCGCCTCGATCACTCTTTCGGCCAGCGGATACAAGGTGAAAGGATCAGCCCGCGCTGACCTCACCTGGGCAGGCGCGACGACAACAAGCGTCGACATATTCCGAAACTCCGTGAAGATCACGACGCCTAACGATGGGGCTCACACCGACGTCATCGGGAAGGGTGGCGGCACATTTACTTATCGACTGTGCAATGCCGGGACAACGACGTGCTCCCCGAACGCGACTGTCTCGTTCTGAAGACTAGTCCCTGACGACGGCCCATGGCTGAGTCGCGTAAGACCACTCGAAGCGTTCGGGATGAAAAAGATGCGCAAGAAGTTCGATGCCCTCAGCGAGGCGGGGACCCGGGCGGGCGAAGTACGCGTTCGCATCGACAGCAAACACGCTCGTCCCGGGAATCTCCGGGAGTGAACGAGCGGCATCGAGCGAAGAGGAAAGGCCGTACCCGCATGGCGCTACTATGAGTATGTCGGGCTGAGCGGCAACGACATCCTCCCACGACATTCGCCGCGAATCACCACCCGGTTGTCCGAGCGGATCGAAGCCGCCGGCGAGAGTCACCATCTCCGGTACCCAGTGACCACCGCAGAACACCGGATCCGTCCACTCCAGGAACACGACACGCCGCCGCTCCACGCCGTCAACTGACCGTCGTACTGCATCGATCCGCGCGCGGTTGCTCGCGATCAGCGCATCGCTTTCCCGTTCGCGGCCGGTGACGCGCGCAATGTCACGCACGTTCTGCTCGACCTCCGCGATGGTCCGCGGTGTGAGCCACAACACTTCAGGCTTCGAAGGCAACTCACGGAGTGCACGCGAGAGTTCCGTTCCCGACGGCGCGCAAACCTGACAGAGATCCTGTGTCAGAACTACGTCAGGTGCGAGCTCGCGCAACAATATCTCGTCCACGCGATACAGGCTCTCACCGCTCGCAAGTTGAGACGACACCGCGGCGTCGATGTCCCCCTGGTTCATCGCGTCGATGGGAAGTGCGGGCCTGCTCACTACGGGCAGCCGCTGCACCTCCGGCGGATAATCACACTCGTGCGAGCGTCCGACGAGCTCGTGACCGGCGCCCAGGGCGCAGGCTATCTCGGTGGCGGCGGGGAGAAACGAGACTATGCGTGGCATTTCACAATCTATCGGTTGCTCCATCGATTCTCATGGCGCATGCTACACCTCATCAAATCGCCTTGGAGATAACCCGATGAAGCCCACCGTGCGTCTTGGCGCGGCAAGGACTCCCGACGGCACCGAACTGGTGCTGTACGGCCACGACGGCGCGTATCTCATTCGCGCCGACGGCGTCGAGCTCATGTCCACCCGGCGCCACTTGTCGGAGGACCGGTTGGCCGAGGTTGCGTGCGCGGCGCTAGGCCAGGTGGCGCAGGCGCGGGTGCTGATCGGCGGACTGGGGCTCGGCTTCACGTTGCGCGCCGCGCTTCGCCTCCTGCAGAGCGACGCCGAAGTCGTCGTCGCCGAGCTCGTGCCGGAGGTGATCGCATGGAATGCCGACCCCGCTTACGATCTCTCGTCGGAGGCGATGAGCGATCCACGCGTGCGGATCGTTCAGGACGACGTCGTCAACGTTCTCCGGAGTCATCGCGGATCGTTCGACGCCATCATGCTCGACACTGATAATGGCCCGGCGGGAATGCTGATGTCGGAAAGCGCCCGGCTGTACGATGCACCCGGCGTGGTGACTACCGTGGCCGCGCTCCGGCCGGGGGGAACCGTTGCTTACTGGTCGGTGGACAATGACACGGCGTTCGAGCGGGCATTGCGAGGCGCAGGTCTCGAGGTGGAGACGCTTCGCGTGCGGGCGCACCACACGACCGGGCCGATGCATACGATATATTTGGCGCGGGTTGGCCGGAGAGTCTGAATGTCATAGCCATGCTGGTTGACACCAACGAAGTCGCGCCGGAATATCGGTGATCCCAAACTGACACTCATTGACCGTTCCCCAGACCGCGCTAGGCGACCGCTATACCATAGAGTACGAGATCGGCCGCGGCGGGATGGCTACCGTTTACCGCGCTCTCGATCCCCGGCACGGGCGTAGCGTCGCCGTAAAAGTTCTGAACAGCGAAATCGCCGCCGCGCTTGGCACCGAAAGATTTCTCCAGGAAATCAAGACGGTCGCCGGCCTGACGCACCCGCACATCGTACCAGTCCACGATTCCGGCGAAACGGGCGGAACGCTCTTCTACGTGATGCCGCATATCGATGGGGAGACGCTGCGCGGGCGCATTACCCGCGAGCGATTGTCGCCGACCGAAGCGGCGCGAATCACGCGTCAGCTCGCTGGGGCGCTCGACTTCGCGCACCGCCATGGCGTTGTACATCGCGACATCAAGCCGGAAAACGTGATCCTCCTGGATGGCGAGCCCCTGATTCTCGATTTTGGAATTGCGAAAGCGATAAGCGCTGCCGGGGGTGAAAGTCTCACGCAGACCGGAATCGCGATCGGCACTCCCGCGTATCTCAGCCCCGAGCAGGCGAGCGGCGAATCGAACCTCGACGGTCGAAGTGATCAGTACAGCCTTGCCTGCGTCACCTATGAAATGATGTGCGGGGCACCACCATTCGTTGCGAACACCGCGCAGGGCGTCATCGCAAAACGATTCAGCGAGAAGCCAGCGCCGCTCCCGGCGAGTGCAAACGCACCTGCCGGCGTGTCGGAGGTGCTGCTCAAGGCACTCTCGCTCGACCCAGCCGACAGATACGCCACGGTCACTGAATTCGCGACGGCACTTGGCAACGCGATCCCGTCGACAGCAGCGGCCGACACCGCACGCCGGTCGATTGCCGTGCTCCCGTTCACTAACATGAGCACGGATGCGGAGAACGAATTCTTCACCGACGGCATCACCGAAGAAATTATCAACGCGCTCACGAAAGTCCGCGCACTCGACGTCGCATCCCGTACCTCGGCATTTGCGTTCAAGGGCAACAAGGAGGACATCGGCGCCATCGGGCTCAAGCTCAAGGTGCACACGGTTCTCGAAGGAAGCGTGCGCAAGGCGGGAAGCCGACTGCGTATCTCGACGCAGCTCATCGACGTCGCTACGAGTTTCCAGCTTTGGTCGGAACGTTACGACCGCGAGATGGCAGACGTCTTCGCCATTCAGGACGAAATCGCGACGAGCATCGTGAACGCTCTCAAGGTCGTGCTGACCGAGCAGGAAGAGGCAGCGATCAAGAAGGTTCCCACACAAAGCGTTCGCGCATACGAGTATTATCTGCGCGGTCGCCAGCTGTTTCATCAGCAGCGTCCAGAGGCGATGGAAGCGGCCGAGGAGCTCTACCGGCGTGCGATTGCGCTCGATCCTGACTATGCGATGGCGTTCGCGGGCCTCGCAGATTGTTCGTGCTTCAAGTTCTTCGAACACGCAGGTGGAGAAGAAGCACTGGAGCAGGCTGAGTCCGCGAGCCGGCGCGCGCTGAAGCTCGATCCCGACCTGGCAGAGGCGCATGCGTCGCGCGGACTGACGCTGACGTATCAGGGAAAATTCGACGAAGCGTCAGAGGAATTCGAGCAGGCGATCGAACTCGACTCCACCTCATTCGAGGCGCCGTATTACTACGCGCGATCGCTTCAGGCGCGCGGGAACATCGAGAAAGCTGTCATTTATTACGAGCGGTCGGCAGAGCTTCGGCTCGATGATTACCAGGCTCTAATGTTCGCCGCCGCCTGTTACCGCAGCCTCGGCCGCGAAGCAGAAGCAAAAGTGAGCGCGGAAAAGGGTATCGCTGTTGCCGAGCGTGCGCTTGCTCTCAACGCAGGGGAAACGCGTGCGCTTTCGCTTGGCGCAAGCGAGTTGTTCCAGCTTGGTGATACAGCGAGGGCGGAGGAGTGGGCCCGCCGGGCGGTTCAGCTTGCCCCGACAAATCCACTGATGCTCTACAACATCGGCTGCCTACACGCGATCATGGGGAATGGTGGGCTCGCGCTCGATCATCTCGAGCGCGCGATGGAGCTCGGCATGCGTAATCGGGACTGGCTCATGACCGATCCGGATCTCGAGTCGATCCGGGATGATCCGCGATTCAGCGCGCTGCTGACAGAGCATCCCGCGGTGCGCAACTGACGCCTCTGGGTCCAGCCGGGCCGTCGATCTCCCGGCCCTGACCCGGACAAGCTGGACCACGCGGTTACGTGTTCCTGACATTGACTTTACAATGCAATGACAATATTAGGGTACAGTTGCGAGCGCACCGGAATCGGATGCTCGTGTTTTTCCGGGCCCCGGTAGACGTCCGCTCGCGAGTGTCGATCACTCTCACGCGGGATGGCGTATGCGAAGGAGCTGTGCTTTAGCTGCGATTGCCTTGCTGCTGTGTGTTCCCCCCGCTGCTGCGCAAACGCGGGCCGTAACCGGTACGGTAACGGATGCCCAGACCGGTCAACCTGTCGAAGCTGCGCGGGTCGCAGTTCGCGGCACGACACTGGGCGCAAACACTGCGGCAAACGGAACTTTTACCATCGGTAATGTGCCGCAGGGAGCGGTCACGCTCAACATCAGGAGAATCGGCTACCAGCCGGTGCTCGTGACTCTCGCCGCAGGATTGACGAGCATCCGTGCGACGTTGACCCGGGACCTCCTGCGTCTCTCCGAGGTCGTAGTCACCGGGCAGGCGACGACGATCGCGAGACAGAATCTTGCAAATGCAGTCGCGACAGTCGATGCCGAGGATATCACGCGAGTGTCCGCACAAAGCATCGAGCACGCGATTCAGGGCAAGGTGGCCGGCGCAGCGATTCAGTCGAACTCTGGAGCCCCGGGAGGCGGTGTGCAGATGCGCCTTCGCGGAACAACGTCGATCAACGCGACCGCCGAACCGCTCTATGTGGTGGACGGGGTCGTCATGAGCAATGTTGCGATTCCATCGAACCAGAACGCCGTGACGCGGTCAACGGGCGGGTCCAACCCCAATCTTACGCAGGATGGCCAGGTCAATCGCATCGCCGACCTCAATCCGAACGACGTACAGAGCGTAGAGGTACTCAAGGGTGCATCGGCCTCGGCGATCTACGGGTCGAGAGCATCGAACGGCGTGGTCGTCATCACCACCCGCCGCGGCAGGACCGGCGCGCGCAAAGTCAACGCAACGCAGCGCATTGGCTTCTCGGCCATCTCGAACACGCTCGGGTCGCGCACGTTCACGTCAAAGGAAGAGGCGGTCGGGGTCTTCGGCGCCGCGGCCGGTACTGCGTTCAATCCGGGGGTCGTCTTCGACCAGGAAAAGGAGCTTGCCGGGAGGAAACCGATATCCGCCGAGTCGATACTGGACATGGGCGGGGGAGATGTGGATACGCGGTACTACGTATCGGGTATGTGGCGCAACGATGGCGGGATAATCGAGAACACCGGTTTCCAGAAGCAGGCGGTCCGTGCGAATGTCGACCAGGACTTCGGCAGTAAACTCAACCTGAGCATCCAGACGAATGTCATCCGCACTGTTGCGGAGCGGGGTCTCACGAACAACGACAACACCAGCGTGAGCTTCTGGATGGCATTGCCCTTCACGCCAAGCTTCGTTGACCTGCGGCGCAAGGCTGACGGTACTTTCCCTTCGAATCCGTTCGTCGCTAGCAATCCGCTACAGACAGCGGCGCTCATGAAGAACGCTGAAACAGTATGGCGCTCGCTTGTCGCCGGCAGGCTGAACTATGATGTGGTCCAGAATTCCTCGCACCACCTGCGCTTCGCAGGCAGTGCTGGCGCTGACTACTTCAATCAGGACAACTCACTCCTGTTTCCCCCCGAGTTGCAGTTCGAGCCAATCGATGACGGTGAGCCGGGAACGTCGCTGCTCGGCAGGAGCGACAATCTCAACCTGAACGGAAGCGCGAGTCTTGTGCATTCGTGGACACCCGGGAGTTCGTTCGCCGCGACAACGTCGGTGGGAATGAACAGCGCGAGCCGCGACCTCAGCATATCCCGCATAGTGAGCCGCAACCTGGTTGGCGGCCTCGAGATCGTCGGTGCCGGGACGAACATTCAGGTGGCAGAGATCCATCAGCGTGTTGAGGATCTCGGATTCTTCGCACAGGAAGAGCTGTTGATGCTGTCCGAGAGGCTGTTATTGACGGCGGGTCTCAACGCCGATCGCAGCAGCGCGAACAGTAATACTGACAAGCTATACTGGTATCCGAAGGCGTCTGCTTCATACCGCCTGATCGAGCCAATGAATTTCCTTAATGAGGTGAAGCTGCGTGTCGCGTACGGCCAGTCAGGGAACCAGCCGCTGTTCGGACAGAAGTTCACCCCTTTGACTGCAACGCAGAACATCAACGGACTTCCCGCGCTCGTGATTCCGGCGGGTGCCGGTACTGTCGGATCGCCTGACCTGCGGCCGGAGAGGCAGCGCGAGATCGAGGGCGGTGCCGACATTACGCTGGCGAGTGGGCGAGGATCCATCGAGCTGACTGGGTTCCGGAAGGATGTAACAGAACTTCTGCTTCAGCGAACGCTGGCGCCGTCGTCCGGATTCGCGCTCGAGATTTTCAACGGCGGCAAGCTGCGGACGACGGGTGTTGAGGTGGGACTCAGCCTGGTGCCGATTCAGTCTGCGAACATGGACTGGCTGTTCAGGACGACGTTCTTCCGCAGCCGCAGCAAGATCCTCGACCTTCCCGTTCCAGGATTCAGGGCGGGTGGCTTCGGGACGTCGCTCGGATCATTCGAGATAGAAGAGGGCGCGTCACCGACACAGATTGTAGGCAACGACACACTGCCGGATGGATCGCGGGTTGTTCGAAAGATCGGCGACGCGAATCCGGATTTCATAATGTCGTTTGTGAACGATGTGAGATTCGGGAGCTTCAGCCTCTATGGCCTGCTCGATTGGTACAATGGCGGCAGCGTCGTGAATCTCACGAAGTTCCTCTATGATCTCGGATCCAACACCGCAGACTACGCCGATCCTGTTACTGTCGGCGGAAAGCAGACGACAGTGGGCGCTAACCGCCTTGCCGTATGGCCGAGGCAGACGGCGATCTACGTGGAGGATGCAGGGTTCGCCAAACTGCGTGAGGTAACGCTTTCGTACACGGTTCCGAATCGATTCGTGTCGCAGTTTGGCAGAGGGTTGAACTCGATGCAGGTGAGCCTCAGCGGCAGAAACCTGCTCACGTTTACGAACTACACCGGGCTGGACCCGGAAGTCAGCAACTTCGGCAACCAGCCGATCGCCCGGAACATCGACGTCGCTCCATTCCCGCCGAGCCGCAGTTTCTGGCTCTCTGTCAACCTGGGATTCTGACATGCCAACCACGAGACATCTACCGATGAAGGCAATGAAAGCCGCAGGCCTGGGGTTCGTGCTGCTCGCTGCGGGCGCATGCAACGACCTCATAGTGCCGGATTACAATAATCCGAGCCTCGAAGATCTTACGAGCAATCCGACGCCAACCAAGATCGCACAGGCGGCACAGGGCCTGATGGTTGGCACGCGCGTCGGACAGGGAACACAAAACGGTTATGTATCGCTGCTAGGCATTATCGGGCGCGAGTCTTACAACTTCGATCCGGCTGATCCACGCTTCATCGTGGAGATGCTGATCGGGCCGCTCGATGGGGGTAGCCCGGCATTCGGCGGAAACCTGTTTGCAGCTCCATACGCGAACCTTCGCAATGCGAACACGTTGCTCGCTGCGCTCGAAACAGTGGCTGGCATGACCGACGCGCAGAAATCTGCGACTAGGGGTTTCGCACACACTATGCAGGCGCTGGATTATCTGTACGTGATCAACACGCGCGACACGTATGGCTCTCCTCTCGAAGTCGGCCGCGCGCCGACGGAGACGCCAGCTCCTATCGCGTCAAAGGCGGATATCTTCGCCCATATCTCAGCGCTGCTTGACCAGGGCCTGACCGAGATCAACGCCGGGGGTACGGCATTCCCGTTCACGTTGAGTCCCGGCTTCGCAGCGGCGTCAACACCGGCGGATTTCGCAAAGTTCAACAGGGCCCTTAAGGCGCGGGTCGAGGCCTACCGTGGCAATTATGCCGCCGCGCTGGCAGCGGTGAACGCATCGTTCCTCAACACTGCATCTTCGTTGCGTTCAGGCGTGTACCACTCGTACAGCACGGGTTCCGGCGACATCCCGAATCTGCTGTTCGATCCTACCGGCCGTGCGATCGTCGCGCATCCGTCGATCAGGACGGATGCTCCGAGAAAGCCCGACAATACGCTGGACAATCGCGTGCTCGCGAAGACAGCAACGATCGAAGCGCGAACGGTGCAGGGGATCACTTCTGACCTCGTGTTCACGATTTATGACTCAAACGTTGCGTCGATACCGATAATCAGAAACGAGGAACTGATTCTGCTTCGTGCCGAGGCGCGTTACAACACGGGTGATACGGGTGGCGCGCTCAGCGATATCAATTTCATCAGGACGACATCTGGTGGACTTGCCGCACGAGGAGCATTTGCGAATGCTACGGACTTCGTAAACGAGCTTCTTCTGCAACGGCGTTATTCACTGATGTTCGAGGGCGGGCACCGGTGGATAGATGCGCGACGTTTCTCGAGACTCGAAACGCTTCCAAAAGCGCTCCCGAACCATGCCGTTCACTCGCGCTTCCCGTTCACGGAGGCGGAGTGTCTGGCCAGGGATCCGCAGCCGGCAGAAGGCTGCACATGAGTCAATTGCGGGTTCAGGACTAATTACAATCGACAATCGACGACTTATTGAGGATCGAGAACAGACATAGGACGGAACTACAATGGTTTCGGAGAACAGTCCTGATTTAGTCCGCGATTCTCGATAAGTCGTCGATTGTCGATTGTAGCTAGTCCTGGATCCGCACAGTTCTCGATTCCAGGTTTGTTCCGAGCAATATTCTGATAGCGACGGAGGCATATACCGCGCCCGTCAGGGAGGACACGACCCTCGCGCAGCCGTATCTCCGGCTGGCCGTGGCGCTGACGGAAATCGGGCGGTATGGGGAGGCGAGACAGAACCTCGCAATCGCAGCGCGCAAAGGCACTGCACCACCGCAGATCGCTTATCGAAGTGCTCTCATCGAAGCCGGCGAGAACCGGCTCGACAGCGCGTTCGCGCAACTGACTCGCGCGACCGCTGCCGGGCTCGGCGCAGTTCCGAATCCGGGCGACAGTCTCCCTCTCATGCAGAGACTCAAGCGAGACGCGAGGTACGCGGCGTTCACGACCGCGCTCGACCGGAACGGGCCAGAGCTACAACATCTGGGATGCGACGCGAAGCAAATGGTTTCAGTACTGGGTCGACGCCGGCGGCGGAGTGCACGAGTACGGCGGATGGTTCCGCGACGGATCGATGCGATACGATGGAAGCATGCCTGCGGGTGGCGCAGCGGGTGGGCGAGTCGCGTTCCGTGTGACGTTCACTCCGCAGGGTTCCGACGGCGTGAGGCAGCATGGCGAGCGGCTTCAGGGGGATGGCACGTGGGTCACGGCGTATGACCTCATTTACGAGAGGGTCAAAACCCCGTAGCCGGTACCGGGCTGGCCGCGCGCGCCTCGCGAGGTATTTTCCTGACCATGAAATATCTCGCGGCGCCGACGGGCCGGTATACGAAACTGCTATCAGTGTTGTTTGTTGCAGGTTTTGCTGCAGCCTGTGCACGAACTGCTCAACCCCCGCAACCTCAGTCGCCGCTTGAGCCAGCGAACTCGATCTCGGTGCCCGACCGCACATTCGACATCCTCGTAGCGGCCGCCGATTCGGTGCTTCCGAAGCTCGGGCCTCCTGACGAGAAGTTCTACATCGACGACCCGGTCACAGCAAAAATCTTCGATCACATTGGTGCGGGTGATCGCTATTCGATCATTGCGCGTGATCAACTAGTCCCATGCGATGGGTCGACGTCAATCACCCGGGCAACGATGCGGGTCTATGGAGTTTTCGGAGATTCCGCGTCGGTCGCCTGGTCGGCTACATGCTCGATGTCGGGGAACGCGCAATCAGAACCACGGGTAGCGGGAAACGGCGGAACCTTTGAGCTGACGAAGGTCGGCGATGCCTGGGCCGTAGTCGGATCCGGAATGAATTTCGAGTTCGGGTCTCAGCCTTCGGGTGTATCACCCGCTGACGCGGTCAATACCATCGCGACTGCATTCATGCGCCGGCGGACAGAGGCTGGCCCTGAGTCGGCCCGCTCAGATACGGGATGGATGAAACCGCTGGCATCACGAGTGACCGACAATACCCAGGCTGCTGCGAACCGCTGGCATCGGTACCAGGATAGCGTGCTTGCTCAGCTTGCTGACATCGACACGACAAAGCTTGCGGGCAAACCCGAAGCGACTACGTACTCCATTCTCCGTAACAACCTGGAGTCCAGCATTGGAACCCGTGTCTGCAGGTTCGGACTCTGGGGCGTGAACTCCTACGTGAATGGATGGCAGAGCCAGTACACCAACGTTTTCTCACAGCAGCGAACCGGTACTCCTGAGCGCCGTAAGGCAGCCCTCGCGCGCGCGCGCGCACTTCCGCAATACATCGACAACGAGATCATCAACCTCCGCGAAGGAAAACGGCTCGGCTACACGTCACCTGCTGTCATTGTCGCCAACGTAATCAAACAACTCGACGATTTAGTGGCTGGCGAGCCGACGGCTTCACCGTTCTACTCCCCGGCCGAACGGGATACATCGAAAGCTCAGGACGCATCGGCTTTTCGAAAGCAGCTCGCAGCGCAGATCGCGAACGAGATCAACCCTGCGATACGTCGCTATCGTACATTCCTGGCGACTGAGTATCTCGCGGGAGCGCGGCAGAGTCTCGCGGTTACCGACAATCCTGGCGGGGAGGATTGCTACAGGGCGGTAATCCGGTCATTCTCCACGATCGACATACCTGCAGATTCGGTATTCGATCTGGGCGCCCGCGAGATGCGACGCATCGATCGCGAAATGAAAGAAATCGCCCGTGCGCATTTTGGTACTGAAGACGTTCCTTCTCTTCTCGCATCGTTCAAGACAGACCCGCGCTACACTTTCCGGTCGCGACAGGCAGTGATCGATACGTCTGAGACGGCGATCGCAAGGGCAAGGGCGGAGATGCCGAAATGGTTTGGTATCGTTCCATCGTTCGACGTAGTCATCCGCCCCTACCCCGAATTTCGCCAGCGGGCGGGTGCACCGGGACAGCTCAATGTCGGCGCGCCCGGTGATCGTTCCTCCGTGTTCCTGATCAACACCTGGGATCCCGAGCACAAGAGCCGATCAACGAACGAAACCGTGGCATTTCATGAAGCAATCCCGGGACATCACCTTCAGGTCGGAATAGCGACAGAGCTCAAAGGAATGCATCCGTTGGTCAGGGAGGCATACAACTCCGGATTCGGGGAAGGGTGGGCGCTGTACGCTGAGCGGCTAGCCGATGAAATGGGATTGTTTTCGTCGCCGCTGGCGAGGATGGGAATGCTCGAGAGTGAGGCTCATCGAGCGGCGCGGTGCCTGATAGATGCCGGCATCCACACACGGGGGTGGACGCGACAGCAGGCAATCGACACGCTTGCTGCACACACCGCGATGGATCTCAGGATCATCGAGGCGGAGGTCGATCGCTACATTTCATGGCCGGGCCAGGCTCCATCCTACATGCTCGGCCGAAATGAAATCTTCCGCCTGCGGCAGGTTGCAAAAGACTCGCTGGGCAATCGTTTCGACATCCGCCAGTTCCACGACCGGGTGCTGGAAAACGGAACCGTCACTCTGCCGATGCTTGGTGCCAACATCATGAAATGGATCGCCGCAAGTCGCTGAGAATGTCAGGTGGGCGGGTTCCCGCGGCGCGTGACGTGCAAAGATCGGTGGCAACATGATCCATCAGTTACCTGACGCAACCTCACTCGTGCCTGACACTGCGGCAGCAACTGACACCGTCCCTGTCACGCTCGTCTACACGATCGATTCCCTCTATCGGGCCGGCGACACCGCCGCCGTATTGGGGGTGCTCAGATCGACCGATTCGACGATCCTGAGGCTTCGTGATTCGATCGTCTTACTGGAGCAAGCGCGGAGCGAGCCTGCTCCGATTCTCGAAGCGTTGAAGTCGCCTGAAACAGTTCCGGAATCGAACACATCGCGAATACCTGAGCAGCTCGGATTCATTGGGCTCATCTTCGCGCTGTTCCTCGTGCCGAAACTCCTTCAGCGCTACAAGATTCCCGGCGCGATTACCGCGCTGCTGCTTGGAGTTGCAGCCACGCTGCTCGGCTGGTTCCACCACGACCCGACGCTCAACCTGCTCTCGACGCTGGGTATCGTCGCGCTGTTCCTGTTTGCCGGCCTCGAGATCGATGCATCGGAGATAAAGCGCAACGCTACTCCACTTGCGCTGCATGCTGCCATCTGGACTGCCACTGCTGTCGTTGCCGCGACACTCGCGACAATGATGCTTGGTGTCGAGCCCCGCGTTGCGGCACTGCTTGCGCTTGCGGTCGTGACGCCGTCTACAGGATTCATCCTGAACTCGCTCTCAAGTTTCGGGATGAGTCCTGAAGAGCAGCGAACAGTGCGCACTTACGCCATCGGCTCCGAGATAATTGCGCTGGCGGCGCTGTTTTTTATTCTTCAGTCGACATCCCTTCGCCAGCTGGCGGTCTCGATGGCCGCGATGATGGGCGTCATCGTGATAATCCCGCTCGCTTTCCGCGCGTTTGCGACGATCGTCGCGCCACATGCACCGAAGTCGGAGTTCGCGTTCCTCGTAATGGTCGCCGTCGTATGCGCGTATGCCACGAGACTTCTCGGGGTCTACTACCTTGTCGGCGCCTTCCTCGTCGGCGTCGCGGCGCAGCGTTACCGGGCGAGCCATCCAGCGATGTCGTCAGAAAAAATGATCGACGCGCTCGAGGCATTCGGGTCGGTGTTCATCCCGTTCTACTTCTTCCACGCAGGAACGGAGATCGTGCGAGGGCATCTCACCCTCAAGTCGCTTGTAATCGGACTCGCACTTGTCGCTATTCTCGTCCCGCTAAGGATCGGGGTGATATCCCTTCATCGACGCTTTGCTTTTGGCGAACCGTTCCGCGTTTCGCGGCGCGTCGGCGCCGCAATGGTGCCGACGCTGGTATTCACTCTCGTCATCACGGGATTACTGGAGCGCCGCTTCGGGCTCGATGATACGATTGCCGGAGGGCTCGTGCTTTATACGATCCTCAACACCCTGATTCCCGGCTTCGCTCTCGGAGGTGAGCCGGCGGACTTCGAGGACGTCGAGGCGCTTCCGCTTGAAACTCCCGCGCGCGCCGGATAGAGAGAGGGAGGGAGTGGTACCGGCGCGCAGCGTGCCACAACCGGAGATTGGGATGCCAGACGAGCACCTGAAAGGTCTGAGTCGCCGAGAACGCCAGATCATGGATTTTCTCTACGAGAACGAACGTGCAACAGTGGCCGAGGCAATGGCCGGCATCGCGGATCCGCCGAGTTATTCGGCGGTGCGGGCGATGCTTCGGACGCTCGAGCAGAAGGGGCGGATAACGCACGTCGAAGACGGGCGCGCGTTCATCTATCAGCCCACTATAAAGAAAGACGCAGCACGAAAGGGTGCGCTGTCCCATCTGCTCAAGACGTTTTTCGATGGCTCGACCGAACAGGCGGTCGCAACGCTGATCGACCTGAAGGGGGACCGTATGAGCAAGGATGAACTCGACCGGGTCGCCCAGTTGATCGACAAAGCGAAGCTGGAGGCAGATGAGCGCATTTCCGGGCAGTAGTGGCGCAAAGCGTCCAAGCTGAAATCCGAAGGGGAGAATGGTTCTTCGAATTTCAGCTTGGCTTCGCAGGGTCGTGGTTACGGCATCACTGCAATGCTGAGCAGAGCTGTCGTTGTCTGAGCGAGCATTCCAAGCTTCTTCGTCGAACCAGTCGCAAGATCGACGGAATAGAGTGTCGACTTCCCCGAAGCCGATGTGGCGAGTGCGAGGTAGCCGGTGCCCGAAGCAAGGCTGATGTCGAAACCAGCAGCATCGCCAACATCGAGCCCAAGCGAGCCAATCGTCGCCATCACTCCACCGTTCGGGCCACCGGTTGCTGCCGGAAACGTCACGAGCGCATCGGTTGCCGCATCGACAGCGTAAAGCGCAGTGCCGGTGGCGAGATCGTTGTCGTTGTTAGTGTAGCCTGTTGCAACGATCGACGGATCGGCTCCGAAGTTCGCGTCTCCCATGCCATAGGCGAGCACACCATCGACAATCACCGCGCCGTTGTCGACATTGACACGAAGGTTCTGATTGGTCGCCGAGTGAATCCGCAGGCGATCAGGAACTGGATTGAATCCAACACCGATAGCTGATCCCGTGACTGCCGTGGTCAGCATCACCGGCGACGATGCGACGCCGGTTACAGGATCGATAACGTAGATACGATTCGCGCTCGTCACGCCGTAGAGCTTGCCGACATCGCTGATGCCGTTCGCATTCAGGTCGCTGGGCCGGAAGTCGATTCCGATTACTACTTCACCAGCCTCTAGGCCCGTTATCTCGGTCTCGGCCGAAACCTGATTCGCCTTCCCGGACGCGAAGACCACGAGGCTGTTGTCGCTGGTCAATCCGTAGATCGTCTCGGATGCGCCGGAGATTCTTGCGTCTACAGGAGTGCCGGCGCTCGAAAGCAACGACGCGTCGGGGGAAAGAGGGTTATTTTCGGCGGCGCAAGCGGATGCGACCGCTGCGAGGGCGAGAAGAGCGAGTGGCCTGCGGAACATCGGGATACTCCTGGTTGAGGGCGTTACCCCCTTTACGACGCTCGCCTCCAACCGGATCTGTCAGACCAGAACTGGCATTCAAACTCAACTCTTGAGACTAGGCGGAAACCTTTGAGGTGGGGAGCCATGCCAACTGCGAAACGCACGCTCGTGCGACGAACAGCCGTCGGATGCGTGATCGTTGCGGTCCTGTTGAACACAGCTTGTCGGGACAGCGAGCGTGCCGTGTCATCTGCCACCCCTGCTTCAGGTGCCGTCAGGATTTACAGAGTGCCCGTTGAAGAGCTCTACAAGAGTGCGCCGGACTCGGCCATTCTTTCAGCGGCTCGCGCGCTCATGCTTGCGGATTCCAACGTCGCGGTGGTGACACTTGACTCCATGGGTCAGCCCCGTGTGCGAACTACCAAGGCTTTCGTCGCTCCGGTCAGCGCAGACGATCCTGCGAGCGGAGTAACTGTCTGGATCATGACCCGCCTCAACACTCGCAAGGTCGACCAGATGCGGCGGCATCCGCAGGTGACTCTCTATTTCAACAACGACGATCGCATCGAATACGCCACCGTGATGGGCATCGCGACCGTTCACTCGGACCCGGAACACCCGCAGGCGAAAGAGTTCTACAAGGATGGCTACGCGGAATTCTTCTGGCCGGACTTCCCGCGCGATTTCGTGATGATCGAGATCAAGCCGCTCTGGCTCGAGTATCTTGGACCGCGTTCTCCCGGCCATCCGCAGACATGGAGGCCGCAGGCAGTCGCCTTTAACTTTCGGCGGTGAATCGACGGGTATTTATAGGAACTGGTGCGACGCTCGCTGCTGGTGTCGGTGTTTTCGGCTACGCGACGATCATCGAGCCTCACTGGCTCGAGATCGTTCG
>JAYUWU010000031.1:0-48114 GCA_043753365.1 Gemmatimonadaceae bacterium | reverse complement strand
CCGGAGCCGCCTCATCGTAGACGGGACTCGTCATTGAAGCCAGCCCAGGCGCTTCAGCTCCGCGCAATCATCGTTGAATCGGGCGCCGATATCGTTTCTGTACCGCATGTTGGGAATCACAACCTTCCTTACGCGCTCGTATGCCTCACGCGTTGAAGACTCCACGGTATCACCCACACCCGTTACTACCATTATGTAGCCGATCATCCCGGCGGTCACGAGTTGTCCGTCCACCAGCGTGACCTCACCGTAGTGCAGGCTATCCTTTTCCTGATCCGTGAGTGCCTCCGGCAGGCATATCGGAATTCCCTTTCCCAGTTCCGCATACCCATCGCGATACGGAAATGGCGGAACCGTCAGGACCACGCCGGTAGCGATTCCATCCTTCGTCCGTATCGTGTCCCTGGTTCTATGCGCCATTGCTGCAAAGATCGTGTCCCAGCCTTCGTCATGCAGTGCGGATAGGATGGGAAATCCGGGATAACCAAACCGGGAAGTAAACTCGAGAGGCCACACGCCGTCTTCATTCACGATCGTGTTGAGATTGATGTAGCCACAGTATCCCGACTCGGCCAGCATCGGAGCTACACGTGCAAGAGTCGCATCGAACAAGGGCGTGCCGCCGCGATATGTCACAATGGTTCCCATCTCCCCAGTCATCTCTCCGATATCGCCCGGAAAAAAACGCTTGTGCTCCCAATCGAGGTTTGGCGGGCCGAGGAATTGTTTCCCGTTGAAGAACGCTCCGACTCCAACTTCGACTCCGGAGACATGGTCCATCAGGACGATGCGCGGAATCTCCTCGAGATTCCATGCACGTTTCATTGCTATGAGCAGCGCAATGACGTCAGCTCCATCTTCTGTTTGTCCTGCATAGGTGCTCGTGGATGGCCAGTTCGACCCGTCGAGCTTCATCACGTACCTGCGCTGATGATTCTGCGCGAACGCGATCGCTTCATCGAAGTCTGAAAGAATTCGCGTCGTTGCCGTCGCTAGGCCGGCGTCGCGTAAGACCCGCTGCCCGAATCCGCGATCGGTCTCGAGCCGGTCGCCGAACGCGCTTCCGCCAATCACGTTGAAGCCATTCTGCCGAAGCTCGTCCTGCTCTTCTCCAGCGGACGCTGTCTCGAAGAGGACGAAGCCTTCGTCTTCTTTCTCTCGAACCCAGTCGAGCTCTGCCCGCCAGTCGTCGGTGAACTCGAGCATCCCCTCCATCACGCCTGCGGAGTCCGGGTCCGACATGTGTACCCGCACCTCGTGTCCTGCCTTGACGAGGCACAGGTACATGTCGCCAAGGTCGTTTGTCTCCCCGACCCCGAGAAATCTCACGCCGCGGGGCGTCCGCCGATTTCACCATGCAGGAACGCCCGCAGCCGCACCTCGTCCCATCTGTCGAGAATCCACGCGCGTACGGGAATCGGAGCTTCCGGATTTTCCAGCGCACCCAATCCGCTCGATGCGAAGGACTCGCAGATCCTGGCGACCGAAACTTCTATTTGAGGGTCAACGTGATCCTGCCGCGAAAAATCTCCTGCCATGAGCAGATAGGCGAAACGGCACGATCCATCCGGTGCGAGAGCGTTCCGCGTCGCGAGCTCTTCGTTCATCCACGCATGCGGAAGCGTGCGAAGATACGAATGAACCGACCCCGAGTACTCACCGTCGGAGATCGCAACCATAAAAAGGGAATTGAGTGAGTAACCTGCGCCGGCCGCTCGTCTGATGACCGCGGCGGGATCGGAGAGACTGCACCACGAAAGTGCAACTGCCCGTGGCTGAACTTTCGCGGCGAGTGCGATTGTCTCCATGAGGTGGGCGGTCCCGTCACTCCCCGAGCCAGCTTCTCTCTCGAGTGGCATGCCCTCGGGCTCCGGAATGTAGGGTGGATTACAGATCAGCAGGTGGGGATTAAAGCCTGCGAGGCTGCGCCGTGTCGACTCCGACCACATGTCCGCGCACTCGAATGCCGAACGTGATGAGAGTCCGAATAACCGGGCATTCCCGCTCGCCGTTCTCACTGCCCCTTCGTCGATATCCAGGCCCAGAAACCGACTGTCGTTTTCCAGGCGGAGCAGGTGAAGCCCGACGAGACCACTGCCTGTCGTCAGCTCCACTATCCTGAGGGGATCGATTTCCCGTCCATCGAAGCGGTGCGTTGTCCGTGCCCTGGCCATTGCGGCTTCTGCACCTATCGCGCACAGGAGAGTGTCTTCAGGGGAGAAGAAAGACGTGAACCTGAACGGCGGTGCGAACGCGCGCATTCTTCCGGCTTCGTCGAGTAACGATCGAAGCTGGCCATGACTGGTGAATGGGCGTCCGAATCTGTACGGCATCGTGTACCGCGGTTCCCCGCTTGAATGGGCTCACCTTTTGCATTTTGCTGCGATAACGAGGTTGTTGAATGCAAACGGCGCACCGCAGATGATGAACGTTCCCGGCATGTTGAAATCGATCGAGCTCCCGGCCATTGGTCTCTTGCCCGGACCGCGAGGGGACGCTGCTGGCCCGAGTCTGGCGAAGCGGCTGCGCGCCCTGCTGGCGCTGCCCGATCTCGACAGTGTTCTCGAGGACGAGCGAGGCGTCGAGGAAGATCTCATCCATGAAGCGCGCACTCTCGTTCGTCGCGCGTATCCCGGCGAAGCCACATTCGTCCTGCCGCACGACACGCAAGTTGACGAAGACGCACGCGCTCAGGTACATCGCGCTCTGCTTGCACTCTATCAGCAGCACGTTCAGCTGCCGGTTGCATCGCATCTCGCCAACCAGTTTCACCCGTTCCCGCTGATGCTGTTGCGCGAGCTCGAGCGTCCATGGGAGCGCGACATGCTGCGCCGTGCGCACGCATCACATGACCTGTCGCCCGAAGCACTGCCCGACGATCCGGCAGCGTTTGCCGGATGGTATCGCAACACCGCGTTCTCGCACCCGCTCTACGAGCATGAGCTCTATTCCTTTATTGCTAGTGACGCGACCCGGGAACAGCTCGAGTGGTTCTTCACCATGGAGTGCGCAGGCGAAGCCGCGTTCGACGACCTGGTCGCTCTGGCGCAGGTAGGAACACGAGGCGACGTGAAGATGGAGATGGCATCCAACTACTGGGATGAAATGGGGAAAGGCGTGACCCACGCCGTTCACACTCATCTCTTTCATCGGCTGATAGAGGACCTGAATCTGCAGGCCCCTGCCGCTGATGATCTTCCGTGGCAGGTTCTCGCAGGCGTGAACGTGATGTTGTGGAGCTGCATTCCCCGACGTAACGCGTTCCGCGCCCAGGGCACACTCGGCGCCGTCGAGCTGCTTGCTCCCCAGCGATGCACGCGTGTCGTGCATGGAGCGAAGCGCGTCGGTATCGACAAGAAGTCAGTTGTCTATTACGGCGCTCATGCGATCATTGACATCGGCCATGCGGAAGGCTGGCTCAAGCATGTAATCGAGCCGCAGGTGGCTGTACATCCTGAGTCGCGAATCGGCATTGCAGAGGGTTTGATCGTTCGGGCCGACGCGAGCCAGGACTACTTCGACTACTGTCTCGCCCAGGGGAGAAGGATCTAAGCCGCTCCGGCGACAACCATCGGGCCAGTTGGCGAGGCCACCCCGCCTTCTGGTTCTTCCGTTACGGCGATCGATCGAAGCACTTCCCGCTGAAGATCATGCTTAATGTGTACGATCGCGTTCCCGCTATTGTCTGGCGCGAAAGTACCAACCGGTATATGTGCGTTGTCGGTGACAAGCCACACCTGGTAGGTCATCCCTTCGCGTGGCTGTCTCAGGCCATATGTCAACATCACCCAGTCGTTGGCAGTACGATTCCACATCATACGGCCGAGGGGACGCTGTGCAGTTCGATTGGTGAGTGGCACAACCGTGACGTCGGGACCGGAGATGGCAGTCACGATCGCTTCTTTCTGCCGCAACATTGCTTCGAGACTATCGGCGACCGGCGCGAGGGTGTCGGTCGCAGCGAGCCTGACTGCAACTTCCCTTCTGTCAGCAGAGACACGCGCGAGCTGAACGGCGGTTGCAATGAGCGCGACGGTCGCCGCGATGGCATACCAGTTGAGCGCCTTCGAGGGAACTGTGGTTTGTGCCGGCACTGCCTCTGACGCATGCGCTGGGGTTACGCGTCTCGTTTCCCCCGTGATGGCGCGCTGAGCCGACGGTGTGGTTTTGTGGCCGAGCCCGGTGAGGCTGGCGACACCCCGCATCAGATCGGGGCGACCTGTGCCCGGCGCCGCCCAGGTCTCCCGCTCGGCGCGTGCGCGCATGACAAGGCGCGAGCGTATTCCTGCGCTTCGGCCGGGGTTCATTCTCGCAGGCGGCGCGGCTTCAAGATGATCATGCGAATCGTCGTGACCGAGATCGGTCACCATAGTGCTGGTCGTTGCGTCCCGTGCGCGAAGCCGGTCGAGAGTTCTCCTGCGTCCCATAGTCAGGAGCCAGGTCGAGACTGCCCCGCTTGAAGGCTCATAGGACCCTGCATTCTGCCACGCGTGCCAGAAGGTTTCTTCAACTACGTCTTCTGCTTCGTCGGGATCCCCCAGGAGACTCAAGACGAGCGAATAGAGTGCGTGACTCCATTGGTCGTAGAGGGCGCCCAGTGCCGCTTCATCGGCATCGCCGATGCGGCGAAGCAGCTCGACGTCGTCGGCGTTCGACCACGCTTCTGGATCCGGGAGATCCGTGTCGGGTGGAATCATCTTGACGATTGGGGGAAACCACAAAAACAAATCCTTCCGGGTGCCTGAACTGGCAACCAAAAGGATTTGTTGTTTTGAGACCTGATTATCAATACCTGAAGCAGTGAAACTTGTGTAACAAAACCCCGGGGCCTAGTACTTCGCGAGGTAGTTATCCAGCTCCCACTGGGAAACCTGTGTGATGTACTCCTCCCATTCCTGTCGTTTCGCGGTCAGGAAGTTATTGGTGATGTGTTCGCCGAGCGCTTCCTTGATGACCGTATCCTTCTCAAGCTCGTTGCAGGCTTCCTCGAGATTGTGCGGAAGGTCGTCGATTCTCAGGCGACGCTTCTCGCGATGTGACATCTCCCAGATGTTCGTGTTGACCGGCTCGCGCGCATCTGCCTTTGTCGTGATGCCATCGAGACCTGCTGCCAGCTGCACGGCGAGGGCGAGGTACGGGTTGGCTGCGGGATCCGGAATCCTGAGCTCGCAACGGGTTCCGAGACCGCGGCGATCCGGGATGCGGATCATGGGTGTGCGGTTGCGCATCGACCATGCGACGTTCACCGGCGCTTCGTATCCTGGCACCAGTCGCTTGTAGGAGTTTACGAGCGGGTTCGTTATTGCGCAGAATCCGCGCGCGTGATTGAGCAGTCCGCCGATGTAGTACAGCGCTGTCTGCGACAGCTCCCACTTCGCCTTCGGATCCCAGAAAGCGTTGTCCTTGCCGCGGAACAGCGACTGGTGTGTATGCATGCCGCTTCCGTTCTGCCCGAATACCGGCTTCGGCATGAAAGAGGCGATGAGTCCAAACTGCTGGGCAACGTGACGGACAATGAAGCGGAACGTTGCGATGTTGTCAGCTGTCTTCAGCGCATCAGCATACCGGAAGTCGATTTCATGCTGGCCGTGTGCCACTTCGTGGTGAGCCGCCTCGACCTCGAAGCCCATCTGCTCGAGCACGTCGACGATCGCGCGTCGTGCATCTTCGCCAAGGTCTACCGGCGCGAGATCGAAGTACGCGCCGACATCGTGCGTCTTCGTTGTCGCTTCCCCGTCAGGGCCCGGCTTGAACATGAAGAACTCGGCTTCCATGCCGGCATTCATCGTCGAGTAGCCGAGCTTGCGCGCGTTTTCGAGCTGGCGCTTGAGGACACGGCGTGGATCGCCGCTGAACGGAGCACCGTCGGGAGTATTGATGTCGCAGATCAGGCGAGCTACCCGGCTCTCCGGATCGCCCCACGGAAATATCTGGAACGTGTCGAAGTCCGGCTCGAGAAGCATGTCGGACTCTTCGATGCGCACGAAGCCTTCGATCGATGATCCATCGAACATGATGTCGCCATCGAGCGCCTTCTCGAATTGGGACCGGGGAATTTCCACGTTCTTGTTGACGCCAAGAATGTCGGTGAACTGGAGGCGCAGGAACCTGACATTTCCTTTCGTGGCCAGGGCGAGAATGTCCTTCTTCGTTGCTCCGGCAGTATCTGTCTTTGCGACTTTTGGTTTGGGCGGCACGTTACCTCTTGTCGACGGCGATTGGGGTGGCGGGAGGAAGGTGCGAAGCTACTGGCTCTCCGCGGCGCTGTCAACAAAAGCGTGCGCAAATTGCACGATATGAGCCGGACAATCGCAATAACTGCGACTATTCTGATAAAATGTCGAGAAAAATTTGCAGACTATGCAAAAAGTTTGCGAAACGTTCCCTATCTCCGGCGTGCGCCCTCCAGCACTTGCTCGAGAGCTTCCTCATAGGCGTCGATCATCTTTGCGGCACCAAAATGCGTAAGCACCCGCGTCCTTCCCGCAGCCCCCATCTGAGCGCGGAGATCCGGATCTTTCGCGAGCCTGATGATGGCGGCTGCAAGGGCAGAAGGGTCCGCCGGCTTCACCAGTATCCCGTCGACCTCGTCGCGGACTATCTCCGGCAGACTGCTGGCATTACCTGCAACGACCGGCAACCCTGCAAGCATCGACTCCGCCGCAACAAAACCAAAACCTTCCCAGTGCGACGGTACCGCAGATACGTGGATCGCGCGAAGGACCGGTGGTACGTCCTTTCTGTACCCCAGCCAGTGGATGCGCGGAGCATCGCCAGCGATTCGCCGCGCATCCGCCTCGCCCGGCCCCTTGCCGACGATCACCAGGTGGGATTTCTCGCTTGCCGCCGCCACCGCTGGCCATGCTCTCAACAGGTCCAGAAGACCTTTGCGTTTGTCCAGGCGTCCTATGAAACCGGTGACGATTGCATCGGCCGGCAAGCCAAGATCCGCACGAGCGGTGTCATCGATCCCTGAGGAGTCGATGCCATTATAGACGACTCTGACGTCCTCGGCCTTTATCCACGGCGCAGACTCGAGGAGGGTTGCCCTTGTTGACTGGGAATTAGCGATATGGAGTGCCGGCAGTGCGCCGAACAGTGCACGATCATATATCCAGCCGGTTAGAGGACGGTCGTTTGCATGCCTCACGACAGAGGGGATACCCATTGTCCATGCGGCCGGGACGGTGAGCCTCACATCCTTCTTCATGAGCGCGAGAACGACCTGGCAGCTATGCCCCGCGAGCGCCCGCCTCGCCCTTAACATTGTTCCGGGGTGCAGATCCATTCCCCTCAGAATGGGCTCGAATGGGGCTACGCTGTTCATCCGCTCCTCGAGCATGCTTCCAGGTGCGCCAAACACAGTGACGTCGTGCCCTCGGGCACTGAGCCCTCTGGCCAGCATCTCGGTAAAGACATGCACGCCGCCCCACTTCACTGATGCATTGCTGAGGACAACCCTCACCGGGGTGCCATCGCGTTCAGGGTTCCGTCGCTTGTCACGAAGACAATTTCGCCCTGATTGCGGGCACGTGAGTAGCGCCATCACAATCGACTAGTTTGTACGCCATGCCCGATCCATCAAAACCGGAAGTAATGTGCCCGGCCTGCTCTGTGGCGGGCACAGGCCGCTTCTGCGCCAGCTGCGGTGCATCCCTCAGCCCTGCAGATTGTGCGAGCTGCGGGAAGATCCTCGCTGCCGGGGCCAAATTCTGCCCTGCGTGTGGCCACCCTGTCGGGAACGCAACGAGGCCGGCGGTGCGAAAATCAGCCGCGCCAGCCGCGAGTGGATTACCCTCACTTGCCTGGGCCGTCATGGGTGTCGCCGCCATCGCATTGATCGCCCTCATTGCGTACAACAGCGCGCGGACGAATCCGGCGAACTCAGTGGCCGCACAACAGATGCCTCTCGATGCACAGGCGGGCGGAGGCATCGCTCCTGGCGCTGTCGTCCGCGGGCCCGACATCTCGGAGCTGTCAACCCAGGAACAGGCAGACCGCCTGTTCAACCGGGTGATGTTGCTCGCTAATCAGGGTAAGACAGACAGCGTCATGTTCTTTGCACCGATGGCAATCAGTGCTTACCAGATGCTGAGCCCGCCGAACGCGGACCAGCGTTACGATATGGGACGAATCGCCGAAGTCGCAGGCGTTCTTCCGATGGCGAAGGCTCAGGCTGACAGCATTCTCGCACTGAACCCGACGCACCTCCTCGGCCTGGTGCTTGGCGCGAGGGTCGCATCGCTAGAAAAGGATGGAGCGGCTCTGAGGTCGTTCGGAAATCGCATCATTTCATCATATGAAGCAGAAACGGCAAAGCGTTTGCCTGAGTATGAGCGACACTCAGCCGACATCACTAGCGCCCTTGCGGACGCCCGGCGCTCGGCCAGCGGAACACAGTAAGGCGATCGGGCTTGACTCACGCGACACAACCTAGTATTCGCAGGTAACTCAGCAGCCGCACTATATGGTGTATGGGGGAGGGCACGCGAAGTGCAGCGTGCCCCGCCAAACGACGGCGCTGCACAACAAGAACGCTGTAACAGCGAGGGGGATTGGGTATGCCAGGCCGGGATGAGACAAAAGAGACGTACAGATTCGCGGATGACGACGACTCCGATGATCTCGGCGGTGGGTTCGGCCGCGGAAAGCGGTCATACGACGAGGACGAGGACGAAGAGAATGGTGGCTGGGCGATAAACGAGGACCACAGCGACCGACTCTGGGACAGCGCCGACGACATGGATGACGACGACGACGAGGAGACCGCTACGACGGACTCCGACGACGCCGAGGAAGAGGAAGAAGAAGAGGACATCTTTGGGGGCGGAGCTCCGCGCGGACGTCGCGGCCGACCGAAGGGATCTACCAACGCGAACCGCGAAAAGGCGTTGATTGCCAGCACCTCGCCACGGACTCCCGTAGCCGACACCTCTGACGATGACGCGCTTCTCTTCGACGCCGATGACGATTCGATGGACGACGAGGAGCCGAGCGGTCCGCCGACCGGGAAGAAGGGCGCAGCGAAGAAGTCGGGCGATGAAAAACCTGCGGCGAAAGCAGGAAAGGCCGCAGCGAAGCCGGCGCCGAAGGCCGCCGCGAAAAAGACTCAGGCTAAGTCACCCGCGAAGAAATCTTCTGCGGCACCGAAGAAGGCTCCAGTTAAGAAAGTAGGAAAGGGCGCTGCAAAGAAGTCCTCGAAGCCGGCAGCGAAAAAACCCGCGCAAAAGCCAGCAGCAAAGAAGCCGGCAGCAAAGAAGCCGGCAGCAAAGAAGAGCGCTTCGAAGGGCAAGAGCCCGTCAGGCAATCGCGGCGCGAAGAAAAGCGGCGCTAAAAAGGGTGCTTCGAAGACCGCTCGCAGGCGCTAGACCGCAAGGTCGATTGCGATAATGGAAGAAAACGACAACCGCTGGAGAAAAATACTTCTCTCCGGCGGCGCTCTGGTTGGCGCCGCTGCCGCCTACAATGCCTTCGCCCGAAAGGACGTAGACAAGCTCAGTAACCTCATCGGCGGCGAGGAAGGCGGCTTCGAGTGGAGAGGCCGGCGCATCGCGTTCACGCGGCGTGGAAGCGGGCCACCGATCCTTCTAGTTCACGGAATTCATGCGGCCGCGTGGTCATATGAGTGGCACGACAACGTCGACTACCTGGCGAAGGACAACACCGTTTACACAATCGACCTGCTTGGTTTCGGCAGGTCGGACCGCCCCGCTATTCGATACTCCGCCCGCCTGTACATATCGCTGATTTCGGATTTTGCGCATCAGGTGATCGGTGAGCCGTGCGTTCTTGTTGCGACCTCTCTGGCAGGCGCGTATGCGATCGTGCTTGGTGCCCGGGACCCGGAGCGATTCTCTGCCCTGGCTTTGATTGCTCCGACAGGACTCGTGAGACTCAACAAGCCGGGTGGTGTGACCAACGAAGCGGGCCGCCTTGCCGTTGAAGCCCCCGTGATCGGAACAGCGATGTTCAATGCGCTCGTGTCGAAGCGGAGCCTGCGCTACTATCTCGAAAAAACCTATTCCGACAACACGATCGTCACTGATGACCTGATCGACATCTATTACTGGGCATCACATCAGCAGGGCGCACGACACGCACCGGCCGCGTTCCTGTCGGGACAACTCAACATCGATGTACGCCATGCGTTGCGGCGTCTCACCCAACCCGCGCTGCTGATTTGGGGAGAGGAAGGATCGGCTGCCCCGATCGAAGAGTACCGGGGCTTTCGCGCAATAAAGCCCGACCTTGAGCTGGCTGTCATGACACCTGCCGGCGACCTGCCGCATGACGAGCGGCCCGATGACTTTAATGTTATCCTATCAACATGGCTGAATCGCCTGTCGCTCTCCTCCGCGCACATTCCCGTCACGCTCCCTGGAATGCCCGAGGTCTCGCCGCCCACGTCACTGCCTTAGTCGACGCTGCAGGGATGCGTCCGACAAACGCATCAGCGCGAGCGGCGCCATCCGCACGATCTGTCAGGTTCTACGTGGCAAACGGACTCATGGATCGCCCCGAAGGCACCGGCACCGCCGCTACCTACAACTATCGGCATCTGCTTCAGCTTCTCGCGATCAAGATCCGCCAGCGCGAAGGCCAGGGCCTCGAGAAGATCAAGGAAGAGATGAAGGACATGACGGGTGATGCGCTCGAGCGTCGCATCGCAACGTCGCTCGCACCCGCGCTTCTCTCCGGCGCCGACACGACTGCAGCACGCGAAGACGGAAACACCTACAGCTGGAAGCGCGCACCCGTCGCTGACGGCATCGAGCTTCATATTCGCGAGGACAGTCCGGCCGCGCGCGAGGAAGCCGTTATCGCCATGCGCGAAGCAGTCCGTGCAGCACTCGGCAGGTCAGATATCAGGTAACATCAGGTAGCGCGCGTTTTTCTCGCCGCGCAGGTGCGCGGCAAGAACCTCCTTCGCTTTCTGGACCTCGTCGCGCTTCAGCCACTCAGCCGCTACCACTCGTTTGCCCCGGCCCTCGACCGACAAGGCGACCCGCCCGCCAATCGTCACGATCAACGCTCCCGCTCCGCGAGGCCTCGAGAGCGGATCGCGATCCGTGACATCCATCGGCAGGTTGTAGACGTTTGCGGGATCGCTCGCCGCCATGACCACGTACGGTTTATCCCCTTCTGGCTCTGACGCGATCGCCCTCAGCATTTCAACTGCGGCCGCGGACGCAAACTGAGAACCGCTCAGACCCTTCACGAAGTAGCCACGCCTGACTTCCCCGCGAAACTCGAGTCGCTTGAGTTCCTGATAAATCGTGCGCCACGGGGTGGGCGTCCGTTCCCTTCGCCAGACTTCACGAGACACAATCCCGTATCTATCGAGCCAGTATCGCGCGATCTGCCCCGCTCTTTCTTCCTGTACCAGGATTCTGCCAAGAATCATCAGGCGCTGAACCGGGGACCATCGCCCACCCCAGTTTGAGGGAATCGCGCCAGAATGGTCAGGCCGGCGCCACTTCGGAAGCCGCTTCAGGTTTGGCCTTCGCTGAACGACATACCGGTTCGACGACGGCGTGTAGTCAGCGGGGAGCCACCGGGTAGGATCATTTTTTTCCCGCGGCACCAGCGGCCGCCATCTGATCACTTCACGCATCGCCTCAGCGGTGTCGTTGGTAACCAGTCCCGATGCGACGAGCTCGCGCAGCGCCTCCTTTACCGCGAGGCGCGTGAACCCCGTGATCGCTTCGATGTCCGACGTAAACGGCGCCCCCTCATGCTCGATCACCTTAAGCGCTGCATGCGCATCTGCACTGAGGTTTGCGGTCACACCAGGGTTGATCTCGTCACCGATCCACAAGGCGCCGGTGCCGCGCTGAAAAAATCTCAAGCGCGCAAGCACCGTCGACTCGCTCTTCGCCTCACTGTTGGACTCGCCCACCCACACCGCCTCACCCGTGGAAAGCAGTGGGGACAGCCATCCGGGGTCATAGTCAGAGACTCGCGCGCGCAGGTAATCCCGTTCCCATGCTTTCGCCGGCCTGGCAATTCCATACAGCTGCCTGATTGCGGTGGCCACACCACCCGAACCGCGCAGCACACCACCCCCAAGATGCTGCCAGCGCTGAACCAGCTCGGCAAAAACAGGAAGCTCCACTGCCTCGATCTGCCGCCGCAGTTTTGCGAGCGCGCGCCGTCTCCCTACCTCGGCAATCCGGCGCGAGCACCATTCGGGATCCGCGATCTCAGGGCGGAATTTTCCGCGAATCAACTTGCCGGTTCGCTGCCACTCCGTCAGGCGTAGTTCGATCCACGTCTCATCGAGACCATACCGCTGGTGAATCTCGGAAACGGTCACCGGCCCGCTCAACGCCACGAACCGTGCGAGTATCTCGCGCCTTGCCGCCGATTGAGTCATCACAGCCTGCCGCAGGACTTCGGGAATTACTTCATCCGCAGAAAGCTCCACCTGATTATCGGCGAAGCCCGCGCCGCTTCCCCCGGTCGCCGGCACCATCACACGCGAAAGCGCGTCACCAAATGCCGCCACGTAACGCGAATACGACTCGGCGAGTATGAATCGCCACTCGAGAGCGTCACCTGGTTGAATGAGCACGGCGCGGCGGCTTGATATCAGCTCGTTATATGGATCGCCACGAAGGCCTTCATCGTCAGGCGCAATCCGGGCAGCAAGCTCATCGGGTGTCAGGTCACCTGCACGGTCCAGCAGATGCGCGAGCTCGTCGACACTTCTCGCACGGCGGCCCGCCGCATAACCCCCGCGCTCGGCGACTATCTGCCTGATTGCATCGAGTGTCAGATCATCGCCAGCCTCCTCCCCCATCACTTCGCCAAGGAGCGACCGGTCGAGTGACAGAAGTGCTGCACGCTGCTCGGCGCGCGGAGTGTCGTCTCCGTACAGCCAGTCCATGACGAAACCGAACTGCAGGCTCGCCGCAAAGGGCGACGGAGTAGCCGTCTGAACCACATGAATGCCGATGGCCCCGCTTTCGACCTGATCGAGCACCTGCCGGAGCCCGTTCATGTCGAACGCATCCTGGAGGACGTCGCGATATGTCTCGACGAGAATCGGGAAACTCGGAAACTCCTTTACGGTCTGGAGCAGGTCGAGGGATTTCAGTCGCTGCAGCCACAGCGGCATGCGGCGTCTCGGATTGCCGCGCGGAAGGAGAAGCGCGCGTGCTGCATTCATGCGGAAGCGTGCGCCGAAGAGCGAGGTGGATCCCACCTCTTCCATCACCAGCTGTTCCGCTTCCGTCGCCGATAGTCCAAGCAGGCTGGCGACGAAAGATGGGCCCGTGTGACCACTCGAAGTCTCGCCCAGCGACGGCAGGCGCAGCATTATACCGTCGTCGGTCGTCTGCGCCTGAACGTCGACACCTCCGAGATTTTCTCGCGCGCGTTGCGCGAGCGCCATTCCCCAGGGCGCATTCACGCGCCCCCCGAACGCCGCGTGAATCACTACGCGAACAGAACCGGTCTCATCGCGGAAATGTTCAATGACGACAGTCCTGTCATCGGGCACTATTCCGGTCGAAGCCCGTTGTGCTCCCACGTATTGCGACAGCGTGTGCGACGTGGCCTCGTCACATCCGTACTTCTCATTCATCACATCCGCGCTGACACCGTCAGCGAGCTCGCGTCGAAGCTCACCAACTCGATGGCTCAAGTCGAGTGATCGCGCACCATACTCGCCGTGCCAGAAAGGCATTCGCGCGGCCATTCCCGGAGCGGGATTCACGATTACACGATCATGCTCGATTGCTGCTATCCGCCATGTAGTCGAGCCAAGCTGGAACACATCGCCGACGCGTGACTCATGCACGAATTCTTCGTCGAGCTCACCGAGTCGCGTTCGATCGGGAAGGTTTACACTATAGAGACCGCGATCCGGAATCGTGCCGCCGGAGATCACCGCTGTCATCCGCGCCGCGCGGTCACCTGAGACGCGATTGGTAACGCGATCCCAGGTCAGTCGCGCCTCGAGCTCTCCCGCGATGTCCGATGGATATTTACCGCAAAGCATCGACAGGGTTTCGTCGAATGCGCTGCGCGTAAGACGGTGATACGGATAAGCCTGCCTTACGAGATCGAACAGATCGCTTGCGCTCCAGTCATCCACCGACGCTGCAGCAACGATTACCTGCGCGAGCACGTCGAGCGCATTCTGTACGACTTTGGTCGGCTCGACTTCACCTGCACGCATCGCAGCGACAATCGCTGCGATCTCCATCGCGTCATCGCGGAATGTCGGAACGAGAACTCCGCGACTCGCTACTCCGAGCGAGTGGCCTGCCCGCCCGATGCGTTGGAGTCCTGCGGCGACGCGCTTCGGCGACTGCAGCTGAATCACGAGATCGACAGATCCGATGTCGATTCCCAGCTCGAGTGAGCTCGTCGTAACGAGCGCTCGCAGGGCGCCCGCCTTCAGGCGCTCTTCGAGCATGTGCCTGCGCTCACGCGACAAGGATCCGTGATATGGCTGAGAGATCTCTTCTTCCGCGAGAGCATTTACGCGCGCCGAAATTTTCTCGGCCTGGGCGCGGTTGTTCACGAACACCAGCGTGGTCTTCGACGCCCGCACGTGCTCCAGCACGAGCGGGGCGACTGCGGGCCATACGCTGCCGCCGACATTGCCGAGATCCGGTACTGGCGACTGTATCGAGATCTCCATCTTCTTCGTGAGGCCACAATCCACGACAGTGACCGGCCGGAACGTGGGCTCTCCCGTCGAAGGAGCTTCGCAACCGCCAAGGTACCGTGCTACTTCATCGAGCGGTCGCTGTGTCGCTGAGAGTCCGATACGCTGCGGTGCCTGGCCGGTAAGCGCTTCGAGGCGCTCGAGCGTCAGCGCGAGATGCGCTCCCCGCTTGCTTCCGGCAATCGCATGGATCTCGTCAATGATTACCGCACGGATGGAGTGGAACATTCCCCGGCCGCGCAGGCTCGTGAGCATGATGTTCAGCGATTCCGGAGTGGTGATGAGAATGTGCGGAGACTTGCGAAGCATCCGCGCGCGTGCTGACGCTGGCGTATCGCCGGTCCGCACTCCGATCCTTATCTCGGGAAATGCTTTCCCCGCTGCTTCGAATCGCTGTTTGAGCTCAGCGAGTGGCGCCTCGAGATTTCGCTGGATGTCGTTGTTGAGCGCCTTGAGGGGCGAGATGTACAGAAGGTGGACACCGTTTGGAAGCGGCTCCTTCGTTCCCATTCCGATCAGCGCATTCAGTTCCCACAGGAATGCCGCGAGCGTTTTTCCGGTGCCCGTGGGTGCCAGGATGAGCGTGTGACGGCCGCTTGCAATCGCTGGCCACCCCATGCGCTGCGGCTCACTCGGCTTCCCGAGTATGTCTGCGAACCATTTGCGTACGAGAGGGTGGAACCGGCGATTCATCTCACAGGATGCGGCGCAACTTCTGGGCTCCGGACTCCAGGACCTTGTAGTGCCACGGCCTCTGCCTGAACGTTTCGAGCTTGATCTCTTCCGAATACTTCAGGTCTTCGAGGAATATCTCGTCCAGTTGCTTTCCGATACCTGCATCCAGCGCGACGATCTGAGCTTCATTGTTGAGCGCAATCGACCGATTATCGAAATTCATCGATCCGATCACAGCAAAGAGTCCGTCTACGGAGATTGTCTTCGCGTGCATCATTACGGGTTGGTACTCGTAAATCTTTACGCCTCCCTCCAGCAGGCCTTCGTACAAGGCCCTGCCTGCGTGCCACGTCGTCTTGACGTCCGTGGCGTTGCTGACCGTGAGGATTCGTACGTCGACGCCTCGTTTCGCTGCGTGAATCAGAAGCTGGCAGAAGTCGACGTTCGGGACGAAATACGAATTCGAGATGTACAAGGTTTTTCTCGCACCGGCGATACTGAGAGCGATGAATCGTTCGGCCGGTGTGCTTCCGATCGTCGGCAGGCTGTGCATGAGCCCGGCGTTAACGCTTCCTTCGGTCTCGAACGCGACCGGGGGAAAGAAAACATCGCCCGTGAGAAGCTCACCCGTTGTCTCCGCCCAACCCGCCGCAAACGCAGCCTGAAGCGCGGCAACGGTCGGGCCCTGAAATCGCACGTTCGTCTCACGCCACTGTTCCTTGTGTCGTCCATCACCAAGCCAGTAATCGGCAAGGCCAAAGCCGCCGGTGTACCCTACGCGACCGTCGACGACAACCACGCGAACGTGCGAACGCTGAGTTGCTTTGTGCAGCGTGTACCAGCTGACTTTCCGCAGCCAGGCGATCTCGACGCCGGCATCCTCCAGCCCTTTTACCCACTCGTCAGTCAGCGTTCCGGAACCAAACGCGTCGAGCAAAACGAGTACGCGGACCCCCGCGCGAGCCCTCTCCGTGAGGTACTTGGCCATCGTGTCAGCAACGACGCCGGGCTGCGAGTAGTACAACTGCACTGTCAGGGTTTTCTGTGCCGACTGAATGTCCTGCCAGAGCCGGGGATAGGTGCCTTCACCATTGAGAAGGATCTCGACCTTGTTTCCCGGCTCGATGTGGGTTCCCGTATACAGCTCGATTGACCGCGGGAAGAGCGGGTCGCTGACCTGTGGCGGGCCGCCCTTGTCGCCCTCGGCGATGACGGTGCGAACCGTCGCACCACGAGTCATGGAAAGGATGCCCACGAGCATGAACATCACCACGATGAGTATCGCTAAAGTGATCAGGCTGTATTTCAGAATTCCCATCGATTTCCCTGCCTCTGGTTAGGCGTTTCATCCGCTTGGCCGGACTAAAAGCAAATGCCGCTCCTTGCCGCGCCATTCCACTTGGGGCAGTTTCACCCCACATGCCCTCGGCAGCCCGCAGACGCTCGGCGAACCGCGCCATACATCTCGACCGGTCGCTGGAAGCGCTTCCCGTCTTCCGGCTCAGCGACTCCGCCGACGAGTCGGCAATAACATACTCTCCTGCGAGCGGTGGACGCTGGCGCGTACTGCCGCTTCCAGGTGACAGGGTGCCTGGCACGTTCGATCAGGACGTGTACGTCGAGATACTGCATCGTTACTCCGAAGCCGGGTTCCCTGATGATGGGACCGTCTCGTTCACTCTTCACGCCTTTCTTCGGTCGATCGGACGGCGGGTCGACGGACGGACCTACGAGCAACTCCGATCGGCACTAAATCGCCTCGAGAGAACGATTCTGGAATCGAGTGCCGTCTATGTCGGCGCGCGACGCGAAGGTCCGGCCGAAAACCGGTTCACGATTCTCAGCTCCGTGGCAATCGAGCGGAGACGGCAGGCGGACAGGGAGCAGTTCACGCTCTTCCCCGTTCTTACTGCTTCGGAGCCCGGAGATGCCCGTGTCGTGATCTCGCCGCTGATTCGCGAAAACATTGCGGCCGGACATACCGTCATGTTGTCGTCACAGCTTTATCAGTCGCTCACAAATCCCGTGGCCCGCAGGCTTTACAGGCTCCTCGAAGTGGCGCGTGAAATGGGCACCGTTACGTGGCGGGTATCTCTCGAGGACCTGGCGCAGCAGCTTCCGCTCGCACAGCGATACCCATCACATCTGCAAAGAGTCCTGCAACCGGCACACGAGATGCTTGTAGGGGCTGGAGTGGTTCGCAGCGCTTCATTCCGGCAGGTCAGCCGAGAGTGGCTTGTGGATTATGTTCTGGCAAGCCGAAACGTCTGACGCTCTGGATGTGTCCAACCTCTGCGGCCTGAAGGAACTCTCACTGCTTCAGGACGTATTTACTACCTTAAGGTACAGGCCTCCCTTTTCTCGCAGATGCGCATGCCCAATCGCAAGCTTCTAATCGCCGCAATAATCGCTGCCCCCCTTATGGCGGGCGGATTTGTCGTTCAGGATCGCTCAGCGACCGAGGGGGCCCGCCTCCTCGATCAGGTGCTGACGATCGTGTCGGGACGCTTTGTCGACAGTGTCGACGCAGCGGCACTCTATGAGAAGGCTGCCCGCGGGCTGGTCCACGAGCTGAACGATCCATATTCCGTTTTGCTTTCTCCCAAGGAGCTCGCGAGCTTTACCGCGCAGACAGGCGGAAAGTATGGCGGCGTTGGCATGGAGATCGGCGAAGTCCAGGGTTTCGTGACGGTTCAGCGCGTCTTCCCACATACTCCGGCGGAGCAGGCTGGTGTGATCGAAGGCGATCGTATCGTCCATATCGACACGGCGGACACCCGCGGCTGGTCGACGGCGCAGGTATCTGACGTTCTAAAGGGACGCCCGGGCACAAAGGTGTCTGTGAAGTTCCTCCGCACCGGTGTTGCGGAGCCGATTCCGATCACGTTCACGCGTGCCAACGTCCGCATACCGGCCGTCCCTTACGCGATCATGCTCGACGGAAAGGTCGGCTACATCCCGCTGCAGCAGTTCAACGAGACCGCGACCGATGAGCTCGAGGAAGCGATCAGCCGTCTCTCCCGCGAGGGCGCGACCGGCCTCATCCTCGACCTCAGAGGAAACGGTGGCGGGTATCTCGAACAGTCGGCAACTGTTGCGAATCTGTTCCTGAAAAAAGGTATGGAGGTTTCCAGCGTTCGCGGACGTGCGGGCTTCCAGGAAACTCTGTACGCCACCGATAACCCAATCGCCCCCGAGATTCCGCTCATCGTTCTCACGGATGGCCGTAGTGCGTCTGCATCCGAGATCGTTGCGGGCGCCCTTCAGGATCACGACCGGGCAGTGATCGTCGGCACGACTTCGTTCGGCAAGGGTCTCGTGCAGACCGTCTATCCACTCGACGGCGGTTACGCGCTGAAGATGACGACGGCCAAGTGGTATACGCCAAGCGGCCGCTCGATTCAGAAGGATCGCAAGCTGCTTCCTGACGGATCATTCGTCGAAGTGCTGCCGGATTCGATGGAGACGGATTCGGTTCGGATGTCGCGCCCGAAGTTCAAGTCGGACGCAGGCAGAGTCGTTTACGGCGGGGGCGCAGTCACTCCTGACGTGATCGTTCAGCCGGACACCCTTTCAGCAGCGGAGCAGAAGCTTCTAACCGCACTCGCACCGAAAGCGCAGATCGTTCGCTCCACGCTGATCGATTACGCCGTGGAGCAGAAAGGAAAAGTCAGCCCGGGCTTTGCAGTCTCCAGGGCATGGAGAGACGAGTTCTACAATCGTCTCGTTGCCAAGGGAGTGAAGGTCGACAAGGCACAGTTCGACGCCGGCGGCTCAGAGATCGACCGCCTGCTCGGTTCGAGCATCGCGCGCATCGCTTTCGGCGATTCTACCGCGAAACGTCGCGACGTTGCCGAAGATGCCCAGCTCCGCCGGTCACTGGAGTTGCTGAAGCGCGGGCCAACGCAGAAGGACCTCTTCGCGGTTGCAGGGACACCCATCCTCGCCGCTCGGTAGACCTGCGGACTGCGGATAGCGGACTGAAATACGTCCGCAGTCCGAAATACGTCCGTAGTCCGAAATGGTCTTATATTCCCCGTGAGAACACACTTACTGGAGCTCTCATGGGTGGTCTGATTTTTCTCGGCGTAGCCGCGGCCCTGGCCGTGCTTCTGGCCGTCAAGTCCTTCAAGATCGTCGGTCAGGCCGAGGTGATGGTCATCGAGCGGCTTGGCAGATTTCACAGGGTTGCGCGGTCGGGCCTGAACATCCTTCTGCCGTTCATCGAAGCGCCACGAACGATCGACGTCCGCTACTTCGACAGCGATGTCACCGGCATCAAGAGGGTTACCTCAGGACATACGGCACGCATCGACCTTCGCGAGCAGGTCCTGAATTTCCCGAGCCAGCCTGTGATCACGAAGGACAACGTCACGATCGACATCGACGCAGTCATCTACTATCGCGTGGCGGATCCGCAGAAGGCTACATACTCGGTGCAGAACCTTCCATACGCGCTGGAGACGCTGACGCGCACAACGCTTCGAAATATCGTCGGTGAGATGGAGCTCGACACGACCCTCACCAGTCGTGACGTCATCAACAAGCGCATGCGCGAAGTGATCGAGGAAGCGTCGATCGGATGGGGAGTCGACGTTACTCGCGTTGAGCTCCAGGCGATCGAGCCGCCGCGTGACATCCAGCAGTCGATGGAGTTGCAGATGCGTGCAGAGCGTGAGCGCCGTGCAGCGGTCACGAATGCAGAGGCAGGAAAGCGCGCAGCGATTCTCGAAGCTGAAGGTGTTCGCGAGTCTCAGGTTCGCCGTGCCGAAGGAGAGAAGGATGCTGCTATCCTGAGGGCACAAGGTCTCGCGACCGCGCGTCTCGCGATGGCAAACGCCGAGGCTGAGGCGATCGAAAAGATTGCGTCCGCTTTGCCGGAAGGTCAGGCTGCGATGTACCTCCTCGGAATGAAATATCTCGAGGCACTCCCAACCTTGGCTCAAGGTAAGAACGCAACGATCTTCCTGCCTGCCGAGGCCGCCGGCGTGATGGGTGCGATTGGCGGGTTGAGGGAGCTGGTTTCCCGTGCTGCCGCGCCTGGGCACGAACGGTCCGCTTCCGAAGCGCCGCGCAAGGTTGGAGACGGTAGCTGAACTTGGCGAAGATTTCACAGGATCGCGCCGAACGAATCGCCAAAGGTCATGCGTGTGACCACTGCGGCGAGTACAGCTTCAAGAAGCTGAAGGTCAAACCTGCAACCGAGTCACACCGCAAGGCCCTGGGCGAGCTCTGGCATGTGACCAAGCTCTGCGGGATATGCGGGATGCAGCAGGAAGTCGGAATCGACGATGACGGAGAAATCGTCTACGCCACCTGAGTAATCGGCGCCGCTAAGCGTCAGGCCAGGCTGGTTTCTTCGAATATTTGCCGAAGACCATCAGCAGGTGTGGATCTGGATCTTCGGTGCGCACGACTGCGTCAAGCCGGTCGGCGATTGGAAGCTCCCGCGAAAAATCCCTGAACCGTGCATACCCGTAAGGAAATGACGCCGGGCCGCCCCGCACTGCGCGGGAGAGAAGCATATCCAGTATGAGCAGCCGGGTAGAAACGAAAAACACGTTGAGGGTCTGGAACGGCGGCAGGTCACTCTCGAGCATTCCGCGCGGCATCGAGCCGTGTTTTCCCCACTGCACGTTTATGGCGACCTGGGACTTCGGCCACGCTGTGTGCAGGATCTTCCCGTGCCAGTAGGTCCATACCTCGACCGGTGCGCCGGTGGGGTCATAACCGACCCATACAATCTCCTGGTCGGTGGCAACCGTAAACGGAATCCACGATCCGTTGACATCGTCACGCCAGAGCAGATGGTACGCGATGATCGGCCGGGTCGGGTGGACCACGGCTACCACCCGCGAGAGCGGGAACCTTTCATCCCGCTGCAGGTACAAGACCGGTGCAAGGCTGCGTGCCAGCATGGCGCCGCTGTCCGTGGGTGCAAGCGCGTCTTGTAAAACAACGGGTCGCACGGGGATGCGGGCGCGGGGTCCGCATCCGGCAACGGCGATGAGCAGAAGTACGGAAAGCGTCCGTACAGTCTGCCCATTGCCTGGCCGTAGTCGGGTGACCCCCACATGGGTTTCGCGTTTCCCTGGTGTGGCTGGGGAAGGCGAACTGCAGGAGGGCCGATGCGCAAGCCGCGTCCAGTTACGTACAATCCCGCTCAGGTGCTTCATCTCATCAACAGCGACAGGTCAGGTGTCCCACTCAGCTGCCCCTCCTGTTCGGGCAAGATTGAGAGAGATCCTGACCACTATCCTCCGGCTCCAATGTCGCACGTGACCCTCCGCTGTCGAAGCTGTGGCCGAACCGCGAAATACGTAGCCAGGGCAGCAGGCGCTGCCTGATAAAAGCTACCTCGTCCGGAAGAATGGGTTTGCTGAATCCCCGGTAAACACTTGCACAAAACTTGCCGAAAAAAATCAGCTTGCCCGTCGTCGCGCAAGGCGACGATGATCAGTGTACCGGAAGGATGCCCCTCGCGACCCCCGGTACGAATACACTGACAATTCGCGCGAGTTGTCAGTGAGTACAGTCAGACCCCCCGGGGGAAAGGAAAGCATCATGTCACGCATTACCGGCACAGTGAAGTGGTTCAACGACGCAAAGGGATTCGGCTTCATCTCGAGAGAAGGCGGCCCCGATGTGTTTGTCCACTTCAGCGCAATCTCCGGCTCTGGATTCAAGTCCCTGGCCGAGGGAGACGTTGTTGAGTTCGAAGTTGTTCAGGGCCAGAAGGGTCCCCAGGCTGCGGATGTGACGAAGCCCGGCTGATCCACCTGATCGCCTGCAGCACCACCTTTACCCCCGGTTAATACCCGGGGGTTTTTTCATGCAGCGGCTAGCTGTTTGCGTTAAATGCAGCAGCTAGCTGTTCGCTGTTCGCTGTTCGCTGTTTGCTTCTCTGTGTTCTCTGTGTTCCGTAATCTGCGCCCTCTCTAGCGTTGCGTGCCTCGCGTTGTGGGCTGGTCCCCCTCTGTGTCCTCTTTTATATGGCTGCAATCTGGAAAGGCTCACTCTCGTTTGGACTCGTGAACATTCCGGTCGAGCTGCGCACGGCCGTACGTGCCGATCATATCAGCTTCCGGCTCCTCAACAAGGAAGATCTCACGCCCGTGAAATACGAGCGGGTGAGCGGAGACGGTGAGACAGTACCGTGGAGCGACATCGTCAAGGGATACGAGTACGAAAAGGGGAAATTCGTCGTCATGACTGATGACGACTTCAAGGCGGCTGCCATCGAAGGCTCGAAGACCATCGACATCATGGACTTCGTCAAGGAAGAGGAAATCGACCCGCGATACTTCGAGACCCCCTATTATCTCGTGCCATCGAAAGGCGCGGAAAAACCTTACGCGCTCCTCCGCGAAGCGATTCGCTCCAGTGAATCAGTCGGCATAGGAAAAGTCATCATCCGCCAGAAACAGCATCTTGCCGGCATCAAGGTCATCGACAATGCGCTCGTGCTCGAGATCATGCGCTTTGCGAACGAGCTCGTCGACGCTGATGAATACACGTTTCCGCCGCGCAGCAATGTGCGGCCGCAGGAGCTGAAGATGGCCGAACAGCTCATCGCCAATCTCGCCGAGCCGTTCGATCCAGGCCGGTACACCGATGACTACAGGTCGAACTTGATGAAAGTCATCAAGGCGAAAATGAAGGGCAAGAAACCGAAACTTGCTGAACCCGACGAGCAGGTAGATGCAGGAGTGCTTGACCTGATGTCCCGGCTTCGCGCAAGCCTCGATCAGGGCGCCGGGAAAAAGACCACCCGGGCGAAGAAGAGCACCGCGAAGCGGCCTCGCGCCAAGCGCAAATCGGCATAGGCACGATTAACTGTGGCGACTGGGAAAGCGCGCCGTCCTGGCGCCAGCGAACAGCTTGCCGAATACAGGAAGAAGCGCGACTTCAAAAAAACGGCTGAGCCTTCCGGGGATGACGAGGTTCCCGCAGAAGGCCCCCTTCGTTTCGTAATCCAGAAACACGCGGCATCGCACCTTCACTTCGATCTCAGGCTCGAGCTCGATGGCGTGATGAAGAGCTGGGCCGTTCCCAAAGGACCGAGCATCGACCCAACGGACAAGCGGCTCGCAATGCAGGTCGAGGATCATCCCATCGAATACAACTCGTTCGAGGGGACGATCCCCAAGGGCGAATATGGCGGCGGCACTGTCATGCTCTGGGACAACGGCTCCTATACCGCCGATGGAGGCGATCCGGAGGCCGCCGAGGACGAGATCAGGGCGCGCTATGCGAAGGGCGATCTCAAGCTCACGTTCTTCGGTGAGCGCATGCGCGGCTCGTGGGCGCTGGTGCGGATGAAGTATTCTCGCGACAATTCCTCGTCGTCGAAACCGCAGTGGCTCTTCATCAAGCACCGCGACGAGTTCGCTGCGGAAGAGGACATGGTTTCGGCGAACATGACGTCGGTCACGACCGGGCGGACGATGGAAGAGATCGCATCCGGCGCAAATCGTGTGTGGCACAGCAACAGATCCGATGGTAAGGATGCAGCTGACACCCCAATCACCAGGCGTGCTGTGAAAACAACGGCCAGGTCTGCAGAATCGAGATCATCAGCAGCGGATAGGGCAGCGCTCGCTCGCGCGCTGGAGCCGATGTATGCATCGCTCGGGACAGCAGTCCCTGGAGACGGCTGGACTTTCGAGCCGAAATATGACGGCGTCCGCGTGCTGGCTTTCGTCACCGATCAGGACGTCATGCTCATCACACGAAACGGAAAGGACAAGTCAGCGCAGTTTCCTGAAGTCGTCGATGCACTGCGGGTCCTGGCCGCGAAGAAGAAGAAAGACTTTGTCCTCGACGGCGAGATCGTCGCTCTCATCTCGGGAGAACCTGGCCGGTTTCAGGAATTACAAAGCCGGATGCATGTGCAGGAAACCGAGATGATCGAGAGGCATCGCAGCTCGAGCCCGGCAGCGCTAATCCTTTTTGACATTCTCGTCGCAGGCACCGACGTTCTCGTGCGCGAGCCGTGGCGCAAGCGTCGCGCCCGACTTGTGAAGGAGATCGACAAATACGTCTCCAACCAGATCCGTATCACCGCGTCGGAGACGGGCGACGGCGTGAAAATGCTCGCGCTTGCGGACAAGCAGGGATGGGAAGGAATCATCGCCAAGCGCGTTGACTCAGTGTACGAGCCGGGAACTCGCTCGCGCTCGTGGATCAAGCTGAAAATTGAGTTCCGCCAGGAATTCGTGGTTGGTGGATACACTGAGCCTCGCAATTCGCGCCAGCACATAGGCGCCCTGCTTCTCGGATACTACGACCAGGATCGATTCATCTATGTAGGACACACGGGTGGAGGATTTACCGGTGAGGGATTGGTCGAGATGTATCGCAAGCTGCAACCGCTCGAGCAATCGGATTCCCCATTCGCGGAAACACCAAAGACGAACGAGCGTCCGCATTGGGTGAGACCAAAAATTGTCGTGGAAGTGAAGTTCAACCAATGGACCAGCGACGGAAAACTCCGCCAGCCTATTTACCTCGGCACGCGCGACGACAAGAAGGCGAAAGAGGTCGGACGCGAGGGCACGAGTCTGCAGAAGAAAACGAAAGTGGCCGCGAAAAAGTCAGTGTCGAAGTCGACTGCCCGCAAGCGCATTTACGCACAGCGCTCTCTCGCCGACGAATCGAAGTCAGCTAAGCCGGCGAAGGGACGAAGCAAAGCGCTGCCCGGTGCGAAGATCGTCGCGCAGATAGATCAGACCGAAAGTGCCGGTGCCGGAGGCACCCTCGAGATCGCGAAGGGAGTCAGCCTCGAAGTTACGAACCTCGGCAAGGTCTTCTTTCCGGCGAAGAAGCTCACGAAGGGCGACCTCATGCGCTACTACGTCGAGGTCGCACCTTTTGTGCTGCCGGTAATGCTGGACCGGCCGCTGGTGCTCAAGCGATTCCCGAACGGTGTCACCGGCCAGTCGTTCTTTCAGCAGAACGCCGGCGAATCTCCCGACGCCGTTCGCACCGAGACGATTCACACACAAGGCGGCTCGACGAATCTCCGCATCGTCGGTGGCGACCTGGTGACGCTCCTCTATCTCGTTCAGCTCGGCGCTGTGTCAGTCGACCCATGGCACGCCCGGGTTCAGTCACTCGACTTCGCGGACTACAGCATCATCGATCTCGATCCAGGGCCGCGCGCGACGTTCAAGCGTGTCGTCGAGGTAGCGCGATGGTGCAAGGAAGCAATGGACAGCCTCGGCCTCCACGGTGCGATCAAAACGTCAGGTTCGTCCGGACTGCATATCTATCTTCCACTTCCGCCAAATACACCGAACGAGGCGGCGACGCTCGTGGCGCAGATCGTAGCGACACACGTCAGTGAGGAGCACCCGAAGGAGGCGACAATCGAGCGCTGGGTGAAGTCGCGCGCGGCGACTGCGATCTATGTCGACTACCTGCAGAACATCATCGGCAAGACAGTGGCAGGTGCCTACTCAGCCCGCGCAAACCCTGATGCCATGGTGTCGACGCCGCTGAACTGGGATGAGCTGACTGAAGATCTCGATCCACGCGAGTTCACGATCGAGACTGCGCCAGCACGTTTTGCGGAAGCTGGTGACATCTGGGCAGCAAAGATGAAGAAGAAGAACTCACTGCGAGCGCTCGTTTAGAGCGCGCGGTCAGCGGGAGCTGACTTTCCTGAGGGGCAGGTCGAGCTGATCAGCCTTGTCGCCTTCCTCGCGTCGTACTGACGGGGAGAATGTCGTGTCGCTCGACTCGTCTACCATGTGAGTGAGCTTGTAGTAGAGGTGGAGTGCATTGACCGGGGCGATGAAGCTGCGCCGCCCCGCGCGTGAGATCGCAACCGCCTCCTCACGGACGCGCCGCGGCAGGTCCTGAGCCATGGGGTGAGCCAGGAGCCTGCGAATTTCCGATGTGTCTCTCGCCAACAGTGCAGCGCACAGGCTGTCCAGGTATGCGAGCATTGGTCTCCGGCGGCGTGTTGCTAATTAAACCTTAATGACACATTGCAACTAATACACACAGAATTCAATAGATGCCAGTACTTTTCGTTTCCGGTACAATCCCTTTACCGCGTATTGCGGGTTTTGTGCCTCTGGGTCTCTTTCTCTGCGCCTCTGTGTTTCCTGTCTGCCGTCCTCGGACCCCGGCCGAAGGCCCTCTGCGCCCCTGCGCCCTCTGCGCCCCTGCGCCCTCTGCGCCCCTGCGCCCTCTGCGCCCCTGCGCCCTCTGCGCCCTCTAGTTCAGGAGGTCCAACCGAATACCCCGCTGGACGGGTCTTCGTTTCCTCGGCGAATACCGGTAGAGCTGGGCCGGGCGACCTCGTCCCTCGCTTCTCCACTCGTCCGTAGGTTCGACGAGCCAGGCGGATTGAAGGGCACGCCTGAAGCTGGCCTTGTGGAGGCGCTTTCCGAGGAGCAACTCGTACATCTGCTGGAGCTCGGTGAGCGTAAACATCTGCGGCAGCAGCTTGAAGGCCACCGGCGACTGATCCATCCGACCTCTGACGACCGCAATCGCTCCATCGAGCGTCTGCTTCTGTCGAGGGGGGAGCTGAGGCACATCGGCTAGCGGGAACCATGCATACACACCGCCAACAGGCGACTGGGTGCCCATCGCAACCAGCCCCGCGTACGCCACTGAAACGTCGGAATCCGAAGGGTGACGCTTGGCATCGCCGTATGCGCCGGCCTGCTCGATCCACGCCGGCTCGCCAACGCCCACAGTCTTCGTGATCCGCAGCGCCGACGCTTCCATTGTCTCGCCGGAACGCGGAGCATCCCATGGAAGCATCCACTTCTCGCGCCCTTCAGATGAGCGCGCGAGCATCACAGCAAGCTGGCCGCCAACGGCGGTCAGCAGTATGAGGTCTACTGAATATGGGGGCTTCCGAGCACGTCGGTCGGACATCGTCACCGAATTAGTCACTTCTGGCAACTAATGTCAAGGCCAGCTTTTTGTTTTGGTATCGAGTCGCTAATTAATAGCAGCTCAGGGCGGGTCAGAGTATATACGACCTTTGAACCCGACAGTCAACAGAGCCTTTCCGGTTATTTCGATGCGTCTCTCGCGAGGCCTGTTCCACGTGGGACGAGCCGATCGCCGAGTGGAATCGAAATCGGAAGTTTACCGCTGATCGGCTGGATGCCCATGAGTGCTCGCGCAGCCGCCGACTGTGACAACGGAAATCCGCCCCAGGCCACGACATACGCGCTCACACCGGGAATCTGCTGGAGCAGGTATGGGTTGCCGAATGTCACAACAATTGGACGTTTGCCCTTGGCGCCAAGCCGTTCGACGAAAGAAGCAAACGCCTGTGGTGCGCTGGCGGACACGGCGTCCCAGTTCTGGCCTACGTATGAGCTCACGATCACTGTAGTTGCGGAATCAGCAACCCGCTCCAGACGCGCATAATCCGCAGCCGGATCCTCCGCGCCGAGAAATTCGGCGCGAAGCGAAGGCGACCGCTCCCGCAACGCTGCATTGAATGCGAGACCAGCTGACAGATCGGTGCGCCTCGCCACCGTTACCGAGAGGATTTTGCCGTTCTGAGGAATCGCGAGCGGAATCTGCGACAGAGAATCCTTGACGAGAGTTATCGACCTCTCGGCAATTTTTCGCGCCATACTGACATGCGAGCTGTCGCCAACTATGTACCTCAGTGAATCGAGACTCACGAGCTTCTGCTCGGGAAGCTCCATCTTTCGCTTCGCCTCGAGAATGCGACGCACAGATTCGCCCAGTCGCGCCTCAGTGTACCGTCCCTCCGTGACACCGGCGACAACAGCATCGATAGTCTCGGTAACGTCGAGCGGCTGAATCAGTACATCGACTCCGGCCGCGACGGCACGCTTGACTGCCTCTACGGCCCCGTACTGATCGAGCACCCCACGCATGTCCATCGCATCCGAGATGATGATTCCGCGAAAGTCCAGTTCGTCTCGGAGCAGGCCAGTCATCACCTGCGCCGAAAGCGTTCCCGGAACGCCGGTTGAGTCGAGCGCCGGCATCGCACCATGAAACGTCATTATCGCGCCCACGTCGCTCTTAATGGCTTCCCGAAATGGTACCAGTTCGACACTATCGAGCCTGCTTCGACTCACAGACACGACAGGGAGCGCGAGGTGCGAGTTCGTACCGGTATCCCCATGACCAGGGAAGTGTTTCCCGGTCGCAATCATTCCGTAATCCTGGACGCCCCGTATGAAGGCCGAGCCCAGCCGCGCCACCATGGCAGGATCTTCACCGAACGAACGGGTGTTGATGACGGGGTTCGCCGGATTGTTGTTGACGTCGAGCACCGGCGCGTACGCGATGTGAATACCGAGCGCCCGGCCTTCGACCGCAGTTAACCGGCCCTGCTCGTAAGCAAGGAGCGTATCACCTGTCGCACCAACAGCCATATCGGGAGGGAACAGCACGGCGCCGCCAAGGTCGATCGCGTTCGGGATGAAATACCCGCCTCGTGCGCGAAATCCTGCCCCTGCTTCCAGATCCGCCCCGAAGATGAGCGGGATCTTTGCCATCCCCTGCATCGCATTCAGCTTCGCTGCGAGCTCGATCGGCGAACCAACCGAAATCGTATAGCCCCCGACTTTCTCAACCTCGATCTCGTTCCTGATCCGCTGCCACTGCCGGGAATCCCCCGGCGTGTAATCCCCCATCACGGTGGGCCAGACCATCTGCGCAGCTTTCTCGCGGAGAGTCATTCCGGCAATTGTTGCCCGGACGGAGTCGACCCAGGCTACTTCGCGACTTGGATTTGGAGTGGTCGACGCTGGCTGCGTCGCGGGCGGGGTGCAGGCTGCCGCAAATGCAGCAGCCGCAATCAGACTTGTTTTGCGCATGACCTTCAGTGGGAAATTGTACCCTGCTTACTGGTATCTATGTCGGCTTCTGCCCCTGACTTGAACAAAAACGCCGACATGTTCCTCATGAGGAACTGGCGTGCCTGCGGATCCATTACGTCGAGCCCGTAATGATTGATCAGCATCGTCTGCTGCTTCCCCCAGTCCGCCCAGCACTGGCGGCAGATCTCAGCCACCACCCGCTTCCCTATCTCCCCGGGAAATGGAGGACGCTCGAACCCCTCACGAGTCTGGCCGCAGCGAACGCAAGCGACATCAGCCATCGATTACGACCTGGCGTACTCGATCTTCGCGAGCCCCACAAAAGAGAGCAGGCGCAGATAGACCCAGCCGATATCGAACTCGTACCATTTCGCCTTGAACTTTGCTGATCGCGGATCGGCGTGATGGTTGTTGTGCAGCTCTTCTCCGCCAAGCCAGATGGCAATCGGCAGGATGTTCCGGCTTTCGTCCTTCACGCCGAAGTTCCTGTATCCGACCGCATGCCCAACTCCATTGATGATTCCGGCCGCCCAGAACGGAATCCATATCATCTGGATTCCCCATACGAGTGGCCCGACAAAAAATCCGAACAGCCAGATGTCGACGCCGAGCATCAGAACGATTCCGAGCGAGCTGCGGCCTGAGAGAATGTGTCGCTCCAGCCAGTCATTCGGCGTTCCTTTGCCGTACTTGTCGAGAACGCCGGGCTGACTGACTGCTTTCCTATAATAGAACGCGCCCTTAAGCACGATATTGCGCAGCCCCTCGAGAAGAGGGCTGTGTGGATCCCCGTCGCGGTCGGCAAATGCGTGGTGTTTCCGGTGGCACGCGACCCATTCCTTGGTCACGATCGCGGTCGAGAGCCAGAGCCAGAGCCGCATCGGCAGCGCCGCCAGATAATGAAGCTGTACGCTCCGGTGAGTCTGAGCGCGGTGGAGAAACAGCGTGACACAAACATTGGTCAGATGACCGGCGATGACGATGAAGAGAACCGGCTTCCACCAGTCCGCCGCCCAGCTTCCAAAATCCGGCATTTACGACCACTCCGTTGTGTTGTGCGTATTCGTTGGCCTGACTTTGCAATCTATCCGGGCACCGTGGATGCTGCTACTCGATTGCACTTGCGGTCGAGCCCTGTGCGGTCTAGCATCCCGCCGATATGACACTTCTGCCCGGACGTGCAACCGCCGCCGGCACTCGAGCGTTCGGATCGCGCTTCGCTGCCTCCTTTTCCCCTGATTTTTATCGCGAAGCCGCAGGTCTCATGGTCTCATCCATCGGGATGGGCACCTACCTCGGCGAATGTGATGATGCCGAAGATGAGCGCTACATCCAGGTGCTTGGCGGAGGGATTGCAAGCGGGCTTAACGTGCTCGACACGGCAATCAACTACCGCTGCCAACGCTCCGAGCGAGCGGTCGGCGCTGCGCTGAGTAACGCTCTCGCCGCGGGCAACGCTGTTCGTGAAGAGATCGTCGTCTGTACCAAGGCCGGCTACGTACCGCTCGACGGCGCTCCGCCGGCGTCGCGCCAGGAATACGACAGCTACCTCGAACATGAGTATTTCGCGCCCGGAGTAATGACACGGGGCGATGTCGTCGGCGGAGGACATTGCCTCTCACCTCAATTCCTTTCCGATCAGATCGAGCGAAGCCGCGCAAACCTCGGCATCGAATGCATCGATATTTTTTATCTCCACAACCCTGAGCAGCAGCTGGACAGGAACGATCGCAAGCGATTCCTGGAAATTCTGACCAAGGCGTTCGCGGAGCTCGAGTCACAGGTATCCCGGGGGACGATCGGCTCTTATGGCTGCGCAACGTGGAACGGATTCAGGATGTTCGCAGCCAGCCGGAACCACCTTTCGCTCACTGAAATCGTAAGCTGCGCGGTCGAGGCGGGAGGCGAGAATCACCATTTCAGGTCAGTTCAACTCCCCGTCAACCTCGCGATGACAGAGGCGGTCAGAGCGCCTACCCAAAGCGACAACGGGAAAAACCTGACCGTGCTCGACCTAGCTCAACAGCTTGGAGTAGCGGTTTTCGCGAGCGCGTCGCTAATGCAGGCACAGTTGACACGCGATCTTCCCGTTACGGTTCGAACCCTCTTCCCATCATTCGAGACGGATGCGCAGCGGGCAATCGCCTTCGTACGATCGCTACCCGTCGCATCCGCGCTCGTCGGAATGAGAAGCGTGGGCCACCTGACCGAAAATCTTCTCGCTGGATCACCGGTCACCAAGGCCTGAACCAGTGGAGCGGCTCGCTTTCGAAAGCGAGTTCTCGCTGGTTGCTGCGTCGGTGTTTCAAAACTCCTGTTGTTTTTTGTGCGCGGAAGTTGCTATAGTGTCGCAACAGAACCCCAACATTGGAGCTCGAAAAAATGGCAGCCAGAAAGTCGTCGCGCGGTGGCTCGAAGGGTGGAAAAAAGAGTAGCGGTGGCCGGAAGTCAGCCCCGGCGCGCAAGAGTTCAGCGCGCGGAAAGAAGGCCGCCAGGAAGGCCGGAGGCGCACGGAAGTCGAGCTCGAGAGGTCCCGCGCGCAAGTCTTCTGCGAAGAAGTCTTCTGCGAAGAAATCATCAGCTCGAAAGTCATCGGCGAAGAAGTCTTCCGCTCGCAAGCCCGCCGCAAAGTCCAGCCGTAAGGCCGCGCCGAAGCGCGCGAGCAGTCGCAAGCGCACAACGCCTGCTCGCAAGGCAGTGAACAAGGCCGCAAACCGGATCGCCAAAGGCGCTAAGTCAGTTGCCGAGAGAGTGAGCCGGGTTACGAGCGAAGTCGTTCAGCAGGCGAAGTCCGGGGTTGAGCACGCTGTCGAGTCCGCAAAGGAAATGGTTCCCGGAACCTGAAGCCCTCGATGATGACGGCCCGGTTGCGGGCCGTCATCATGTTGTATTCGTGTGAGCGCCGATCCAGGACTCCACGGCTTCGAAAACACGCTCGCGGCCATAATCCACTGTGATGATATGGCCCCCGCCTTCAACCCATAGAAGGCGCTTCTCTGGTGCGCCCAGTCGCTCCAGTGCACGCTCTGCAACCGCAGGTGCAATGCGCGGATCTGCGCGCGACTGAATCAGCAGAGTCGGTGCGACGATTTCGGCAAGAGAGCGGCGAGCCTCATTGGCGAGACGCCAGAGCTCATGAAGCAGCCGCCCTGAGTACACTCCATACCCGAGATTTTTCGCTCGCTCCTCAGGGTCCAGTATGGACCTGGGATTCGAGGATTTCCTCGGACCGAGTGCGCTTCCCCACAGCCAGTGCGACGCCGATGCAACCCGCGCTGCAAGGGGCATTTCGAGATACGGTGAGATTAGAGTCAGCGATCTCGCATCTTTGTTTTCCGCAGCAAGGATCGCTGCAATTGCTCCTCCCATCGAAAGGCCGACGATCGACACGGAAGCGTGTGTCGCGCGCAGCTGTGCATACGCAGCCCTCGCGCATGCAATCCAGTCGCTTCGCCGCGAGCCCATGAACGCCTGAACATTTCTCCCGTGCCCGGGGAGAAGCGGCGCGAGCACGTCGTACCTCGATGCGCGCAGATGATCGGCAAGCAGGCGCAACGTCTGAGGGGTGTCGCCAAAACCGTGCAGGAGGAGAATCCCATCGGGGCTCCCCTCCTGCATGTCGATCGTTTCCGCGCCGGCGATCGTTCCGGCTTCCACCATGCTTTCAGCAATCATCCACTTGGCTAGATAGTCATCGACTCCCGTGCGACAGGAATGTGGCTCTCCATGTCGACTCCGTCCGCGGTAATATGAGTTGGCAGACTCGATGGCGCGATGACAAAAGCCAGCCCCTTTCGTTCGGCTGCACCGGATGCCGCCAGTCGGCCGAGCGCGAGGGCTATCGACTCGCGGGTTGCCCCCACCATCTCGCAAAGCAGGCGATGATGCTTGAGCTCCACGGTGAGCTTTCCGTGTGGCGACAGGAACGACTTGTCGGTTGCCAGTCGCCTCAACGCAGACGCTAATCGCTGCTCGACATTCTGGGACGCCATCGCGTGCAGCTTCTCCAGAAGCATTGCGCGCTCACTCATCAGCTGCCCTATGACGTCGAGAGCCTGCCCTGGATTCTCGCGGACGAACGCGCGGAACTGCGCCCCGCTGATGTAGAAAGTCTCGGTTTCGTCAGACGCGCACGCATCGGTCACGTAAACTCCATTCGCGCTTATTCCTTCGACCCCGAACGTCTCGCCGGGCGTTACGATGGCGGGAACGAAACCCCTTCCTGACCTCACCCGGTTACGCAGGATGACGTGCCCCCTCAGCACAACCGATAATCCGTCGGCAGGCGTCCCCTTCTGGTATATCAGGAACCCGGACGGCCACGTAGTCCGCGCGCCATAGAGTGAAAGTGCCGTCGCCGCCTCCGCGCTCAGCCTCGCACGCTTTCCATTTGATTGGTTTTCCATACGACTCACTGCGGTAGAATCCACCATGTGCTTCGCAATGTCCGGGCCCAATATCTATTGGCTCCCTTACATAATCCTCAGGGGTCCTCCTCCAGCGCGGTGAGAATGGCAGCCCTGAGGAGCGCTTCCCTGGAGCCTCCGTCGGGTATCGAAGAAAGGAGTGTCGAAAACGACCTCACCATTTCCTGTCGGACAAATTGTTCGTCCGCGTCGATGCTCAACGCATCGAGGTTTCTTATCGCGAGCTGTCTTAGCAGCTCGCGTGTTTCTGCCTGAAGGCCGCTCAGGGACTCCTGCGTCGGCTCGGCAGCAGCGGAGTCCTTGTTGTCTCGGCGACGCTTGCCCGCACCAAGCAGCGCGCTCACGGGGGCAAGCTGCACGATCAAAGAGCCGGGAGAATGCTCCCGCCAGCTTTCGACGATTCCCTTCCGCCTCAATGCCGGCATCATTTCGAGAATCTCCTGACGGATGATTCCGGTTCCACCGACGCTTTGATTGCCGCGGCCGGTAATGATGAGTACCTCTTCGGTCCGTGTCACCTGCCGCGCCCTCAACCACACATCAGCACGCGCGCGCGCTTCCGCAGCCGACGGCAGCAGTTCCCGAAGATTGAGTGTTCGCTCGGCCCCGAACACGGCTTCGTCCATTGCCTGCCACAGCGCCTTGAGTTGCGGCTTCGATCCAGCATCACGTCGCTTCTTCATCAGATCTCAAAAGGACTTCATGCACCGTCACGCGCAAGACCGCGCGAGGAATCAGGAAAGAATCCCGCTCAGTATCCGGATGCCGCGCTCGAGATCCGCCCGCGTTGCGGTAAGCGGAGGCAACAGGCGCAACGTGTGATCACCTGCCGAGATTATCAGGATCCCGGCACCCCACCCGCGCTCTATCACTGCAGCCGCCGACTCGACCACATCGACACCCCACATGTAACCTGCGCCACGAACCGCACGCACCTTTCCACTTCCCTTCGCGATCGCTGACAGTTGCTGCCCAAGCCACGCTCCATTTTCGGTCACTGATGCGAGAAGCACAGGGTCTGCAAGCCTGCGGACGACGTAGTCAGCCACAGCCGCGACCATCGGCCCGCCGCCGAAAGTCGTTCCATGATCTCCCGGCTTTATCGTCGCAGCAATTTCTCCTGAGACCAGAACGGCACCCATCGGGAGTCCGCCAGCGAGCGGCTTCGCCAGAGTCACCATGTCAGGCGTCACGCCCACCTTCTCGTACGCCATGAAAGTTCCAAGCCTCCCCAGCCCGCACTGGATCTCGTCGAAGATGAGAGCAATTCCGCGCTCTGACGTAATTTTCCGGAGATAGCGAAGCAACTCGGGCTCAACCACCCGCACACCACCTTCTCCCTGCACAGGCTCGACGATCACTGCCGCGACAGTGTCTCCGTCGAGCGCCGCGTCGAGCTCGACTTGCTCGCGTTCGCAGATGCTCACGCCGCCGGCAAGCGGACGGAACGGTGCCCTGTACGATGGCCTGTCCGTCGCTGCCAGTGAGGCGAACAGTCTGCCATGGAATCCTCCACGCAGTGCAACTATCCCGGTTTTCGCATCGCTTCCCACTGCCCTTCCCCATCGCCTCGCAAACTTGAACGCTCCCTCGTTTGCTTCCGCGCCGGAATTACAGAAGAAGACATTCGATGCGAACGAGTTCTCGACGAGGAAGTGTGCGAGACGCTCACCCGCTTCCGTTCTGTAGAGATTCGAGACGTGTATGATTCCGGAGTCGATCACGTTACGCATGACATCGCGAACCCCTGGATCTCCATAACCCAGCGCGTTCACCGCGATGCCTGAAGCGAAATCGAGATACGACTTGCCTTCCTCGTCGAACAGTTCGACACCCTCACCTCTCACGAAGCGCATCGGCGCACGCTTGTATGTCCCAAGGATGTCGTTGGGACTGCTCACTGACGGCTCGATAAGTGTGTTCGTCATTTCAAGCTCGGGGTCAATGAAAGAAATGTCCCGCTGCTGTCGCTCGAGAACGCCTCGATCGACGCAATGCGCACAGTCGGCGATCCACGCTGCAGCGCGGTAAAGCCTGCTTCCAGCTTCGCAAACATTCCCCTGTTGACGGTGCCGGCGTCGACAAGGGCCTGCATTTGTGAATCATCGAGTTGCGGGATCAGTGCCCCGTTCTCATCGAGCACGCCCTGCACGTCGGCGATCATCCACAGGTCGGCTTTCAGCGCGGCCGCGATCGCACCCGCGGCATCATCACCGTTCACATTGAGAGCTCCGCCGCCCGGCGACGATGCATCACTGGCAACGGGGGAGATCACAGGAAGAAACCCACCAGAGAGCAACACCTCGATGATTCGCGTTTGTGGAATCACTGGCTTGCCTGCCCTTCCGAACGTCCCGGGATCAATGGGCTCAGCAGGCAGCAGCCCGCCATCTTCACCCGACACACCGGCAGCAGGAAGTCCGGAGGACGTAAGCGACGCGACCAGGCGCTTGTTCGCGCTTCCCGACAGCACCATGCGGACGAGGTCGACGTCATAGTCGGTGGTGACGCGTCTCCCGTTAATGAACGTCGGCTCCCGCCCAAGCTGGCGCTGAAGCGCGGTGACTTCATCGCCGCCGCCATGAACGATGCAGAGGGCGTTGCCGCTGGACTCCCAAAGCTCGCGAACAGCAGTGCCGAGGTTCGGATCGGATTGAACCCGCCCACCGAGCTTTACGACGACAGTCATCGCGGGAGGCCCAGCGTTTCGTCGAGGCCAAGCATGAGATTGCCGTTCTGTACGGCCTGCCCAGCTGCGCCCTTTGTCAGGTTGTCGATTGCAGACGTGATAATCAGCGTCGGGGATGTCGTGTTTTCAGCGTGAGTCGCCGAGATGACGACGTTGTTCCGGCGAATGACGTCGTGAAGCGCTGGCGCGGTCTGGCTCACCTCGATGAAGGGCTCCCCTGCATACGCCGCCTTCCACGGAGCGAGGGGATCACCGAGAACGCTGTTCACACGAACTACTGTGGTCGCAAGAATTCCCCGGGCGACTGGAAGCAGATGTGGGGTGAAGACGAGATCGATTGCTGAACCCAGGTCGGCGAGAACCGATCGCATCTCGATCAGGTGCCGGTGATTGTTGCCAACTGCATACGCGCGAAAGTCTTCACTGATCTCAGCGAAGAGGAGCTCAGGCTTCGGTGAATAGCCCGCTCCTGTCACCCCGCTCGCCGCGTTCACTGTGATCGTCGAGTCTTTCTGAAGCAGACCAGCTTGTGCGAGCGGCGCGAGCGCAAGGAGAATCGCAGTCGGATAACAACCGGGATTCGAAACTAGGTCTGCTCCGGCCACTTCCGCGCGGGCGAGCTCAGTCAGCCCGTAGGGCGCCGCTCCGAGGTTGTCGGTTCGCGCGTGCCCGGGACGCAGGTCTGACGACAGGTCGACAACCTTCGCCCCCGCACCGCGAGCCCGCTCGACCCACTCGATCGATGCTCCGTGGGGCATCGCACTGAAGACCAGGGCGGCGTCGCCGAGCGGTGCATCGTCGGTCGCAATGAACGTTAGATCTTTTCCACCGACGCGCACAGTCTGTCCGCGCTGGCCGTGGGCCGCAGCGAACAACAGTTCCATTTGCGGATGCTGGCGGACGAGCAGACACAGCTCGCGCCCCGCATAGCCGCTTGCGCCGAGGACTCCGACCGGAAGTTTATGCACTCATAATGCATAACATTACATCCGCGACCGGACAAGACTTCTATTGAGGCTCTCCCGCAAGCGCCTTGAGCCGGCGGACAACGCGGTCCCGGGCGAGTCCCGAGCGACATACGACGAGGATGGTATCGTCGCCTCCGATCGTGCCCAGAATATCCGGCCAGCCCTCTCCGTCGAGAGCTGCCGCGATCGGCTGGGCACCTCCTGGTACTGTGCGAAGCACGATGAGCTCACTGACACCATCGATCCGCAGGAAAAGCTGCGGGAGGAGCGTCTCGAGGGCCGCCCGGCTCTCGTCGATGCTCCCGTCGGTGATTGCGTAGCGCGCGCCCTCAGGTGTCGGAACCCGTGCCAGCCGGAGCTCGCGCAGGTCGCGCGACAGAGTCGCCTGCGTAACGTCCCATCCCCGGTGAAGCAGGAGCTTTCGAAGATCTTCCTGGCTGCTGACTACCCGCTGCTCGACGATCTCGAGAATCGCGGACTGTCGCTCTCTCTTGTTTGCCATGCGAGACGTTACTACCTCTGGTGCGGCTGCGCGAGGGCCACCGCCAGTGCTGTATTGACCCTCGGTACGGGACTGATTAAATATACGGTTGGAATGAATAGATATTTAGGAGCGAAATGACAAAGACAATTGCCCTGGCCTATTCAGGCGGACTCGACACATCGATCATCGTCCCCTGGCTCAAGGAGCACTACGACGGCGCGCGCATCATCTGCGTTGCCGCTGACATCGGACAGGGCGACGAGCTCGAGGGCGTGCGGGCAAAAGCGCTCGCTTCGGGCGCGGACGAGTGCTACATCGAAGACCTGCGCCAGGAGTTCATCCAGAATTTCATCTGGCCTACCCTCCGTGCAGGAGCGATCTACGGCCGCAAGTATCTACTCGGCACATCGATGGGCCGGCCCTTGATCGCGCGCCGGCAGGTTGAGGTAGCGCGTCGCGTCGGCGCTGATGCGCTCGCGCATGGCTGCACCGGCAAGGGCAACGATCAGGTACGGTTCGAGCTCACATACGCGGCATTTGCGCCTGATCTCCCTGTGATCGCGCCGTGGCGCGAGTGGGACATCCGTAGCCGCGAGGACGCGATTGAGTACGCCGAGAAGCATGCGGTGCCTGTCACTGCATCGCGCGAGAAGATCTACTCACGCGACCGAAATATCTGGCATATCTCTCACGAAGGCGGGGTACTCGAGGACCCGTCTCAGGAGCCACCGGCAGACCTCTTCATGCTCACGACGGCCCCTGAGCTTGCTCCTGATGAGCCAGAACAGGTTTCCATCGGATTTAACGAAGGTACGCCGGTCGCGGTGAACGGAGTTTTTCTCGATCCAGTTGCGATCCTTACGACGCTCAACCGGATTGCGGGAAAACACGGCGTAGGCCGTATCGATCTTGTCGAAGACAGGCTCGTCGGCATGAAGTCGCGCGGTGTCTATGAGACGCCGGGCGGAACACTTCTCTACACCGCGCACAGCGAGCTCGAACAGCTGATTCTCGACAGGCGGACACTCGCCGCGAAGGACCTGATCGCGCCGCGTTACGCTGATCTCGTTTACGAGGGACGGTGGTGGACCACTGAGCGTGAGGCTTACGATGCGTTCGTCAACGTTACGCAGGAGCGCGTCACCGGTGGCGTTACACTCAAGCTCTATAAGGGAACTGTGTCCGTGGTGAGCCGCGCCAGCGAGTACGCGCTGTACGATGAGCGCTTCGTGACGTTCGGCGAGGACGACGTCTATCAGCAGAGCGATGCCGCGGGATTCATCCGCCTCTATTCCCTGCCCGACCGGGTTCGCGCGCTGCGAGATCAGGAGCTCGCAGCCAAGGCTGTCGCGCCGGTTACCCCCGCGGAGGAACCGCCGGTACTCGCCGGCACGTGGCAAGACTGACGCAGTGACGGAGCCGAAGAAGTCTCATAAGTTGTGGGGCGGCCGCTTCTCAGTGCCTACTGCGGAAGCGCTCGATGCGCTCAATCGATCGATCGGTATCGACTTCCGGTTGTGGCCGCATGACATCCGGCTTTCGCAGGCGTGGGCATCTGCACTCAATGAGGCAGGTGTCCTCACTGCCGACGAGAGCGCGCAGATTCAGAACGGCCTGAGCGCGGTCGGCGACAAGATTGCCGCTGGCGCCCTGCCCCAAGCGTCGGATGAAGACGTTCACACGATGATCGACCGGATGCTGCACGACGAGGCCGGCGAGGTTGCGTCGAAGCTTCATACCGGACGCAGCCGAAACGACCAGGTCGCCACAGCTACCCGGCTGTGGACGATCGCGGCTACATCAGCGCTCGACGACGCAGTACGCGTACTTCAGCAGACGATGATCGACCAGGCAAAGACGCTCGAGAGCGACATGATGCCGTCGTACACTCATCTCCAGCGCGCACAGCCCGTTTCCGGCGCACACTGGATGCTTTCGCATTTCTGGCCTCTCGAGCGGGATCGGGCCCGGATCGCCTCAGTTGCGCGCTCGACATCTGTGCTGCCGCTCGGTTCCGGCGCGATCGCCGGTTCTGCGTATCCCATCTCGCGTGATCTTCTGAAAGAGAAGCTTGGCTTCAACTCACTTTCGCCTAACAGCATCGACGCTGTCGGCGACAGGGATTTCATAGCCGAGATGCTGTTTGCCGTAGCGTTGATCGGTACGCATCTCTCGCGATTGTCTGAAGATCTCATTCTGTATGGTTCGAGCGAGTTCGGATTTGTGAAGTTTGGCGAAGCGTTCACCACGGGATCCAGCATGATGCCGCAGAAGCGCAACCCCGACGCGCTCGAGCTTGCCCGCGGATCCGGCGCGCGCACGCTTGGCGACCTCACGACACTTCTTGCGACCCTCAAGGGTTTACCGAGCGGGTACAACAAGGATCTTCAGGACGATAAGCGCGCGCTCTTCGGCGCGGTCGACCTGATGCTCCTCGTTCTTCCGGCAGTTGCCGGCACGCTGGACGAGATCACGTTCGACAGGAAGCGAATGAGTGATGCACTGTCGAGCACGATGATGGCGACGGATCTGGCGGATTATCTGGTGGGGAAGGGAGCGACGTTCCGCGACGCGCATGAAGCGGTGGGATCGCTGATTCGCGAGGCGGAGAAGAAGGGGTGTGAGCTTACTGCTCTCCCGCTGACGAGCTTCGCCTCGACCAACGCGCTATTCGGCGACGATGTCATGAGCGCTCTCGATCCCGCTCAATCAGTCGCCCGGCGCGGGGTTCCCGGAGGCACTGGCCCGCGTGCGGTGAAAGATCAGATCGCAGCGGCGACCGCTGCGGTGGCGAATTGATCCGAAGTTAGGTTGGTAACTAACTACCTTAAATGCAAAGCCGGGCAGATAATCTGCCCGGCTTTTTTCAACCCGGCCGGCCTTAGAAGCTTATGCCGAACGTCACGGGAACGAACTGAGTCGCGTTGTCAGACATAATGTGGTGATAGCGCGCCTCGATGAACGTCCTGAACCCGCTCAGCTGGAACGATGCGCCGAGTCCGCCATTCAACCCGAAGTCGGTTGTCGTTTCCGCGCCATCGATGTCAGGCTTCTGGCCGTAGATGCCGCCGCCGCCAATGAGATAGGGACGGATGCCAACGCCAGGCAGCGCGTAGACGAGGTTCGCGTTCGCGCCAAGGATGCGATAGTCGGGGCGCGGAATCACGAGATCACTTCTGTCGGGGAAGCTGTTGAACATGCCGTCGACGCGAAGGCCGAGGGGTGTTCCGACCGAGTTGAAGCCGAGTGATACCGTGCCGTTGTAGCCGGTCTGGTAAAGGTCGCCAAAATCGCCTGTGGGAATCGAAGCGCCCAGGGAGACTCCGAGACTGATGGGCTTGGTCGACTGTGCCGATGCAGTGCTGCCAAAAGCTGCTACTGCCAACGCGGCGATCGCCAATGAGAAGCCTTTCATATGTCTTGCTCCGTGCATGAACTGTGGTTGATCGAGTTTTTGCTGCCAGCGCTCATGAGTTGTTCATGAGTACAGCCATGAGGTGGCAATTGTTGCACCCGTGCACCCTGAGTGTGCTACTTGTTAATATCCTTTTATTTAAGGATATTAATGGATGCGAGGCTATACCGTTGCCACTGTGGCACTTGCACTCGATGTCCCGGTGAAATGGATCGACAACACGCTGTCGCATTACCGCGTGCCCGGAGTCTTCCAGGCAAGGCAAGGGATCGCGAGACGTCTCACTTCTGAGGCAGTAGTTGTCCTCGAAACCGCACTACGCCTGATCCGGTCGCTCGAAATCCCGACAGCCCGGGCACTCCGTATTGCGCAGGAGCTCGCAGCCACCGAGGGGTCCGTGTACTCGACCGGGACCTGCGAAGTTCGGCTGGACCTGGCCCAACTCAGGACCGCCGTGTCAGCGCGCCTGGCGTACGCGGTCGAGATCTCGCCTGTGCCTCGCCGCGGCCGGCCAGGAAGCAGGTAAAAAGAATGGGGCGCCTTTTGAGCGCCCCATCCAATTCAATACCGCGGAACCCCGCCTCAGCCGCTTTTCGTGACGTTCTCGGCAGCAGGACCCTTCTGCCCTTCGACGATGTCGAACTCCACCGTGTCACCTTCGGCGAGAGACTTGAATCCGTTGCCGGATATCGCGCTGTAATGCACGAAACAGTCTTTCTGCCCGTTGTCAGGGGTGATGAAGCCAAATCCCTTCGCATCGTTGAACCACTTTACCTTGCCGGTCGTACGCATTCCTGCTCCTGGTAGAAAATCCCGATTACGGCCGTGAACTCCGTCTCGAGACAACTTGGTGGCTTGGCTCACTATGAACCTCGCCGATGTAGCACTCGAGGATCCCTGACAGGGCTCCCAAGGCCGGGTTACTCGGGCGAAAGCATACAACCGTCAGGAAATGCGGTCAATAGAAAATTGTTCAAGGTTCAAGCAAGCGCACATTTGTGATGTAATATTGGGTTTCCCCGAAACATGACGTCGGCACTCCTCGATGCTGTGAATATGCCAGCGACACACGCTTGCCGAGGTTCCGTTCGAGAAGATGTGCAATCGAATCGTTTCGCACGCTGAACATGAAAATCTCGGGCATCGCACCCGGAAGATTCACCATCGCGAGTTCTCCCTCCCATGTCTTGCACAGCCATCCGCGCTTGGAAAGCTTCTGCGCGTAGCCAGCTCTCTCTCCCGTCGAGAATGCATAGCTCAGTGTCAGCGCCGTCCAGCCGGCGAACAGCAGCAAGGGGCCAAGCAGAACCGCAGTCACGATCAGCTTGCGCCAGTGGCGCGCTTTCCATGAAGGCGCGGTCGATACGGGCTTATCAGTCATACTCGAGCTCCATTCAGGAATTAGCTTTATCGGTAGCCCGTCAAAACTATCAGTGACATTCAAGCCGCGCAGAAAATCCGTCACCGCCATCGTTGGCGGAGTTCCGGTTGGTTCATCCCATCCGGTCGTCGTGCAGTCGATGACGAACACCGATACGGCAGACGCAACCGGGACCGCCACGCAGGTGGCCGATCTCGCGGCGGCAGGATCCCAGCTTGTTCGGATCACCGTCAACAACGACGAGGCCGCTGCCGCAGTCCCGGAGATCGCAAGTCGCCTTGCCGACATGGGCGTGAGCGTGCCGCTCGTCGGCGATTTCCATTACAACGGCCACCTTCTTCTCGCCAGGTACCCGGAAACCGCTCGCGTTCTCGCAAAGTACCGCATCAATCCCGGCAACGTCGGAACCAAGCGACGCGACGAGAATTTCAGCATCATCGCGCGCATAGCCGCTGAAAACCGGAAGGCAGTTCGCATAGGCGTAAACTGGGGCTCGCTCGACCAGGATCTCCTGACGCAGATGATGGACGCCAACGCCGTGAGTGCGGAACCGCTCGATGCAAAGGACGTCTACATCGAAGCGATGCTCGAGAGCGCACTCCGGTCGGCCGAGCTGGCGGAGGAATCGGGGATTCCTCATGAGGCAATCATCATTTCGGCCAAGGTATCCGGAGTTCCCGACCTCATTGAAGTGTACCGTCGCCTCGCGTCACGTTGCGACTACCCGCTTCATCTCGGCCTTACCGAAGCAGGGATGGGCTCTAAGGGAATCATCTCGAGTGCCGCTGCACTCGCAATCCTGCTCTCAGAAGGAATCGGCGACACAATTCGGGTGTCGCTCACGCCGCGGCCAGGAGGCGACCGCACCGAAGAGGTGCAGATCGCGCAGCAGATACTTCAGTCGCTCGAGCTGCGCCGCTTCAACCCGCAGGTTACCGCTTGTCCGGGCTGCGGTCGCACAACGTCGACATTCTTCCAGCACATGGCGGAAGACATCCAGACTTATCTCCGCGAGCAGATGCCCGTGTGGAGAGATCGTTATCCCGGCGTCACCGATCTCAAGGTGGCAGTAATGGGATGCGTGGTGAATGGACCGGGCGAGTCGAAGCATGCGAACATCGGAATCTCACTGCCCGGAACGTTCGAGGACCCGAAGGCGCCGGTTTACGTGGACGGCAAGCTGATGGTCACCCTCAAGGGCGAGAACATCGTTCCCGAGTTCCTGCACATTCTCGAGGATTACGTGGAGCGAACGTATTCTCCCGCGCTGATCGCGTCCGGAATGCCGGACTAGGCAGACTCCAGTGCGGCGACCGAAGCGCGCAGCTCTCCGACTATCGGTTCGTCGAATCCGATTTCTTCCAGGCGCACGAGCACATCGCGATACCATTTGACGGTGCCGGCTTTGCCTGCCTTGAATCTCGACCAGACCGAATGCGGGTCTTCCGTGCGTCGCAGATCTGAAAGAATTGAGTTCGAGTTGTGCACCTTGTCGGCAGCACAGACCCACAGCGCCGACTCGTTCGCATCGCTCAGCCTCGCGAGGTAATCCTCCTTGCGCTGATCAGCCTCCATCTCGACGCCGTCATCATCGAGATGCCGGTATGTCACGCCGAGTACCGTCTCGAGAACGTCGGCACCGAACTTCTCTCCGATTCTCTGCTCGAGCATCTGGCGCGTATAGCCATCCTTCACGCAATCCTCGACGACATCGTGCAGCACGCCAGCGACGATGGTTCGCTCGTCGCGTCCGTATCGCGTCAGTATCACGGCAACGTTGGCAGGGTGAGTAAGGTAGGGAAGCTTGGTCCCTTTTCTTACCTGCCTGTCGTGATGCTTGGCGGCAAAAGCGAAAGCATGATTGATAGCGTCCGAATACCCTTTTGTCGTCATGGCTGTCTCGCGAACCACTTCACGATTTTCTCGAGCCCTTCGCGATCCCGCTCATCGAACGACGCGACTTTGTCAGAGTCGATGTCGAGCACTGCAACCAACTCGCCGGCCCTGTCGAACACGGGCACGACGATTTCCGAGCGGGATCTCGGATCGCAGGTGATGTGTCCATCGAATGCAGTGACGTCATCTACGATCACGGTGCGCTTCTCGGCCGCTGACGTGCCGCACACTCCCCGCCCGAAGCGAATTTCCATACACCCCAGCGTTCCCTGATACGGTCCGATGCGGAGAAGCTGTCCGGGCTCAGCGACTCGATAGAATCCGGTCCAGAGGTGGCCGAAAGCGTGGTGAATCAGGGCGCTGATAGTCGCCATCGCTGCAACTTCGTCGTGAATTCCCTCGAGCACCGCATCGACCTGCATCACCAGCTCGTCATATGCCTCGGCTCGGGGCAGGGCACTGAGGTCCAGCATTGTTTCGGCCATCGGATCTAGCGCGCTCCTACGAGTGTTGAATTGCCGGGTGTTCCGGAGCGGCGCGGCTCCTTTGGTTCATGATGAGCTTCGATCACCGGCATGTCGTCGTTCCACAACACGAGTCCGTGAATCCGTAGATCGTTCGCACGGAGCTTCTCCACGGATTCCTTCAGGCGAGCGATTCTCGTACGCGTGACCCGTGCACACAAAACTACGTCAGGGCCCGGAACGATGCTGTCAGATCCTCGCAGGAGATACGCCGTTGGCGCAGCAATGACAACCAGGTCATACCGCCGCTCCATTCTTGCGAAATCTCCCCTGATTCGCTTGGCAACTTCGGCCCCTGCCGCACTCGGTCTGCTTGAGCCGCTTGGCAGAACGTCGAGGACGCGATCGCGACCGATAGTGGTCTGCACGATCGCTTCCGGCCAATCGGATGTCCCGGCCATGATCCCGGCAAGTCCCGGGTTCGAGGAAATCCTGAAAACCGCAGCGATCGTGGAGCTTGCAGGGTCAACATCTACGAGCAGTGTACTGCGCGCTTCGTAAGCCGCTGCCGCTGCAATGTTCGCTGCGACGGTTGCGACGATTGCTGCATCGTCCCCGGCCACTGTTACGATCGGAACGTTAGCCCCGGTTGCAGCAAGATGGAGATAGAGACGACGGTATCCTTCCGACACAACATCGATCAAAGGAGGATCCGATGCGTCCGCCTGGCGGCGGCTTCGTTCGGCAAGAATTTCTGACGGCTCGATTACAGTGAGGACTCTGACACCTGTGACGTTTTCCGCCTCTCGCAGATCCGCGACGCTGGGATTCTTGAGCTCGACGAACAGCGCCGCCGCGAATCCTGCTGTCAGCGCGAGCACGAGAGCGGCCGCAAGCATCGCAAGCGGGGGAGCACCGACATTCGCAAGATTGCGCGACCTCGCTGCTTCGCGATCGATGCGTTCGTTTGTCGCCCTGACCTGCGCAAGCGTCGCGGATGCACTCGCATACGCGCGTTGGGCATCCGCCTTCCGCGCGAGATAAGCTGCCGTGTCTACGTTGATCCGCGGGGCCGCCGGGGCTGGGGGCGGCCGAAGTGTCGAAAGCTCCTGCCTCAGGGATGAACGACGGACTTCGGCCACAGCCTGAATCGAACGTCCAACCGCCGTCGCGCGTGACGTAAGTGCGACATAAACCGGATCTACTCCACCGACAGCGCCAAAGGCATCCCGCTCACGCTCGATTTCCGACAACTGGTCGAGTAGAGGCTGAACCTGCGGATCACTTGCCAGCGGCGCCGACGTTGCCAGGGCCCGGTATGAAGACGGAAGTGGCGCGTTGTTGGCGCGGTCTATGAGCCTGTTGAGAGTCGTGACATCGCGCGAAACTGCCTGCCGGCGAGCGATGGCCTGAGGGGGGAAAGTATCGACAACCTGAACAGGTGCCTGTGCAACGACGGTCCTCGCGATCTGCAGCGCGGAATCCACTGCGGCAATCTGGGCCGCTGCGCGATTGCGCTCTACGAGGACGCCCGCTGAGTCCGGTCTTTCCTCGAGAATTGCCGAAACCTGTACCGCGGCTCTTGTCGCCTGCCTGGGGACCAGTACGAAGGCCATCAGAGCGGCGATGAATACCAGGCCGCCGACGATCCCCATCACCGCAAATCGCCGGGAGGCATTTTTCGAGCGAGCTGACATCCACCAATAGCTCGCGCTTCCAAAAGGACGGCTCATATCACTTCAAATATGCAAGGTGAGCGCCCAGCGGCACGAGCCAAAGAAAACGGGGGCATCTTTCGATGCCCCCGTTTTTGGATTCAATCAGGAAAACTACTCGACGGTGATCTCGCCCTTCATTCCAAGCGCAAGATGCGGCGTGCAGTGGTACGGGTACTTTCCGGCCTTGATGTTGGCAAAAGACACCGTGATCGTCTCACCGGCGTTCATCTTCATGGTGCTGGAAAGCTGTCCCATCTTCTCCGAGATGTTCGCGTCAAGCTGCCCCTGGACGTCAGCAGGAACGGTTGCGGCATCGAATGCCACGTTGTGCGGTCCGCCGCTGACCATCAGGAAGCGAATCCCGTCTCCGGCCTTCACCGTGATGTTGGCAGGCTCGAAGCGATAGCCCTGTGCATCGCCAAGCATCTTGACTTCGTGCGTGGTGCCCGTGATCGGGGCAGCCGTTGCCGTGCCGCCAGCTGCCGCAGGAGCGGCCGCAGGTGTTGCTGACATCGAGGTGTCGATCGCTACTGCCGACGTATCGGCGGCAGTTCCATCTCCACCGGCGCAAGCGCCGAGAACGATCGCACTCGCTGCGAGCGTAATTCCGTATAAACGCATTTTCTAGAGGCCTCCAGTGCCGTACTAGGTACAACTTGGGTTATAAAAGTCCTCTCGCGAGGGCCCTCGCGAGACATTGTGAACTTATTCACAAGCCCCCATGAATGCAACGCGGTTACCCCTCCGATAATCCCGATCCCCGGGCGGCTAGAAACGCGTAATACGGTCCCGGCGAAGACGCCGCGGATCACCCACATATGCAAACCGGATTCCCTTCATATACGTCCTGGCGACCCGCCGAACCGCCTCCGGAGTGACGCCCTTCAGCTCCTCGACGAACTTGTCGGCCGTTCGGTAGTCACCCCGGTAAAGCTGCGCCCTCGCAAGGAAGTTTGCCTGGGCATCATTAGTCTCGTTGTCGAGAAAATATTCAGTCAGGAATTGTCGCTCGAGCATTTCGAGTCCCGCCGGATCCAGTAGTCCCTCCTGAAGCTCCCGGACTGCACGGTACATGAGGGTGAGCGCGGTATCCGGCGCTACTGTGGAGATCGAGAGCCCGCCGGCGCTCGCGGCCTTGTCGAGAAAGGGCGCGTGCACGTCATACGTGAGATTCTGCCGCGTGCGTATTTCCGCGAACATCCGCCCGGTAAGTACTGAAGTCGCAATCCGAAGCGCGTGATAATCATCGCTGTTGGCGAGCGGACCACTGAAGTAGCCGAGTATGTAGTTGGTCGGCAGCTCGCGCTGCTCGATCACGACCGACGAAGCCCGCTCAGGAATGCGTTCCGGCAGCGTCCATGTATAGCTGCCCTGCGGGAGTGCGGCGAGGGTCCCCGATACGAGCCGCTCTATATGGGCACGATCGATGTTACCGACGACCACGAGCAACATCCGTGATTTTACGAACTGGCTCGCATG
>JAYUWU010000030.1:0-2299 GCA_043753365.1 Gemmatimonadaceae bacterium | reverse complement strand
GGGGGGACCGGCCTGCCACCCCGCGAGAGTTGGCCACCGACATCAAGGGCGACTGGCGATCCGCGCTTGGAGGCCCGGCCGCTGCGGCAGTTTCACCGGCACCTGTGCAACCGATGGCGCCCGAGCCTCGCGCCGGGCTCAGTGCCCGCACTTCATCAGACGAGCTCTTCAATTCCGGAATCGTCGATCTCGATTCGATCGAGGCGATTGCGCATTCGGTCATCAAGTGCACCCGCTGCCCGCTTTACAAGACGGCAAACAAGGGCGTTCCCGGTGAGGGCGCCGCGAATGCCAAGCTTGTGTGCGTTGGGGAAGGACCTGGCGCGACCGAGGACGAAACGGGCCTCCCCTTCGTGGGAGCAGCGGGCGCGCTGCTTACGAAGATTCTCGCGGCCGTCGACCTCAGCCGCGAAGAAGTCTTCATAACGAACGTCGTCAAGCACCGGCCGCCCGGGAACCGGAATCCTGCTCCGGACGAGATCGAAGCCTGCAGTCCGTATCTCGTAAGGCAGCTGGAGCTGATAAAACCGAAAGTAATCGTTGCGTTCGGGACCTTTGCAGCGCAGACTCTTCTCAACACGAAGACGCCCATCGGGAAGCTCCGGGGGGAGGTCCATCGCTACCACGGCATTCCGCTCGTCGTCACATACCACCCCGCGGCCCTTCTTCGGAATCCGTCGTGGAAACGCCCCACTTGGGAAGATGTCAAGCTCGCCCGTAGAATACTCGATAGCGCCACAGGCGCGTGATCCGTACTCCGAACGCCAGCCACCGTGGTCAGAAGACGCTGAGCATGCAGTGCTCTCCGCCATGCTCATGGACGGGGACGCCGCGTTGCGTGCCGTCGAATATGTCAACGACACGATGTTCTACCGCGAGGGAAACCGCCGCATCTTCAGGGCGATGCTCTCGCTCCAGGAGCGCGGCGATGTAATCGATCCGCTGACGCTCTCGGAGGAGCTGTCGCGGACTAATGAGCTGGCGGCAAGCGGGGGCAGGGACTACATCGCGTTTCTCATCGACGCTGTTCCGACTTCGGCCAACGTCGAGTATCACGCGAAGATCGTCCGCGAAAAGGCGCTTCGGCGCCGCCTGATCGAGGTTTCGACAGCCATTGTCACGGAGGCTTTCGAGTCCGCGTTGCCGGCAAGCGAACTTGTGGACCAGGCAGAAAACAAGATCTTCGAGGTCAACCAGAGCCGCGGGAACGAAGGCTTTGCGCGCATCAAGGAGCTGCTCTTCCCGACGATGGAACGGCTCGAGGAGCTGCGCACGAGCGGCGAATCGATCACTGGTGTTCCAAGCGGGTTCAAGGATCTTGACGAGCTGACGGCAGGTTTCCAGAAGTCAGACCTCATCATCGTCGCGGCTCGCCCATCGATGGGAAAAACCGCTTTCGTCCTCAACATCGCCCAGAATGCCGCACTCGACGGAAACATTCCTGTGGCGTTCTTCTCGCTCGAAATGAGCAAGGAGCAGCTGGTGCAGCGCCTTCTCACATCGGAGGGACGCGTCGACGCGCAGCGGCTACGCAAAGGCAAGCTTCACGATGACGAGTTCATGCGGCTGGCCAGTGCCGCCGGTACACTCATGCATGCGCCGATCTGGATTGACGATACTCCGGGAATCACGCTGCTCGAGATGCGGTCGAAAGCTCGTCGCCTCAAGATCGACAACGACATCGGCCTCATAGTCGTCGACTATCTCCAGCTGATGCAGGGCCCGTCCAACACCGAGAGCAGGCAGCAGGAGATCAGCTACATCTCCCGCTCGCTCAAAGGTCTCGCTCGCGAGCTTCGTGTGCCTGTCGTAGCGCTGTCTCAGCTATCACGCGCGCCAGAACAGCGTACCGGCGACAACAAAAGGCCGCAGCTGTCGGATCTACGCGAATCGGGCGCGATCGAGCAGGATGCGGATCTCGTCATGTTCATCTACCGGCAGGAGATGTACGACGGCCCTGTGGACAAGGACGGCAACGCTCTCGAGGGACGGGCAGAAATAATCGTGGGCAAGCAGCGTAACGGTCCTACAGGTCTTGTGAACCTCTTCTTCAACAAGACCTTCACGCGATTCGAGAACTACTCGGCACGCTCGCAGGAGCAGTGACGCCGAAAGCGAGGAGCATTTATCGCTGCGCGAACTGCGGAGCGGAGCATCCACGCTGGGCGGGTCGCTGCGATGTGTGCGGCGAATGGAATTCGCTCGTCGAGGAAACAGTGCAGCGCGCGTCGGTTGCCGGTGCCGCCAAGGGTGGCTCCTCGCGACGCATCGGTGGCCACAAGGCGCTGTCCGAAGGCGG
>JAYUWU010000029.1:0-48413 GCA_043753365.1 Gemmatimonadaceae bacterium | reverse complement strand
CTGACGCCATCACCAGCGGACGCGCGACAGGAGTTCCCGGCGCGATGCCGATGCTGGGTGTTGCGCATTCACGCTTTGGAAAGCTGCCGTGGGCCAGGCTTATGAAGCCTGCGATGATCGCGGCGGATTCGGGCTTTCGGGTTCCACCGCGTCTCGGAAGATTCGTCAACAGCGCGAGCGTCAGGGCATCGAGGCCGGATGTTGCGACGCTCTTCGTTCGCGCCGACGGGGCTCCGATAAAAGTGGGCGACACCTTCCGGAACCCGGCGTATGGTAATGCGATGCGGGAGCTGTCCGCGCGCGGCCCGCGCGCACTGCTGACCGGTCCGATTGCGCAGGCGATTGTCGATCGCGTCGCGGGGCAGCCGATTCCGGGATCGATGACCTTGGCGGATCTTGCTGCATATCAGCCCGTCGAACGCACGCCAGTTTGCAGGCCGTTTCGCGGCTACACGGTTTGTGTGCCTCCTCCGCCATCAAGCGGGCCGTCGCTTCTTCAACTCCTCGGAATACTCGAGCATACCGACATTGCATCGCGCGGACCTGACGATCCGCAATCGTGGTACCTCTTCGCCGAGGCAGGCCGCATCATGTACGCGGACCGCGATCAGTTCATCGCGGATCCAGGCTTCGTGAATGTTCCGGTCGAAGGAATGCTCGACTCGGCATATGTCGCATCACGCGCCGCGCTGATTGGCGAGCGAGCCGGAGCGCCTCCACTCGCGGGCTCACCGCGTGGCTCCGCCAGGACTGCTGATGCGACGAACGAGGCAGCTGGGACGAGTCACTTCGTGATAGTCGACAAGCAAGGGAATGTCGTGTCGATGACCACGACAGTCGAGTCGGTGTTCGGGTCGGGACGGGTGGTGAGCGGGTTCGTGCTGAACAACGAGATGACCGATTTCTCCTACTCGCCGACAGTCGATGACAAACCTGTCGCAAATGCCGTCGCCGCCGGGAAGCGGCCGCGTTCGTCGATGGTGCCGATCATCATTCTCGACAAGAACGGAAATTTTCACGCTGCCCTTGGATCGCCCGGGGGATCGGCGATTCTAGCGTACAATGCGAAGCTGCTCGTCGGGCTTCTCGCGTGGAATCTTCCGATGCAAAAGGCGATAGATCTCCCGAACATCTATGCCCGCGGCAGCAGCTTCAACGGGGAGGCGTCAAAGATCTCTCCGGCGATTGCTGCTGGCCTCGCAGCAAAGGGAATCGTAGTGAGGTCAGGGGAAGGTGAGGAGTCGGGACTTCACGGCGTCATTCTTTGCGGACCCGGCCATCTTGACGGCGGGGCAGACCCCCGCCGGGACGGGGTGTGGAAGAGTGCGGGCAACGCCCTGAACATGGGCCGGCCACGCGAGAACTGCCGGGGCGGGCGAGTGCGCTCGAATACCGAAAAGTAATCCTGCCTCGACCGGCACAGGCGGTGCAAGGGAGCAACCAGCGCCGACCGGAGTTCCGGCCGGCACCACGGGCAAAAGGACGTCCGGGTAGCGTGCGGAACACGTCACTACTATAAATAGGCGGAGTCCATGCCTGAACAGGGCTGCTGCAATTCCGATAAGGAGCGTACATGCGTTCATTGAGTTCGATCATCGACGTCCTCACCCTTGGGTCCGATCGGCCGCTTCGGCGCCTGATTGCGTACTACCTGTTCCTGGGCGGCGTCATGTTCCTCCTCCACAACTTCCTCCCGGAGACCGACCATCTCCTGCTTGGCAAGGGACTCGATGCAACGACAGTCCCGGCAGGCCCGATGGTTCTTCAGGACGGCCTGGCCAGCGCGCCGCCGTCTGAAACCGTTGGAGCCGGCGGCATCGATGAAACTTCGCTAGCGGGAATCTTCCTGACGACAGCGCTGATCCTCGTGGGTACGATGCTCCTGATGATGCCGGTGTCATGGGTATACATGTCAGCCCGACACGTCCCCGGACACAGTCAGGCTGTAGTGCAGACGTTGATCATCCTGCCTCTTGTTGTAGCGGGTATCGTGCTGATCGTGCGCGACAGCCTGGCGCTCGCGTTCTCCCTCGCCGGTGTCGTGGCCGCGGTGCGGTTCAGGACGAATCTCCGGGACACGCGAGACGTGGTGTACATATTTCTCGCCATCGCCGTTGGTTTTGCCGCTGGAGTTCAGACTCTCGCCGTCGGGGCCGTGCTCACGGTGGTATTCAACTTCGTGATGCTGTGGACGTGGCGTTCTGATTACGGGCGCAACGTGTTGACACCAACGGCGGCTTCGCGATGGGCGGGCCCACTAAGCAGCCTCGCGATGACAGGTGAATACGATGCGGTCCCGGACAGGGATCTCGTCCTCACACTCTCCCCGAAGGACGCGAACAAGCTCGCCCAGCGGTTCGAGCGCGTAAGTGAGGCGCTCGGAGGCCCGGATCAAAAGAAGCCGCGCTACACCGCGGTTCTCTCACTTAGCAGCGACCACGTTGGTGATGCGCAGGAGCTCGTCGAGCGCGTGCTTGACCGTCTCGCGAAGCGGTGGAAACTCGACGAAGTTGTTACCCATACTGGCAAGCCATCCGAGATCTATTATCTCGTCAAGCTCAAGAAAGCGGTCACGCGCGACGACGTGCTCACGGCCGTCCGTGATGAGGCCGGTGATCGAATCGAGTCAGTAGACCTCGAGAGCCGCGAGGCAGTCGAGGAAAACACCGGGCTGAGCACATGATTGTGTCGCGGTTTTTCCTGGCGCTGGCAGGTCTCGCCGCGATCGGGGGATGTCGCGCGGACAGCGGCTCCGATTCCGCATTACTCGAAGCGCGCGAGAAAGAGGTAAAGCAGCGCATCGAATCCGGCGCGAATGGCGAAGAACCGCTTGCGAAATGGATCCTGCCAGACGTGCTCCGCGAGATCTCCGGCATCGCCCTGCTCGACGACGGTCGCATCGTCGCAAACAACGACGAGCGCGCTCGGGTCTATCTCATTGATCCGATGCGCGGCGTGATCCTCAAATACTTCAATCTCGGCAAGGGCGGGATCGTCGCAGACTTCGAGGCGATCGCCGTTTCGGGGCGCGATATGTACTTGCTGAGGAGCAATGGTGACGTCTATCAGTTCCGTGAAGGTGACGATCGGTCGACGGTTGAATTCACGAAGCACGCCACCAACCTCGGCAAGGAATGCGAGTTCGAGAGTCTCGAAATAGAGCCCGGGACCGGTGCGTTCATCATGCCCTGCAAGAGGGTCGACAAGAAGAGCGAGCGAAACCAGGTGAAGATCTACCGCTGGCTTCGCCAGCCGGGCGGTGCCGCAGCGGTTTCGAGCATTTCCGTTCCGCTCTCAGATGCCATAGGCTCCAATGGCTGGAAAGAGCTGAGCCCGTCGGACGTCACGATCGATCGGCGAACGGGCAATTACATCATAGTGACCGGGCCGGAGAAAGCGCTGATCGAGATCACACCTGCGGGGGCCGTAGTTCGATCGATGCCCGTTCCAGGCAGCCCGCAGCAGCCCGAGGGAGTGGCGATCACCCGCGATGGCGTCCTCATCATCGCCGATGAGGGCGTTGCCCGTCCAGCCGACATCACGATGTACTCGTGGCAGGGACTGACCGGCGCTACGCCGCAAGCTCCTGTGGATACGACGCAGGTGCCGGTAGCACCGCCAGATTCCAACTGATTCCAATTTCGGAGACACGAAAAGATGAGCTCTTCCAGTCGCACGCTGAGCATCGCGCGCGGAGCTTTGGTCGCCGCGATCGTCGCGGCTCCTTCGACTCTCGTATCGCAGACTCTTCCGCCGATACGCGCAAAGGATAGCGTCACCCTCGTTTCGAGCACGAAATACGAGAAGGGTGCGATCCATCGTTTCCTGTTCGGTGACAACTACCGCGACATATGGGCGACCCCGATCAAAGTCCCCGTTCTCGACATTGCCGACTTCGCGGGCGGACTGAAGCCGACCGAAACCGGCGGCGGTATGCAGACCAGGTCACTGAAGTTCAAGGGCGCTGACGGTCGTGAATACACCTTCCGTCCCGTATACAAGGCTTTGCTCGACCTCCCCAATTCATTCCGCGGAACAATAATCTGGAATCTCGTGATGGATGCGCGAAGCGCGTCGCATCCAACTGCCCCAGTTTCGGCCTCGCCCCTCCTCGAGGCGACTGGAATTCTCCACGCGCCTGCGGCGCTTGTGGCAATGCCGGACGCCACCGGGCTCGGAGAGTTCCGGCAGGAATTCGCGGGTGTGCTCGGCACAATTGAAGAGAGCCCCGAGGTTCCCGATGACAGGCCTTCAGCAGCATTCGCCGGCGCCGAGAACATCGAAGACGGCGAGGACATGCTCGACCGGATCAATGAGACTCCCGAAAACCGGATAAATGCCAGGGCATTCCTCAAGGCAGTGCTCGTCGACATGCTCCTGAACGACAACGACCGCCACGCGGGTCAATGGAAGTGGGCGCGGTTGCAGAAAGACGGCGTGTGGCAGCCAATCCCACGGGACCGTGACAAGGTATTCATCGACTACGAGGGCTTCATCGTGGGTCTGGCTCGAGGCGCAGCGCCGACGCTCGTCCGATTCAGGAATACGTTCCCGAGGCCGCAGGATCTGTTCGACAACGGAGTGGAATACGAGCGCCGGTTGTTGAACGGGCTGGAGAAGCCGGCGTGGGATTCGGCGGTTGCAGAGGTAAAAGCTGCAGTCACCGACGATGTACTGCGTAAAGCCGTCGCCGCGCAGCCGCCGGAATTCGCAGCGACCAACGCGGAAATTCTTGCAAAGCTTCGCGCGCGCCGTGACGGGCTGCAGGATGGGGCAAATGTCTACTACGCATATATGGCGAGTGTGATCGACCTGCACGGAACTGACACGATTGAGGTTGCGGCGATTCATCGCGACCAGGGATTCGTGACGGTAACGCTCCAGGAGCCGGGGAAGGAACCGCACTATCGCCGGCGCTTCGATCCCATGGAAACGCGAGAGATCCGCGTGTATCTGCACGGCGGCGACGATGCAGCGACAGTAACGGGAACAGGCCAGCGTGGGATCACTGCCAGGGTGATCGGCGGAAACGGCAACAACCGCCTCGTCGACCAGTCGAGTGGCGGCACCACGCGCCTGTACGACAACGGTCAGGTTTCCGGGATCAGGTACGAGCTCCGCGAACCTACCGGCGATGAGGACAACGACGAGAAAGCTCTGCCCTACAACAGGGTTCCCGTTCTCGAGGCTTATGGGACCGAGATCAAGGCGAGCCGCGATCGCGGAACCCGCACCGGTCCGATCTTCGGAGTAAGAACTGGCCACGGCCTCGGGTTCACGCCGAAGATCGGCGTGTCGCGGACGAAGTACGGGTTCAGGAAAGTCCCATATGCGAGCACCCAGTCGCTCGACTTCGCGTACTCAACCGGATTGCAGGGTTTCGAGATCGGCTTTGAGACTGACAACAGGTTCGAGAGCTCCGGCCTCCACGTCGCCTCGGAGACGCGCATGTCCCAGATCGCCGTGGCTGAATTTCGGGGATTCGGGAACACCTCACTCGATAACGACCTGTGCGTGAGCTGTCTGTCAACGGTCCCATCGCCGCTGCCTGATGCTGATTCGGAGTTCTACCGCGTCACCCAGACTCAGTACCTTTTCAATCCGTCGATCGGCTATTCGTTTGGTCCACGCAGCGACATCAGTGTCGGCCCGATCGTCAAGTACACCCTTGCCGACAGTACGAGTGACCGCTTCATATCTCTTGTGCGCCCGTATGGATTCAGGCGGTTCGGACAGGCAGGTGCGCAGCTGCGCATGTATCATGACACACGCGTTGCAGCGGACACAGGAAGGAATCGCGGTGGCGTGGACTTTACAGGCAGCGTGAACCCCCCGGTCTGGGGCACGTTCGAGCTCACCGGAAGCGTGTTCCCCGCAGTGTGGGATGTGGAGGGCACGTACGAGAGCATTGCGGCGGTAGCTACCGGCTTCCTTACATTTCCGGTCCTCACCAAGCCAATCCTCGCATTGCGCGCAGGCGGACAGCGACTGTTCGGGGATTTTCCGTGGTTCGATGCCGCATTTATTGGCGGCTCGAGCTCGATCCGCACCGAGCGGCGGCAGCGTTATGCCGGCAACGCTTCGGTTTATGGAACCGCCGAGTTGAGGGTGCCCGTCGCGAAGTTCCCTTTGATTTTTCCGCTGGATGTTGGGGTGCTTGGCTTCACAGACGTCGCTCGGGTGTATTACAACGGAGACTCGCCTGGAGGCTGGCATTCAGGAGTGGGAGGCGGCTTCTGGGTCGGGGTGGTCAATCCTGGAACGAATGTCACGGTGCTTGCAACGGACAACGCTGACAGGAAATTCCTCGTAACTCTCGGCTTTGCTTTCTAATGCCAATAGCGATAGCGAACCGCCAGCCGCCAACTACTAATCGCTGATAGCTAATCAGAATGGAAACAATGCGGCGGGAAGTCATAAAGAACGTCTTGTGGTGGGTAGGCATTCCGATTTTCACGCTTGGGTGCAACGGGTGCAACTTCGGGCTGCAGACCACGCCTCCCTCCGCGGCGGCGCCTGCGACCGAGGTTGCGCTCGCTGGCGCGAAGGTCATGATCGGAGCCGGTGACATCGCGTACTGCAGCAATATCGGCGATGAGGGAACGGCAAAGCTCGTCGACAGCGTGCTCAAGACTAACGCTGCTTCGAACGTCGAGACCGTCGTCTTCACCCTTGGCGATCACGCATATCCCATCGCGACAGACAGGCAGCTTCGGCGCTGCTTCACTCCGTCATGGGGTGATCCGAAGAAAGGAATAATGAAGGCGATTCGTCCTGCGATCGGCAATCACGACTGGCAGGCTGCGCGAGGTGCTCCTTACTACCGCTATTTTGGCCCGCGCGCAGGCCCGGCATTCAAGGGTTACTACAGTTACGGCATCGGGGACTGGCATGTAGTTGTGCTCAACAGCGAGCTTGCCGCCGAAGCATCCCGGGGCGAAATCGAAGAACAGGAAGCGTGGCTAAAGAAGGATCTCGCCGACAATTCGAAGCTGTGCACGATGGCGTACTTCCACCGTCCGCTCTTCAGCTCCGCATACAGGCAGGGCGCGCCGGAAATCCGCCCCATCTGGAACATTCTCTACGAGAACAAAGTCGACCTGGTACTCAGCGGTCACGATCATCATTACGAGCGCTTCGAGCCGCTGACTCCGGCCGGCGTGCTCGATGAGACGAATGGTATCGAGCAGATCCTCGTCGGTACTGGTGGAGCGACGCTGCGCGGCTTCAAGTCCCGCTTTGGTTTCAGCGCACCGCCACCATCGTCGCATTCCCTCGCGCGGATTCAAGGCCGCTTCGGCGTTCTGAAACTCACTCTCGGAAGCTCCGAATACCGTTCAGCATTCATCGAGGTCGACGGGCGGGTCTGGGATCCTTCGGGTCGCAAGTGTCACTAGGCGATCGTCGCCGCAGGGTCGGCCTATCGAACGACGCCACAAAAACCCAGGAATTCGAGATCGATCGTCGGCCACTGCCGGATCAAACAAGCGCTCCGCGCGGCGGACGCGCCGGTTACGCCGGCGAAGAATTCACATGGAGCCGCGACAGGCTCTCGCGTCACCACATCATCTCCGCGCACAACTTCGCCGTGAGCGCAACTGCGATCGAGGAGCATGAGCTTGGCGACGTTCCGCCCGAGGATAAATGGCGTTATCGCGCGTACGTCACCGCTGCAGTCCTGTCAGCCGCGGGATTTCTCGAGGCCTCGATCAACGAGCTCTACCTCGAGTTGCAAAAGGTGACTCACTCGGAGGATTCACATCTCCGACACGAGCTTGCATTGCTGGTGAGCGCATGGCCGCAGATCGTAGCTTCGCCCACGCTGCAGAAATATCAGATCGCGCTTTCTGTCACCGACGCTGATCCGTATAACGAAGAGGTTGCCCCATTTGCTGACGCTGAATCACTCGTGCGTCTGCGGGCTGCCTTGCTGAGTTACAGCCCGGACTGGGATGACAGTCGGGGGCGGCCGCAGGTCCTCGAGGAACGGCTGAAAGACGCTTTCCCTCCAAGCCCGCTCGTATCAACGAGTCGCCCATGGTTCCCTGATCGCTGCCTCAGCGCCGGATGCGCGAACTGGGCGGTGAAGAGCGTGCAGGTCTTCACCAATGATTTCTACAAGCGAATGGCGCTACCCGGGCGGCCGCTGGTCGGCGGCGGCTGACCTCAGCGCCTCCACTCAGCTGGCGGGCTCGTATTGCCCGCGCGATCAACTGCCTGCACGAGCACCCGCTCAGTCGAAACATCGATCTGAATCGATCGCTCGCTGCCGAAGACAATCCGTGCCGACCAGACGCCGGACGAAAGTGCTCTCACGGTCCACCAGCGCGCGGCTTCTCCTGCTGCCGGCGTGATCTGAAGTAACGCGCCTGAAGTCGAGATAGCCGGGGCTGTCGGCGGAGTCGAATCGAGCCATGTCATCGCGGGAACGAGCGCGGCCGTCTTGTAGAGATCCTGCGCAAGCGCAGCCGCGAGCGCACCGCCGTTTCGCTTCAGTGTCCATGTCGTATTGTAGAGAATGTTGCCTGACGCCTGCGGACGAGCACGGGTCGCACGTATCTGATCAGGAATCTCCTGCAACGAAAATGCGGAAGCGGACCCATCGTTCACCCGGTACGACGCGAGGCCGGGCCACACGTGCCGGCCCATGCTGTTCTGAGACACCCACCAGTCCAGCAGCGCCGGATAACTTTGTCCCGTGCTTGCGATCGACCAGTAGAGCTGCGGCGCGAGGTAATCGAGCCATCCCTGCTGAAGCCATTTACGCGAGTCAGCATAAATCGTTGCGTACGCATCGAGCCCGGTCACACCCGGAGGTGAGCCGGGTCGCCAGATGCCGAACGGTGAGAGTCCCACTTTCATCGTCGGCTTTGTTGCATGGATCTCGCGGTACATCCTTTCTACGAATCGGTCGATGTTCGCGCGCCGCCAATCGTCCCGGAGAATGCCGCCACCGAACCTCGCGTACGAGTCGTCGTCGGGAAACGGCACGAGCCGGTTGGCGTTGTCATTTATCTGGTAAGGATAGAAGTAGTCGTCGGCATGAATACCGTCGATGTCGTAGCGCGCGACGATGTCGAGGATGACGCGCATCGAGTGATCCTGAACCTCGGGCTCACCCGGATCCATCCAGATATTGCCACCGTAAATGCGCACCAGGTCGCGGCGCGCCCTGAAAAGGTGCGGGGCGACCATCTTCGTCGTGTCGGAGGTGTTACCCGCACGGAACGGGTTGACCCAGGCGTGAAGCTCCATCCCCCGCTTGTGCGCTTCGGCGATCGCGAATTCAAGCGGGTCATAGCCAGGGCTCACACCCTGTGTCCCGGTCAGCATGATACCCCACGGCTCGAGGGCTGACCCGTACACCGCATCACCGGCGGGCCGAACGTGAAAAACGATGGTGTTGATTCGCATCGCCTCCGCTCGCGCCAAGATATCGATCAACTCGACCCGCTGCTGCTCGGCGGTCAGAGTTCGTTGCGACGGCCAGTCGATGTTCGCCACCGTGGCGATCCAGAGGCCGCGCATTTCACGCTGGACCGGCGGCGCAGCGGTGTCCGGCGGGGGAGGAGGCGGTGGCGGTGTGACCGGAGGGCCGGTCACGTCACCGGGACCTGAACACGCGGAGAGCAGGACGAGCAGCAACCATTTTTTTCGCATAGGGGAGGCTGGAGCTGGAGGACTGCGTACTCAGGACTAATTGCGTACTGCGTACTGCTTATTCGAACCGCGTGAAACAGCGTAGCAGCGGGGCGCGTAGATTCATATGAAGCTAAACAATCAGCCATAAGGCGATGCAGACAGGTACACAGCCGGGAACGCCATCTCCGCTTAACGTTGCGGCACAGGAAGTCGAGACGGCCATGCGCCTGGTCGCACAGGAAGCGGTAGCCGCTCAGGCCAACGCCTCCGCCTCGGCAACGTACCTTGCCGCGCGTGCGGCTCGCAATGAGCTCAGAAATCAGCTCGATGCCCTCGTGTCCCAGCGCCATTCATTGCTTCGTGAAATCGAGGACCACGCAGTTCAGGGGCCAGCAGTCGCCGGCATGCAGCAGCGGATAGTTCAGCTCGATGCGCGGATTGCCGAGCTCGATATTGCCATGGCGAAGGCAGATGCGTCGGTAGCTGCCTCTGCCGCTGTTCCTGGCGCAGTTGTCGATCCGCCCCGAATAGTCAGGGAGGGCCCGCCGGAAGAAGTGTTTTACATAGTTCCACCACTCCTTGCTGTCGTATTCTTCCCGATAGCTATTGCGTATGCGCGGCGTATCTGGCGGCGCGGAAGTGCGCCTGCCCAGCAGCAGCTTCCCAGCGACCTCACCGAGCGCCTCGCGCGGCTCGAGCAGATGGGGGAGTCGACAGCGATCGAAGTGGAGAGAATCGGCGAAGGGCAGCGATTCGTTACGCGCCTGCTTACCGACAAGGCGGACAACGTCCTGGGGGATGGCGCAGCGGTCCACGCGCGGCGGTAAATCTTCTTGCCGTAACACGCTTCCGTTCACATCTTAGCGGTACACAACCTACAATTCACTGACGTTTTCTCTGCCCCCCCCCACAGGCAAAGGCATTTCGTGATACGCAGCTCCGCCATTACTCTCGTCGCTGCGCTCTCGCTGCTCCCCGCTGCGCTAGCCGCACGGGACTCATTGTCGAAGCTCACTGACAAGGCGCTCACTCAACCGGCGCGAATGCGCAACACGTCGAAATCGCCCGCGACAATCGAGGTATCCCTTGTCGCCGAGGCAGCGCGGATCTCGCTCGTCCCGGGAAAACAAAGTGATGTGTTCGCTTATAACGGTACGATCCCCGGGCCCACTCTCGAGGTTCGCGAAGGCGACCGGGTGATCGTGAACTTCGAGAACAGACTCACCGTCCCGACGACCGTTCACTGGCACGGTCTTCACATTCCTTTCGATTCCGACGGGAGCCCGTTTCATCCAGTCGAGCCGGGACAGACGCGAGTCTACGCATTTACACTGAGACCCGGTTCGGCCGGTACCTACTGGTATCATCCCCATCCGAATCACAGCACGGGCGTGCAGGTGGCGAAGGGACTCTACGGCGCGATCATCGTGCGTGCGCCCGATGACCCTCTGCCACGCTCGATGTCCGAGAAGCTCATCGTTCTGTCTGATAACCGTCTTCGTGACGACGGCTCGATCGACCTTCCCGAGCGCGGCTCGCACCAGGCGATGATCGACGAGGAGAACGGTCGTGAGGGCAACGTGCTGCTCGTGAACGGACAGGTGATGCCAACGCTTGCCATCAGGAGCGGTGAGGTACAGCGATGGCGCGTGATCAACGTATCAGCATCTCGCGTCTTCCGGCTCGGGATTCCGGGCCATCATATGCTCCACGTGGGGAACGACGGCGGCCTGTTCGAAAAACCAGTCGAGGTAAAAGAGATCACAGTCGCAAACGGCGAGCGCGTCGAGCTGCTCGTTCGCGGTACTGGAAAACCTGGTGATCGCGCAACGCTTCGCGCGCTCCCGTACGACCGGTACATAAACCAGACGCGACCGAAAGACTGGGAGACGACGCGCGACATCCTGTCGCTGCAGTATTCCACGGAACCTGCTGTGACGCCCTTAAAATTGCCCGCGACGCTCCGCGCGATCCCGGCTCTCGATACCACGCGATCGTCGGTCACGCGCGTAGTGACGCTTTCGCAGGGGATGATCAACGGAAAGACGATGGACATGAGTCGCGTCGACTTCACGGCGAAACTCGATGCGACTGAGATCTGGCAGATAGAGAACATCGTTGGAATGGATCACCCGTTCCACCTGCACGGATACCAGTTCCAGGTGATCGACAGGAACGGTGTTCCTGAACCGTTCAGAAGCTGGAAGGACATGGTCAACGTGCCGAAGCACCAAACCGCGCGGATCGTTGTGCGCTTCGCGAACTACCCCGGCAAGTGGATGTTCCACTGTCACATTCTTGATCATGAAGACCACGGCATGATGGGGATCCTCGAAGTAAAATAAAGGAGGCTGTATGAGGCGGCTCGGCAAAAGCAGTTCGGCTTTACCGATAGTGCTTCTTACCGTTGCCGCATGCATGAGCCAGTCGGGTGCTCCCGCCGGCTCAATGGCTTCCACTTCAGGTTCGGTGACGACGCGCGCGCCGTCGCTTCAGGAGAGAGTCCTGCGCGGTCGCGCAGTCGTCGTTTCCAGCGCGTGTGGTGATTGTCACGGCGGCTCCGCAAATCCTGCGGCCGGAGGGTGGCTAATCGGCGCCAAGACTGAGGCAGACACATTTCTCGCTGGGAAACTCAAGACATACGCAAAAAATCTTACTCCTGATATGACAGGGACCGGGCGATATTCCGAGCGTCAGATTTTTAATGCTCTTCGTTATGGCCTGCGGCCCGATGCGACCCCTGACGTCGAGATAAAATCCTCGATTCCGGGCCAGGGAAATTTTCCTGCGGAGCCGCACTTTCTTGCTCCGACGATGCCTTGGGCAGTCTGGCGCCACATGTCCGACGAAGACCTCTGGGCAATCGCAGCGTACCTGAAACACGGCGTCAAGCCGGTGGCCAGCACACCTCCGCGAAGTGAGGAGCCACCTGACCACTGGCGCTCAGTCGTCGAAGCCGGGGAGGCTGGCCCGTATCCGGCAGCACCACATCCAACTCAAAACGAAACTCCGCTTTCGACGCCGGAGATCCTGAGAGGCCGCCAGCTCGTGATCGCGAAGGCATGCAGTGGATGTCACGGTGGCGGCCCGAATCCGCTTGCGAAAGGTTATCTGGCCGGAGTAATGAATCCGGCAACAGATGAATTCCAGATCGGACCGTTCCGCACCCGCCCGCGAAATCTCACGCCTGATAATACGACCGGCCTCGGCCGCTTCTCAGAGCGGCAGATCTTCAATGCCCTCCGCTTTGGATTGCGACCGGGTGAGACTCCTGACGTCGAGATCACTTCAGCGATTCCGGGTCAGGGAAATTTCCCGGCGCGACCTAAGTACCTCGCGCCTCCGATGCCATGGCCCTCGTGGAGACACATGCCCGATTCAGACCTGTGGGCGATCGCTGCTTACCTGAAACGGGGAGTGAAGCCTGTCGTCAACAGAGTTGCAGACAGCGAAGGGCCGCCCGATTTCTGGGCGAGCGGTTTTACTGTCGAGCGAATCGGGCCGCATCCGGCGCCGCCATTCCCGACGGCAAACGAGCGCGCGCCGACAGGAGGGAACTAAACCTCGGCCCGAGGTGGCGGCGTTTTCCAGCGCTTGTGAAACCAGAAATACTGCTCGGGCGCGACACGAACGGCGCGTTCGAGCCTGCTGGCGAGCTCAGCCGTCAATGACCTCACATCCGCGTCGAGTTCTCCGGTCGGCGTGAACTCGACGCGCTCGCCAGTGACCTCATACTGCACATCCTCGCCTGGAAGCCGCCGAGCGATGCATGAGAACACCGGAGCGCCAAGTCTCAACGCGAACAGGGCGGGTCCGCGATGCGTTGAAGCAAGCCTGCCAAAGTATGGAACGAAGATGCCCGCGCGACGCGCATCCTGATCGCCAACGATCCCGACTACTCCGTTCGCGCGGAGGATCCTCGGGACCCGTGACGGCGCCTGTCCCTGATATATCGTCTCTACACCGAGATTCCGGCGCAGCTGCTGAAGTCTCTCGTCGACGAGCCTGTTTCCCTGCCGCCTGACAATCGCTGCTATCGGCACTCCCCGCGATGCAACGCTCGCGGCAGCGATTTCCCAGTTACCGTAGTGACCCGTGACGAGAAGTACGCCTTTGCCGAGCGAGCGCGCTCTCTCCATCTGATCCCATCCGATGGCCTGCGTGCGCTCGACGACCGCGCTGGCATCGAGTTTCGACAATCTCATCATCGCCGCTGCTTCCCGGCCCAGGTGTTCGTAGGCGCGCAGCGTTGTTGATTCGATCCATCGATCATCCCGATCGGGGAATGCGAGCCTGAGATTGGCATTCACTATGTCGCGCCTTATCCCGATGCGGTGAAGAAACCGCCCAAACCTCCGCCCTACCTTGTCTGCCGCCCGCTCAGGCAAAGCTGAAACAGCCTTCTCCAGTGACCGCGCCAAGGCGAACTCCGCGCGGTGAGAAGCAGAGTGTTTTCGTGCATCACGTTTGTCGGGCGTTTCCGAGGACCGCATCGACGCGAAACTTAAGCAGATGCCGATGGCTTAATCGCGTTGACGGGTCGAACCACGAAACGATTTACACATTCGACTCGTACAATCCTCTTACATCTTCCCTACAGGAAAACGGCTAGACTGTTTCTGCTGAAAAATCTGCACACGGACGCCAACCGACCCGCAATGAAACGCCTGGTTGTATTTCTCGCCTTTGTGTCATCTCCCGTCATGGCGCAGCAGGGGGCCAATCCATGCGGAGTGCAGGCACCGCACAGCGAAGCGCCGCGCGCCACAGCGGCGCGACTCGACGGCTCGGTTCGCGTCGATGGCCAGTTGAGCGAAACGCAGTGGCGGTCGGCTCAGCCACTGACTCAGTTCACGCAGCTCGACCCGCAAGAAGGCCGGCCCGCGACTGAAAGAAGTGACATCCGGATTCTCTACGACGACGAAGCGTATACGTCGGTGCGATACTGTACGACCGCCAAGCCACACGCGGCCGACTTGGGCGGCGCGACATGAACATGTCTGCCTCCGACTGGCCGACTGTCATTCTCGATACCAGCCACTGCAATTATCGGGAGTTGGGAGAGGGAACTACGAGTCGCGTGAGTGCCTCCTCGACGCAGGTACGAGAGCGCGGATTTCGTGGTTTAACCTTTTATTGTTTCTGACTTCGCAAGAGCGTCATCGATGACGATTGAAAACTCATGCCTCTCACAACCACTCACCCCACTCCTTTCCGGCAGTTGTGGTTCCGCAGTTGTGGCTTCACAGTTGGGGTTTTGGCCGCACCTGCTTCCGGTGGCTTCAGCAGAGCCTTAGCATTCCGGACCTGAGCATTTTCGTTTCAGTCATCATCAATGGGCCCAGTCATGTCATCGAACCGCCGACGTTTCCTCGAGGCCGCCGCGGCAAACGCTGCGGCATTTGCAGTGCTGCCTGCTGTCGCATTCGCAGGAGCGCCCGCTTCGGATGCGCTGCCTCACGAAATGATGCCCGCTGACGATGACGATACTTCCGTGGAGGAATGGGACGTAGCGTGGCCAGACAGGGTCACGGGCAAGCACAAGGCGGTTTTCGACCTCACCGAGACCGAGAGTGGTTTCGGCGTGTGGCGCGGCGCGATCTGGGTCAATCAGTACACTGATGTGATGAAGGCTGCGCCTGCGGATTTTTCGCCCGTGCTCGTGATCCGGCACAACGCCATCGTGCTGGCGATGCAGCAGGCGTACTGGGACCGTTACAACTCGGGTGAACTCCAGAAGGTGACGCACCCGCTTACCGGCGAGCCGACGAAGAAAAATCCCGTCCTTCTCGATGAACGCGATGGAGTGCCTGCCCCCTATAGCAACATGGGGCTTCACAAGCAGATCGCGCGCGGCGCGACCGTGCTTGCCTGCAATCTTGCGTTGCAGGACTGCATCGGCACGATAATGCGGGCGGAAAAAATCAGCCAGCCGGAAGCACGGAAGCAGGCGATCGCGTACCTCGTTCCTGGTGTGATCCTTCAGCCGTCTGGAGTTTTTGCAGTGATTCGAGCGCAGCAGGCTGGTGCGGCTTACATCAAAGCAAGCTGATTGGCTGCACGGTGGATAAGTTGATTTGATGAAGGTTTATCTCGTATTGCTTGCTGCCTTTGCCGGCCAGTCGCTCGTTGCACAGGAACCGTCGCTTGTTGCATTGCCCGGCACACCCGCGCCGGGTTCTCTGGTCGAGCTGACGCTCAAGGCCGTCGATGCCGTCGATTCAGTTGTAGCTGTCTCCGGCTACATGAGCGGGGAGCGACTCCACTTCGCCCGATCTGAATCGGGCGCGTGGCGCGCCCTTGGCCCGGTCAGTGTCGATGCAACTGACAGCGTTCCGGCTCGCGTTGCCGTACGCCGTGCATCTGGTGACGTCGATAGTGTCGTTGTCTTTGTGACGCTCCCGCGTCGCCCGCCAGCAACAGCACCTGCCCGGCGTCGGCAGCTGGCTGTGAGTCCGCGATTCACTCAGCCGATGAGCGCCGAAACCGAGGCGAGAATTGCGCGCGAGAACGAGCGCGCGCGTGGTGTCGGGCGAGACGCTCACGACACGCCCGTCATGTGGACTGAATCTTTTATCAACCCGCGCCCGTCTTCAATCACCAGCAGGTTCGGGTCGGGCAGGATGTTCAACGGCACCTTGTCGAGCAGGCACCTTGGCGTCGACTTTTCCGGGGCGGTTGGAACCCCGGTACGCGCTGCCAACCGGGGCGTGGTGGCTCTTGTCGACGATTTCTATCTTGCAGGAAAGGTGATCTACCTCGATCACGGTGCAGGCATTGTCACTGGTTATTTTCATCTGAGCAGGACTCTCGTCGCGCCAGGTGATACGGTGGAGAAGGGACAGCAGATCGCGCTGGTCGGGGCGAGTGGGCGTGTCACCGGGCCGCACCTTCACTGGAATGCGCGTTATGGTGCCGTGACTGTCAACCCTCTCGACCTCGTTCGGATCGGGACGCGTTGAGCGCGCGACCCGCTACTTTTATTTTTCTGGTCTCAACCCTGGTTTCCCGACGATGCGCAAGACGCTGAAAAAAATCCTCGCCGAGTACGGCGCGATCGCAGTTGTGCTGTACCTGTCGATATTTTTTGTCGTCTTTATCGGCGCCTACTTTGCAATCACCCTTGGTTGGGCTCCGGCGAGTGTTGCCGGAACGGCCGGCGCCTGGACCGCGGCGTACATCGTGACGAAAATCACGCAGCCCCTTCGAATCGCCGGCACCGTCGTTCTTACGACATTCCTCGGCAAGATGTGGGATCGGAAAAGGAAGCCGGAAACGCTCGTTTAGCGCGCTGCAGCCGTCTCCCGGGCGGTCGTTCAAAAAACATTACAAATCGTGGACGGGAGGTAATGAAACTCCCGGCTGACCCAGGCGTAGGGGGGCAGAATAGCGCTCCCACGGTTGCGCCGCGTTTATAGCTGAACCCACAATTTGCAACGAGTACGGTATGAAGAGCCTTCTGTCGGCGGTATTCGCACTTCTTTTCCTCGCGGGAGCTGCACCATTGTCTGCACAGGGACCCGGAGGTCCCGGTGGTCCGGGCGCGGGCGGCCCTCCCGCACCCGGTGAAGTAAGAGGAACCGTTGTCGATTCAGACGCCAACGTGGGCATTGCCCGCGCTTCAGTAGCGGTCAGCACGAAAGACGGTGCCCTCATCACAGGCGCCATTGCAACGTCCGACGGAGCTTTCCGCATTCAGGGGCTGCGCCCCGGTACGTACGTTCTTCGCGTGACCTTCATCGGCTATGCGCCGAAGACGCAGGAGTTCACGATCACCGCCCAGTCCCCAAGAGTTGCGACCGGCAACATCGGCATCTCGAAGGTCGCGGTGGCACTCGAAGGAGTTCAGGTCACCGCTGAGCGGGAAGCCGTCACGATCGAGCCCGATCGCAACTCGTACAAGACGAAGGACGTGGCTCCTGCCGCGAACAACGCGACCGAGGTGCTTGAAAGCGTCCCGTCCGTCGAGGTCGACGGAGAGGGCAAGGTCAGCCTTCGCGGCAACGAGAACGTAGCGATCCAGATCAACGGACGTCCGGCTCCGATTCGTGGTGCACAGCTGACAGCGTACCTGAAGCAGATCCCGGCAAACATTCTCGACCGTGTCGAGGTGATTCCCAATCCATCCGCCAAGTATGACCCTGAAGGAATGGCGGGAATCATCAACATCGTGCTCAAGCAGAACGTCGACCTCGGAACGAGCGGTGGATTCAACGTCGCGGGCGCGACAGCAGAGAGGTTCAACACCGCTGGTAATCTGGGCTACCAGGTCGGTCCTTATACGCTCTTCTCTAGTTACGGTTACAACTCTGACAAGCGTGTCACGACTGGTATCAACGACCGTGAGCGCTACGACGCGCTGAACGCGCCGCTGTCGTTCACCGATCAGGACATCAACGGCGATAACTACAACGCCGGTCATAACTTCACCACAACTTTCGATTACAAGGTCAATACGCGCGACGTGCTCTCGAACTCGCTTCTGCTGAACAGGCGGAGGAATGGCGAGGACTCCCGAACGCTTCTTGCCGAGTTCGATGCCAATCGCGCACCGATCGAGACCTACGATCGCATTCGCGACCAGGCTGCGACGGCATGGATGCTCGACTACACTCTCGCATTCAAGCGTACACTCGAACCGCGGAAGCACGAGCTCTCTACCGAGCTTCGGTTCAACCGCTCGAGTGATGACGACTTCATGCAGCTCTGGCGGCAGCCGATCACTGGCGGAGCGGAAGTCGAGCGCGAGCGCAATACCACAGACAACCTGAACCAGTCGCTGAATGCGCAGCTCGATTACACGCGCACTCTTGCCGAGAAGACCAAGCTCGAGACCGGCTACAAGGGAACGGGACGCTGGCTCAACAGGGATTTCCTCGTAGAGAAGGACCTGCTCGGCAACAATCAGTGGGTCGAGAGCAATCTCAGCAACGATTTCGACTTCAACGAGAACGTGCAGGCCGTGTATGGTGTGCTGAGTCAGGGCGTCGGCAAGTGGGACCTGCAGGGTGGACTGCGCGGGGAATATGCTTCGCGTGATTTCACTCTCGCGAAATCGGGAGAGAGCTTCTCGAAGAGCTACCAGAGTCTGTTCCCTAGCGGTGTCGCCAGCTACAAGTTCACCGACAAGGTGAACGGCAAGGTGAGCTACTCGCGACGCATTCGTCGTCCGGGCACGCAGGAGCTTAACCCGTTCCCGGTGTTCATGGATGCGCAGAACGTGTTCATCGGCAACGCGAACCTGAATCCTGAATACACGCATGCCATCGAGGGCGGTCTCACGAAGACGGGAATGCTCGGCACGCTGCAGTTCTCACCGTTCTTCCGTCGCACCACCGATGTCATTCGTGTCGAGATCAATACTGACGATGTCATCGATGGCCGTGACGTGACTTCTGTCAGGTTCAAGAACCTCGCGACGAGCGATTCCTATGGGGCCGACGTGAATGGAACGTTGCGCCTTGGAAAAAAGTTCAGCGGTTTTGGCGCCTTCAACGTCTTCAGGATCGTGACCGATGGCGGGTCTGAGTCGACGCTGGCGTCTGACGCTGTGACGTGGACGACACGGTACAACCTCACGTTCAATCCGAACGACAAGCTGACTCTGCAGGGCAGCTGGAACTATCGCGCGCCGATCGAGGTGGAGCGCGGGAAGTTCGGGGCGTCGCAGAACGCGATGTTCGCTGGACGGTACAAGGTGACCGAGAAGGCCACGGTCGCGCTGCGCGTCGTCGATCCGTTCAACACGATCGGCTTCAAGATCCGCGCTGGCGATGGCCAGGTGATCCAGATCACTGAGCGTCAGTTCGGGGTTCGCGGAACGTTCCTTAGCTTCCAGTACAACTTCGGCCAGGCACCGCGAATTCGTGCACAGCCGCAGGCACCTCAGGAGCCGCAGGCAGGGTTCCCCTCAGGCGACTGATCGATTGAGGAGTGAATGAAGAAAGCTCCCGGAATTCAATCCGGGGGCTTTTCTTTGGTCAGTTGAGGTGGCTCTAGCGCTTGGACTTCGGCTCAGTAAAAACTTCAACCGACAAGTCGAACACGCGCTTGTCGTTGGCCCCGAGCGCACCGACATCCACCATGTGGCGGCTGACCTCTTCGCCCTTCTCGTTCTTCACGGTAATGAGAACCATGTATTCCCAGTTCTCGCCGCCCGTCGGGTGAGTAATCGACCCTTCGACATGAAGGGCCGAAAAACCAGTCGGCTTGTGCTTCGCCGTGTGCGGCTCCCATCGGAGACTCTTCCGGCATATCGGGCAGACGCTTGCACTCTGAAGGATCGTGGCCCGGCAGTGCGGGCAGACACGAGTCTTTGCCGACGCACTGCCGCTGCCATTGCTCATGAAGCTGGGCTGACCTCCGACTTAGGCTTCGCAGGACGCTGGGCTCCGTCCTCCCAGCCAAACTCTGCCTGGCCACGCATCCGCGATCCTGCCGCGACCGTCAGCGATCCAGCCTTGAGGTCGCCGTTGAGAACGCCGGAAGCGAGCAGCTCGACACGTGACGCCGCATCGACGTTGCCCTCGAGCTCGCCGGCAATCGTCACCGTGCTGGCGCGGACGCCGCCGATGACTTTTGCGCCCTGCTCTATCGTGAGGTTACCCTCGACGTTCACATCGCCCTTGAACTGGCCGGCGACGCGGACGTGGCCCGAGCCCTGGATCTTTCCTTCGATCGACAGGTTCGCGGCGATCAGCGTTTCCTTCTGGTCAGCCTGTGACGACCGGGCCGGCGGGTTTTCATAGCTCGAGCGAACAGGCGTTACGTCGTTGCTCTGGGGCGCTGGGTTCGCGGGCATCGCGGGCGGCTCCTTGGTGGGCGTCTTGGGTTCGTTCCAGATTGCCATGATTGGGACTCCTGATCTGTGACTTGGGTAGCGGGTGTGGCAGCCAGCGGTGCGAGGCGGCGCTCCCGAACATTATCACCGAACAGGGCATCCCGGCACCCTTTGGGGCACCCCGGATTTTTTTACCCGCTACTGCTCCGAGATGGCCTCGTAAGCAGCCGCTCGCTCGGCCTGGGCATCGGCCGTCTTCATGGCGCGCTCCACGACACCCGCGCCGGGAAGGATCGAGTTCGCAACGGTGCTGTCCCGCTCACGCTGGGTCATGTCGGCGCGAGCTTTCCTGACTTCAGGCGCGTCAGCGCACGCGGCAAGGGAAATCACGAGGAACCACTTTCCGGGAAGACGCATATGACATTGACGCCGGATAAACGAGGCCGCAACATGTTTACTCCTCGTTTCCCCGGTCGTCATTTCCTCACGGGGAGGCGCGGATGACGGGGCACGAGACACCAAGAAAGGTCTACATCGGATGCGCAGGCTGGAGCGTCGTCCGCTCGATCGCGCCAGATCCTGCTGTCGAGGGATCCCAGCTTCAGCGGTACGCATCTTCGTTCCGCGCCGTCGAAATCAACTCATCCTTCCACCGCGCGCATCGCCGGGCAACCTACGAACGATGGTCGGAATCGGTACCGGCGTCGTTCCGATTCTCCGTGAAGGTCCCGAAAACGATCACTCACGAAAAGCGTCTCGTCGACTGCCACGACGCTATGCACAAATTCCTGGGCGAAGCGCTCGGGCTCGGCAGCAAGCTGGGCGCCCTCCTCGTGCAGCTGCCCCCGAGCTTGGAGTTCGATCCTCTCATCGTCGAGGCGTTTTTCGACGATCTGAGGACTGGGTATGATGGCAGCGTCGTCATCGAACCACGACACAAGACGTGGTTTGCTCCAGATTCCAACAGGATGCTGCAGCGACTGGGGATCACACGAGTTGCCGCTGATCCGGCCGTTGTTCCCGCTGCTGGGGAGCCCGGAGGCAATCCGGCGATCGTATACTTCCGCCTCCATGGATCCCCTCAGGTCTACTACTCGTCTTACACGACCGCGTTTCTGGACGGGCTCGCATTCCGCCTTCGCGCATACGCGAGAGCGGGCACGAGAGTGTGGTGCATCTTCGACAACACGATCAAAGGCTCCGCGACGTTGAACGCCCAGCACCTGATGCGAAAGATCGTGCTGGAGGAAATCGCGCTGGCAGCAAGGTAGCGTTAGCGCTTCAACGCCCGCAGCGTACATTTCGGCTGACCGCTCGACAACGATCACTCGATCGCGAGATGCCGCCACTGTCAACGAATCGAAGAGGTTTCATAACTGGAGGGACGAGTGCGCTGATCGCGCTTGCATCCGCTCCGGCTGTTCTTGCCCGGAGAGCTGACCACGATCTCGTGATCCGCGGCGGAACTGTCGTCGACGGCACAGGTTCAGAGCCTCAGGAGATGGATGTCGCTATCAGCGGATCATTGATCACAGCAGTGGCCGCGCGACTACCTACCCGCGGCCGCGAGGAAATCGATGCGCGCGGGATGGTGGTCTCGCCCGGCTTCATAGACATACATTCGCACGGCGACGGAAGCCTCACTGACGACCCGCGCGCCGAATCGGTGATCAGGCAGGGAATCACGACTATTGTCGCTGGCGCTGACGGATCCTCACGCGCGAATGGCGAATCCACCAAGTCGTTTTCCGCCTGGTTCAACTCGATCGATCAGCTTCGGCCGGGTCCCAACGTGGCGTCGATGGTCGGACTCGGAACAGTACGGGGTGCAGTGGTTGGTGCCGACGACCGACCCGCCACCCAGGCTGAGCTTTCGCGAATGACTGCAATGGTGGAGGCGGCACTCATCGACGGAGCCTGCGGGGCATCTTCAGGCCTCGAGTACACGCCAGGGGCCTTTGCTACGAGAGACGAGCTGATCGCGCTCTGCCGCCCGCTGAGTCGCCGCGCGCTCCCATACGCGACACACATGCGCAACGAGGACGACCGGCTGCTCGACGCAATCGACGAGTCGATCGCCGTCGCGCGAGGCGCGGGCTGCAGGCTTCAGATATCACACCTCAAAACGCAGGGTCCTCGCAACTGGAAAAAGCTCGACGAGGCGTTCGTTCTCATTGAAGCAGCAAGAAGCGCAGGCACGAACGTCATGTTCGATCGTTATCCATATCTCGCCTACTCTACGGGCCTGACCAACCTGTTTCCCGTGTGGAGCAGGGACGGTGGTACAAAAGCGTTCTTCGCGCGGCTCGACGATCCCTCCGTCGCGCCGCGGATTAAAACCGAGACCCTCGCCAAAGTCGACCTCATAGGAGGCTGGGACAACGTTCAGCTGTCTGGCGTCGCGGCCGCCGAAGATCGCGATGCGGAAGGAAAGCGGCTCGGTGCGTATGCGAGTTCACGCGGCGGAGATCCGTACGCAACTGCGATAGCGCTGCTCAAGCGCAGCAACGGGAGCGTCGGGATGCTCGGTTACGCGATGAGCGAGACGAATCTCGAGCGGATCCTCGCGCATCCGCTCGGAATGGTCTGCACTGATGGGAGCGCATTCGCCATCGATGGTCCCACGCGTCGCGGCAGTCCCCATCCACGCGGAGCAGGGAGTTTCCCCCGCGTACTCGGCCGCTACGTGAGGGAGCGAAAGGTTTTGACGCTCGCGAGCGCAGTGGCGAAGATGACCGCGCTTCCGGCTTCTCGCGTTCGCATCGCGGACCGTGGACGCATTGCGGAGGGGCTTGCCGCTGACGTTGTAATCTTCGATCCGTCGACGATCGCAGATGCTGCGACCTTCGACGCTCCGTTCCAGTACCCGGTCGGTATTCGGGTGGTATTGGTAAATGGCTCCGTTGCCCTTCGCGATGGGCAACGGAGCCAGACTGGTACCGGGAAAGCGCTGCGAATCAGCTGAGCCGGTTCACCCTGCGAGTGGCCGCGCGACGAGAATTCCTGTTGCGCGGCGAATGTTCGCTACGTATTCGGGCAGAGTCGATCTCGTAATCTCGACCGCGCCGCCAGACAGTGGCGCGTGCAGCACGCGCAGCGTTCCGCCGGCATCACGGTAGGCGAAAGCCGAGTGGCTGACGTCGAGCCCCGGGATGTTAGTCGCGAATGCAAGGACGTCGCCCGATTCGATTCGATCGACGACGCGCCCGATCCGGTCTGACGGAATCATCCATCTCACCTGCTTGACGAGTCCGCGTTCCATGACGCCTATCTCGCGATAGACCGCTTCGTTCGCGAGAGCGGGATAACTGGCGCGATGCTCCGTCATGAAGCGCAGCGGGCGTGGATCGATCACTCCACCAAGCTCTTCCCCGAGATCGCGCACGAGCCCGCGGTTTTGTCCGTCAATGATCCACTCGCTGAAGTAATGCAGCCTCGATGTGTAGCCTCGACGCCGGCCCCCACGGTACCGCATCCTTTCCACTTCCCGTGAGAATCGTTGCCAGGACGGCTGAGCCACGGCCGCTGATGCGCGTCCAATCGCGAGCGATGACTCCACGAGCGTAACACAGTCGAAGCGGGTGAGTGAAAGCGCGAGCGGCTCCTGCCTCGTCGGGTTGCCGCCTCCCTTTATGTATTCCTCGAGGGTGAACGCTTCGTATGGCGTGCCCACCGCGAGCTCGCCGACGCGCACCGCACGCAGCCCTGTCGTCATCGTTCCAAGCATCTGCGCCTGACTGCGGACACTCGCCGACCACTCGGCAAGCCTTGCCTCGTCGGTATCGTCGAGGATTGCGCGCAGCAAGTGCTCACGTGATGAGCGCGATGCAGGTGCGGCTGCGAGCGGAAACGGCAGGGCCAGTACAGCGGCGCCGATGCCGAGTCGCTTCAACAGATCCCGGCGTGAGAGTGATTCGTTCATTGCCATCTCGAAGTATGTTCCCTGTATGCGTATTGCGGGGTGACGGTTCCTGCAAGCCCGCAATGGTCGCCAAACGAGAATCACTGGAGCGGAGCACTCAATGAATCGGGTCGGTATGCATGGACGCGCCGGACTTCTGCTCTCGAGCATCTTCCTGCTGGGCGCGGTCCCACTCGCCGCCCAGTCGCGTTTCGAGAGCATGGACTTCCAGTCAGGCCGCTGGCTGAAGGGGAATACCCACACGCATACGCTCGAGAGCGATGGTGACTCGCCGCCCGAGACTGTAGCGCGCTGGTACAAGGCACACGGGTACAACTTCCTCGTAATATCAGATCACAACGTCTGGGTGGACCCGTCGAAGCTTGCGCACCTCGTGGATTCGACGTTTCTCCTCATTCCGGGAGAGGAGCTTACGACTTCATTTCAGCGCAAACCGGTTCACGTCAATGGCCTGAACGTGCCGCGGGTGATCACGCCGAGAACCGATCCGACATTACTCGGGACAGTACAGAAGAACGTCGACGCAGTGCGCGAGGTCGAGGGTGTACCGCACATCAATCATCCAAACTTCGGATGGGCAATCGGCGCAGACGTGCTTGCTCGCGTCAAGAACGACAAGCTTATCGAAATTCACAACGGGCACCCGCTGGTTCACAACGAGGGGGCCGGTGGCTCACCCGGGATGGAGGAGGTATGGGATCGACTGCTTTCCGGCGGGAAGCGAATTTACGGGATTGCGGTAGATGACGCGCATCACTTCACCGGCGAGTTCAACGCCGCGCGAGCGAACCCCGGTCGCGGCTGGGTCGCCGTTAATTCACCCACGCTCGACGCGCGATCGATCCTTTCACGTATGGAGGAAGGGCGCTTCTACGCTACCAACGGAGTCGAGCTCGACTCGATACGCGTGTCGCCCCGCGAGCTGATGGTTGCGGTTCGGGGTCGCGGCGACTTCAAGTATCACATCGAGTTCATCGGCCGCGGCGGGCGCGTATTGTCAAAGGTTGGGGCGAGGCGGGCGAGCTATCGCCTGCGCGGCAACGAGTTGTACGTAAGGGCGCGCGTTACTGATTCGATGGGAAGCCACGCCTGGGTCCAGCCGGTGTTCGTGACCAGATAGTTTCGGGTTTCAGGCCTCAGGCGGCGAGAGCCTCAAGGCGTGCGACTCGCTCCGCTGTTGGAGGATGCGTCGAGAACATCCGCCCGATGCCGCTGCCACCAAATGCCTGAAGCGGGTTTACCTGCGCGAGCGGAGCAGCTGCGGGTGACACGTTCATGGGAATTCGCTTCGCGCCCGCGTCGAGCTTGAGCAATGCATTCGCCAGTGATATCGGCCGGCCGCAGATCTCTGCTCCAACTGCATCGGCCTTGAATTCGCGCTGGCGGCTGATTGCGAACTGGATCAGCATCGCCGCGATCGGCGCGAGAATCATCATGCCGATGCCTACCAGAGGATTCGAGTCCTCATCATCGCGCCCGCCAAGGAAAAATCCAAAGTGCGCAATGTTGCTGATGGCACCCGCCATCGTCGCCGCGACAGTCTGGAGCAGCATGTCGCGGTTTTTTATGTGGGCGAGCTCATGGGCGATGACACCTTCCAGCTCATCGCGCGAAATGAGTCGCATGATCCCTTCCGTTACGCATACGACGGCATTCTCAGGATTTCTTCCCGTGGCAAACGCGTTCGGCTGTTCGTGCGGAGCGATGGCAACCGTCGGCATGGGCAGTCCTGCCCGCTGGCGGAGCCTGTCTACCATCTCATAAAGCTCCGGAGCATCAGCTGCCGTGATCGTCTTCGCCCGGTACATCTTCAGCACCATTCTGGATGATGCGTAATACATGAAGAAGTTCATGCCTCCGGCAAATATCAGGGCAGTCATCATTCCGCCCTGGCCTCCAATGGCCCCGCCGATTGCAATGAACAGGGCCGTCATGCCCGCCATCAGTACGAAGACTTTGGTGTTGCTCATTTTCTCCTCAAGAAATTCGTGCGCACGGCAGACTTCCGTTCACATTTTGTACCCCTGAATCAGGAAAATGTCACGCGTCTTGCGCGGCAGGAAGCGGGTCCCGGCGATTCCCGTTCGGCACCCTGACACAATGGCGGCTGGAGAAACGATTGAACGACATCCACGTGAGGATCGAAGCTCCCGAATTTGTCGACGCACGCACCCAGGTGCCCTATTCGGTGGTGATAACAAACGAGGGCGACAGCTTAACGGATCTGCATCTTCAGGGTCGCGAGATTGTGTTTGACCTGAGTGTCACCGGCGATGGCGGCGCGCTCGTCTGGCGGCGCATGGAAGGCCAGGTCGCACAGGCGATCCTGCGGCTCGCCACACTTGCTCCGGATGAGTCGCTCACGCTCAGTGACGTCTGGGATCAGCGCGATCTTTCCGGCACTTTCGTCGAGCCGGGCTTCTACACGCTGCAGGCGAGCGTGCCGACTGATGGCGAGCCGCTTCTCAGTCGCGACAGGCTCCTGCAGGTGATCGGGGAGTAGCGCAGCGACTGCGGCTCATCTGCACCGGCCCGCGCCTTCAATGTTCGGTGGCGCGGCACCCTGACAATCCATAGGTTTGCCCCACCAATCAACCGGACACTGTCATTACCGCCCAAGCCGAGTCTGTACCGAGGGATCCGACCCGACCGTCGCTGATTCGAGCGATCGGCAAGTGGGCACTGACCGCCGCGGTGATCAACAGTGTAATCGGCAGCGGCGTTTTCGGACTTCCGTCCTCCCTGGCCGGGTTTGCAGGCGCACTGAGTCCCGTCACGGTACTCATCGCAGGCGCCGGCATCTTCGTGATTGTTCTCTGTTTTGCGGAAGTCGGCAGCCGCTTCGACGAGGCGGGCGGACCCTACCTCTACACTCGCGAAGCGTTCGGGGCGAATCTCGGCTTCCAGGTCGGGTGGCTTCACATCTGGACGCGCCTGCTCTCGTGTGCCGCCGTTTTGAACGTCCTCAGCGGTTACCTCACGCCGCTCGTGCCCTGGACGGGTACGCCATTTGGACGCGCGTCGGTGATGATATTCGCGATGACTCTCGTTACAGCAGTGAACGTCATCGGTGTCAAGCAGGCAGCGTGGACTGTCAACGCCTTCACTATCGCCAAGCTGCTTCCACTCGCGCTCGTCATCATCCTTGGGGGATTGAGCTTCGAGAGCAGCGTTGCCGCAACGCAGGTTGTGTCTGAGCCGAAGTGGACCGAAGCGGTTTTGCTGCTGATGTTCGGCTATGGGGGATTCGAGTCGGCCGTCGTCGCAGGAAGCGAGTCGAAGGATCCGAAACGAGACACTGCCTTCGCTCTCATAACGGCGATGCTCGCGATCACCGTCATCTATTTTCTCATTCAGATCGCAGTCGTCGGCGTGCTGCCCAACGCAGCAGGCAGCAAAGCGCCAGTTGCAGAAACCCTCGGCGTGCTGCTTGGACCGGCAGGGCTCACACTCGGCAGCATCGCGGTGATCATCTCGGTGTACGGCTGGCTCACTGGGTATTCGCTGATGTCACCGAGGATTTTTTATTCGATGGCGGAGCGCAAGGAGCTGCCGTCGGCGCTTGGCAAGGTTCATCCGACGCTCCGGACACCGTATGTCGCGATCCTCGTCAACTCGGCGATCGGACTGGGCCTCGGGCTGGCGAGCAACTTTGGACAGCTGGCCACATTCGCGGCGATCTCGCGCCTCGGCATTTACATCGCGACGTGCGCAGCGCTGATCGCGCTTCGCAGGAAACACGGCGAGCCAACGAGCTTCAGGGCGCCAGCAGGAATCGTTCTCGCGGTCGTCGGCATCGGCTTCTGCATCTGGCTGCTGAGTACGCGAAGCCTTGCACAGGCATGGTTCCTTCCGATCGTGATTATGATCGGAGTCGCCATCCGCTATGGGATGGTTGCGTATCACAAGGGGAAAACCGCGTAACGGGGGACACTCGAATGGCGTCCCCCGCGCGGGAGCTATCTGCGACGGATGGCTGCCCTGGCCGTTCCGCCGAAATTGAATCCGGCGTAGACAGCTATGAACTGAGTGTCGGACCCGCCCGACACAAACGAGGCGCCAATAAACGGCCGAACCGATGGCATCACGAAGCTGAGTCCGGCGCCCGCAGTGACGCCTGCCTTGGTTTCGGAATCTTCATCATCGTAGGGGATGTTCCCGGCGTCATAGCGATGCTGAAGTACTCCGACTCCGGCTCGCACCCACGGTTTTATTCTGCTCGGAGAAGCTGCTCCGAAGAGGTAACCGAGGTTGGCAAAGAGCGCCGGGATATTCGTTGCGTCGTCGCCCTCGCCTTCGTAGGGAATGTGCGTATAGCTCGCAGTGGCACCCAGCGACATTCCGGGCATCGAGGCAATAGGCATGTCAGCGCCCGCGAAGGCCATCCAGCCGGTCTTCGTTGCGTCTCCCAGGTCTCCCGAGCCCATTGCAGCTCCGCCTCCCACATGGAAGGTAAGGTTCTGCCCCTGTATCTGACCTCCGAACAACGATGCAACCACAGCTAGCCCTGCGAGTGATAGCGTGGAGCGCTTCATCGAAATCCTCCGGGTCGCGTAAGGCAGCCGCACAGTCAGGATTCGCCGTACGCGCCGCGGCAATAGGATAATTAATGATGGTTCATTAGCAATCAATATTTTTGCGCATCCGGTCGCCACGCCGTACGCTTTCGGAATGGATAACCGGCGTACCGTGCTTCTGCTGATAGATGTCGAGCCCGATGCCCGGAAGACGTCAGCGACCGCTGACGGGTGGGAATCGTCGAACATTGCGCTCGATCATCTGGAGCGTCTGCGCGGTGAGCTCGAGTCGGCAACACGCAATAGGGTGACGTTCAACTGGTTCGTGCGCGGCGACCCGCAGATTGCCGGTACATGGGGAAGCGCAGACTACGTTGCGGAAGCGTGTCCGCGCATGCTGAGGTCGATCGAGAGTCACGGCGACTACGCTGCCGCTCATGTTCATCTGTGGCGGTGGAGCGAGCCTCAGCGGACTTGGCTCAATGATTTTGTCGATCGTGCGTGGATCGAGGAGTGTGTGGAGACAGGCCTCGACTCTTTCCGAAGCATGTTCGGTCATTCGGCAGAATCCTTCAGGTTCGGCGACCGATGGATCGATAACGCTGCGGTTGCGCTGCTGCGACGCCATGGCATCCGTTACGACCTTACGGTCGAGCCTGGTTTGCCCGGCGGTGCGGTTCACGACGACCGTCACGCTCGCGGAGCGCCGCCCGATTTCAGGGCGGCGCCGCGGGAGCCATTGGTCCCGTCTCGCGCAGACTACCTCGTGCCCGAAACCTCCGGGATCGGCGATTTGTGGATGGTTCCCGTGACGACCACTCCCCCGGTATGGCGTTTTGTACGCCGTGCACCGTGGCTGATGGTGGGCAGCAGGTCGCCCAACCTCGTGCTCAATCCATCGCTACTATGGTCGCACCTTCAGCACGAGCTCGACCGGCCCGCGAAAACACCGCTGACACTCGTCTTCAGAAGCGGCGACCTGGGGGAAAGGCGGTTTCTGCGAAACTTCCAGCGTATCACGCGCCTGCTCGTGCGACATCCTGCGCTGCCGTACTGCGAGTTCACTTCTGTCGCGGATGCAATGGCGCGCTGGCGCATGACGGCGGGCCGGGTAGCCTAGCTCGTCGGCTTCGGACGCCCGGTGATGATCGTGATGTTGTCTTCACCGCCTGCATCGAGCGCATCCTGAAGCAGCAGCTCGCAGCACTCACGCGCTGACGTCATGTTCTTCAGGCGGTCGCGAATCTTCTCGTCCGACACGTGACGCGTGAGCCCGTCGCTGCACATCAGCCCGATACTGCCTATCGATTGAGTAACTCTGGTGACCTTGGGCACCGCATGAGGACCGCCGATCGCGCTGGACAGCACGTTTGTCCACCTGGTGAACGCGGCGTCTTCACGCCTGATGACACCTGCATCGACGAACTCCTCGGCCATTGTCTGGTCGCGTGATATCTGGATAAGCTCTTCATCCTGGAGGATATAGCACCTGCTGTCGCCGACCTGCAGCAGATACGCGCTGGTTCCAACGCCAAGCCATAGTGTCAAAGTCGTCGCCATTCCGCGTCGCTCGACGTTGTGCTCAGATTCGGCCGAGATTTCTGCATGCACTTTCATCGCGGCCTCTTCGAGCTCCTTCACAAAGCTTTCGTCGTCGTCAGGGTCGGTCGTGTAGTAGCAGTTGAGCGACTGTGAGACGTAACGCGTCACATGCTCCAGTGTGATGCGGCTCGCCTCCTCCCCGGCGCGTGCCCCGCCGACGCCATCCGCGACGAGGGCAAGGAATGCGAGTCCCTCGCTCCGCCCGAGCATCGATGGGTCGGGGAGGCTTGTATGGTAGATCTCGATCTTGCGCTCGAGTGCGCAGATCAGGAAGTGATCTTCGTTGTTCGGCCTGACTTTACCGGGATGCGTAAGCCCGTAGACGTCGAGGGCCGTAGTTACCGAGGGTCGTGCTGGAGGGGCCTCGCCCCCCTTCTCATGCATTAGTCGCGCTTCCATTGGCACAATACTGCACTGGGCCGTTGGTCGCGCCAGCCCCCCTGGGCCGTGCAGGGAACCGGCGCAACGCCGGTTCCCTGCATTTTACGGCTAATAGAACTGCCTGAGGTCAATACGCGAGTTGCTGACAAGGACGCCGCCAATCCTGACGAAATCCCCATTCCTGAGATTGTTGAATCGCGTGACATCGCTCTGCCGCGCGTTGTACGGCATGGCGACGGTCAGCACGCCCTGGTTTCCGGAGCTGATCGTAAACATCCCGTTGGTTCTGTCTATGCTGCGCACGGTTCCTTCAAATGTCTGGATGTTGCCCGAAGTCGTGCCGTCCCCACCGACGGACCGGGTGACGGTGATGCGGTCAGTGTAGTTGGCGTTGTTGCTGGTGCCCGGAACACGCGCTGTGACTTCGTCGCCCCATTCCAGTGAAGTCACCGGGTAATTCTGGTTCTGGTAGATCACCTGCGTCTGGTTGTCCCAGGTGAGCGTTACCGTCTGCCCGTTGCTCTGAGTTATTCCCAGCTGCTGCGTGCGAGTGTTGACGCCCTGGATCGTGCCGGCAACCTGATTGCTACCGCCACCTCCAAGCACGTCGCCGAGTACTCCTCCAATTCCGCCGGTGCTCGAGCACGCCGCGGTCGCAAACAAAAGCGCTGCAGCGGCACCCGCTCGCGCTGAAAGTCCAAGTCCAGTCATGAGTTCCCCGTTTGAGTTAACGAACCGCTAAAGAGCAAGCGAGGTGCCGTTCGGCCGTGATCTCTGAAATTCACGGGCGAACTCCCGGAAATGGCGACGGCGTAACAGCTACATTTGAAAGCAGAATGATCTCTGAGTTCTACCAGCTTCGACGCACAGCGATCAAGGACATCGCCGCCTACCTTGGATTTCTGGTAGGGTTCATCGGCTCAGCGCCCTTCGCCTGGGGGTTGCTTGCAGTTCAGCTCGATGCCGGCCGATTCGCGCGCGGTCTCTGGTATTTCTTCGGGATCGTCACGACCGCGGGGATATTCGCTGGAATCGCGGGCCTCGGCGTCGGCACCGCCGCCGGTCTCGTGTGGGAACAGATCCACCGCTACCGTCGGAGCGGTCGAGCGCCAGTCGCCGCAGGGCGTGCTCGCGAAACACAGGCTCAAACAGCCGAGTCCGGAAATGTCTTGGGACACGGTCCCCGGCTTCAGCTCGTGACAGTGGATCCACCGAAGCTTCCAAACCTCGTGGGGAGGGTTGTTGCCGCGGTGAGATTCGCTCCATCGACGGTCGAGTTCGATTTTGGAGGAATGTGCATTGCGGTCACTGATGGCGTAGCGGTCATGTGCGGGGCGTCGCGCCTCATGTACCCCGCATCCGGGTCCTGCGACGCGCTCTGCAACTCGATCGGGGCCCGGGTGGTGAACGTGCGGAGTGCGGGAGGTGACCGCTTCGAAGTTGAACTCGATAACGGCTGCGCGTTGATTTTTCCTCGTCAGATGCGAGCGAGTGAGCAGATGCAGCAGCCGCAGCGCTCGCCGTCCTTCACCGACTCACACCAAGCTGGGACATGAACATCGAGCGCTTCGAGCTCCGCGATCTGATATTTGCGATCATCCTCATCGGCACCCTCGGCCTGATCGTCGAGCTCCTTCTGCAGGAGCACATAGAGACCTGGCAGCAGTGGATTCCACTGGTGTTGCTTGGCTTGGGACTTGCAGCCACCGCGCTGGTCCGCCTGATCCCTGGAAAACGCAGCTTGATGATGTTTCAGGTCATCATGTGTTCTTATCTGGCTGCCGGGGCGGTCGGCGTTTATCTGCATCTCGCGGGAAATGCCGAGTTTGCGATCGAGAGAACCCCCGAGCTCGGCGGGTTGGCACTTTTCTGGGAAGCACTCCGGGGAGCAACACCGGCGCTCGCCCCAGGGGCGCTCGCGCAGCTTGGACTGCTGGGACTGGCTTACACGGTCCGCAACTCAGCTTTGAATTCTTTTCAAAACACTGGCTGAGAGCCGACTCTCAGTCGCAACGACACGATTGGCTCTCATCGAGCCGCAAGGGAGAACGAATGAGATTTGTAAAGCTTCTGGCGGTCCCCGCTGTTATCGCGATCGCCGCGTGCAGCAAGGATTCCGCAAATACCGCCGATTCGACCGTCACCGTCGATACGTCCGCCGTGATGGCAATGCCTGGTGACACGGCCGGCATGTCTGCGGTGACACCGACGAGCGCCGGCGGAATGCTGGATCCGAACTCCGCGAGCGCCGCCGACCTCGCGACGATCCCAGGCGTTACGCCCGAGATCGCCGCTGCGGTTACGGCAGCCCGTCCATTCACGAACAACCTCGCCCTGGATAAGACGCTCGCCGCACTGACTGAACAGCAGCGGGACTCAGTCTTCTCGCGGCTGTGGACCCAGATCGACCTCAATACCGCGACGGATGATGAAATCCTCCTCGTGCCCGGCGTCGGCTCACGTATGCTGCGGGAATTCAAGGAGTACCGCCCGTACACATCGATGGATCAGTTCCGTCGCGAGATCGGCAAGTACGTCGATGCAACCGAGTTGGCCCGTCTCGAGCGGTTCGTCACGATCCGCTAGGACTTCCGTCGTAAGCCGGCGGGCTCCCCGGGAGGGGAGCCCGCTTTTTTGCTTGATACCAGCCGGTGTTTCGCGGTTGGCTATATTGGTTCTTCGATGAACGACGCGCTGAAGACCATCCTGAGCGATCGGTATTCCATCGAGGGCGTGCTCGGCCACGGTGGAATGGCCGTCGTCCATCTTGCTGAGGAGCGCAAGCACCGGCGAAAGGTCGCTATCAAGATCCTCCGCCAGGATATCGGTGTATCGGTCGGTGCCGAGCGATTCCTGCGAGAAATAGGAATTGCTGCGAGACTCTCGCACCCGCATATCGTGCCGCTGATTGATTCGGGGCAGCTCGAGGGACTTCTCTACTACGTGTCTCCGTACATCCAGGGCGGGTCACTTCGTGAGCGCCTGAATCGCGAGCACCGCCTGGCAGTTCAGGACGCGCTGCGAATTGCCACCGAAGTCGGGACAGGTCTCGATTACGCGCACCGCAGCGGCTTCGTTCATCGCGACGTAAAGCCTGAGAACATTCTCTTTGCTGACGACCACGCGCTCCTTGCGGATTTTGGAATTGCGCACGTCTGCGAGGGCCATGGTGTCGAGCCCATAACGAAGGGCGGAATCGCACTGGGCACCCCGGAATACATGAGCCCCGAGCAGGCGGCGGGCGACCGCGACGTCGGTGCTCCAACAGACACCTACGCGCTCGCGTGCGTCGTCTTCGAGATGCTTACCGGCGAGCCTCCTTTCAAGGGATCGAGCTCGATCGCTACAATGGCCAAGCATGTTACCGAGAAACCTCGGCGCCTTCGATCCCTGCGGCCGGAAGTGCCGGCGTCAGTTGAAAGAGCGGTGATGCGTTCGTTGTCCAAAGCGCCAGCGCAGCGGTATGGGAGCGTTGCCGAGTTCACTGCTGCGCTCAACCAGATGACGACTGGCGTGGCGCGAACAGCGTCTGCAACCCGAAGCATCGCCGTGCTGCCGTTCGTGAATGCGAGTCCCGACCCTGACAACGAATACCTCAGCGACGGAATCACCGATGAGCTGATTGACGCGCTCGCAAAGGTCGAGGGGCTGCGGGTCGCATCGCGGACGTCGGTCTTCGCGTTAAAGGGTAAATCGCAGGATATCCGCGCGATCGGAGCGATCCTCGACGTATCCGAGATTCTCGAGGGAACGGTGCGGCGCTCCGGTCAGGACCTGCGCATTACCGCCCAGCTTACGTCTGCCGAAGATGGCTCGCTGATCTGGTCGCAGCGCTACGACCGGCACCTCGACGATGTCTTCGCTATCCAGGATGAGATTGCCCGTACGATAGTCAACACTCTGAGGGCTACGTCGTTTCGCGAGTCAACGGAGGAGTCTATCAGTCGCGGCACTGACAACGTCCAGGCATACGGACTGTATCTTCGCGGCCGGTACGCATGGAACAAGCGCAGTACTGAGGGAGTCGCTGAAGCGATCAGATATTTCGAACAGGCTATTGCTGCGGATCCCGGTTATGCGCTCGCATATACCGGTCTCGCCGACGCGTATGCGCTGCACATCGACTATCGTAACGTCGAAGTCAATGAAGGGTTCGAGCGTGCAAAATTTTATGCGCGAAAGGCCCTCGACCTCGATGACAGTCTTGCCGAGGCTCATGCATCGCTTGCATGGACGATCTTCATCTACGACTGGGACTGGAAAACGGCTGGGGCCGAATTCCGCCGCGCCATTCAGAGCGACCCCCAGTATGCGACTGCACATCAGTGGTACGGATTCCTGCTTGCTTCGCAGGGAAGATTCGAGGAAGCACTGATCGAAGCACATACGGCGCAGGAAAGCGATCCCGCTTCGGTATCAATCCGGCGATCACTCGGGTACACCTACTTCTACGCCCGCCGGTTCGATCGCGCGAAGTACCATCTCTCTCGCGCTGTCGCAATGAACCCGGATGCCGAGGAGAGCTACAGGGTACTTGGTCTCATCCTCACATACGCCGGCGAATACGCGGAAGCCGAGCGCATTCTTCGCGACGCACTCGAGCTTCCTGGCGCCTCGACGTACACGGACGTGACGCTGTCGCTCGCGTTGGCAAAGGCTGGCAAACTCGACTACGCGCGGCAAACCCTGGAGATGCTCGAGGCGAAGCGCCGCGCCGACTACGTATCGCCCGTCGAGTTCGCAACATTGCACATTGCTCTTGGAGATGATGACGCAGCCCTGGACGCGATGGAGCTGGCGTACACTGAGCGAAGAGGATGGCTCGCCTACCTCAACGTTCATCCGGTGGTTGACTCGCTTCGCAGTCACCCGCGCTTCACCGCGCTCACTGACCGGATGGGGCTTCCACCGATTCGCGTTCGCCCGCTCGTCTCGACCTGATGCGCTACATCTCGTTCCTGCGTGCGATCAACGTGGGAGGACACGTCGTCAAAATGGGTGACCTCAAGGCAGTCTTCGAGTCGACTGGCCTGGGCGAGGTGGAAACTTTTATTGCGAGTGGCAACGTCATCTTCACGACAAGGAGCGGCAAGCCGCCTGCACTCGAGCAGAAGGTCGAGAAAGCACTGTACGAGAGGCTCGGTTATGCCGTCGACACGTTTCTCCGAACGACCAGCGAGATTCGCGAGGTCGCGGAATCTGCGCCGTTTGCCACCAACCGGATTGCGAGCGCGGCGGCCTTCAACGTCGCGTTCACACGCAACGCGCTCTCTGACGACCAGCGACGTTTGCTCAGCCAATTCGATACAGGGGCAGACTCGTTCGCGACACTCGGTCGGGAGATATACTGGCTGTCCGCCGGGAGGCAGAGTGAGTCCAGGTTCGTAAGCTCGAAGATGGAGCGACTCCTCGAGGTGCGGGTAACATGGCGAAACATCAACACGGTCAGGCGCCTTTCGGCGAAGTATCCGCCAGACTGATACAACGGGCACCGGCAAAATGACTGAAGATATCTGGACTGAAGTCGACCAGTACATCGTCGAGACACTCGGTCTTCACGATGAACTCCTCGGCGACGTGCAGGCAGCATGCGATGCGGCCGGCCTGCCCGCGATCGCCGTATCGGCAACGCAGGGGAAGTTCCTGGAGATGCTCGCGGCGATGATGGGCGCGCGGCGAATCCTGGAGATCGGTACACTTGGCGGCTACAGCACGATCTGGCTTGCGCGTGGAATGTCAAAGGATGGTCGCGTGTTCACGCTCGAGCTGGATGCAAGACATGCCGACGTTGCGGCATTGAACTTCGAAAGGGCTGGCTTCAGTGACCGGATTGATCTCAGGGTTGGCGCCGCTCTTGATGTTCTGCCGGTGCTCGAGGCCGAGAGCGCGGGGCCTTTCGATCTCACGTTCATCGACGCTGACAAGGCGAACATACCGGCGTATTTCGAGTATGCAGTAAGGATGTCGCGACACGGGGCACTGATCATCACTGACAATGTCGTGCGCGATGGGGCAGTGATCATCGCGGCGAGCACCGACCCCAGCGTGGCCGGTGTCCGGCGCCTGAACGAGCTGATGGCATCAGACCCGCGGGTCACATCGACGGTGATTCAGACAGTAGGAAGCAAGGGCTACGATGGCTTTGCAGTTGCACTGGTCAAGTAGCCGCTCACCCCGCACAAGACACTGAAATGAAAACTTTCCTTCCGCCTGCGGCGATTCTCGCTGCGGCACTCATTGGATGCACGCCTGCCGAGCAGGCGGCTGTCTCGGACGCGGAGTTGCCGCCACTGCCGAAAGACGTGCACTCCTTTGCTCAGCCTGAGGAAGCGCGCGTCACGCACGTATCGCTCGATCTCGCGCCTGACTTCATGACGAAACGAATCACGGGCACGGCACGACTCGCGATCCAACGCGGCGCGAATGCTGACAGCGTGATCCTCGACGTACGCGATCTCGCCATCACTCGTATCACCGACAGCAAGGGAACGGTTCTCGGATTTAACGTCGGGGCTGCGCAGGAGTTCATGGGTTCGCCGCTCGCTGTTGCATTACCGGCTGCCGGTGATACCATCGTCGTAGAGTACTCGACGTCGCCATCGGCCGGGGCTGTTCAGTGGCTGAGCCCGGAGCAGACTGCAGGCGGGAAGCTCCCTTTCATGTTCACGCAGGGGCAGGCGATTCTCACCAGGACGTGGGTGCCGACTCAGGACGGTTCGGGGCTTCGACAGACTTACGACGCGGCCATTCGCGTTCCCAACGGAATGCGCGCTGTGATGAGTGCCGAACATGCAGGTTCCGATGGCGAAAAGGATGAGCGGGGAAGGAGCGTATTCAGGTTCAGGATGGCTAATCCCATTCCCCCATACCTGATCGCGCTCGCAGTGGGCGACATCGCATTCAGGCCGATTGGAAAGAACACAGGCGTCTATGCGGAGCCCTCCGTAGTGGAGAAAGCAGCAAACGAGTTCACTGAAGTGGACCAGATGATAAACGCTGCCGAGAAGCTCTACGGGCCTTACCGCTGGGGCCGCTATGACCTGCTCGTTCTGCCACCTTCATTTCCTTTCGGCGGAATGGAGAATCCGACCCTCACCTTTGCAACGCCGACAATTCTCGCCGGAGATCGATCGCTCGTGAGCCTCGTAGCGCACGAGCTGGCACACTCGTGGTCGGGCAATCTCGTCACCAATGCAACGTGGGATGATTTCTGGCTCAACGAGGGATTTACGTCTTACATCGAAGCGCGAATCATGGAAGAGCTGCGCGGAAAGCCGTATGCCGACATGCTTCGCCAGCTTGGACGCCAGGACATGATGAGCTCCGTAACCGATGCCGGCGGCGCCGAATCTCCGGATACGCGGCTTCGACTTCAGCTCGCGGGGCGGGATCCGGACGCCGGCATGACCAGCATCGCGTACGACAAGGGTGCTGCGTTTCTTCAGACAGTCGAGTCAGTGGTCGGTCGCGAGCGTCTCGACAAGTTCCTTCGCGGGTACTTCGACCATTTCGCATTTCAGCCGATGAGCTCCGAGCGGATGCTCGCATACATGAAGAAGAATCTCCTCACGGAGGAGGAGTCGACTCGTATCAATGTCCAGGGTTGGATCTTCGAGCCGGGAATCCCGGCTAACATAGCGCCTGCGCAGTCAGCCGCGTTCGCCGCGGTCGAGCAGAAGGTCGATGCGTGGAAAGGTGGTGCGACGGCCGCGACGCTCGGCACCGAAGCGTGGACGACTCACGAGTGGATGCATTTTCTGCGGTCGTTGCCCGACACAATTCCGGAAGCGCGCATGGCGGATCTCGACAACACCTTCAAGCTCTCGACGAGCGGCAACAGCGAAATACTTTTCGCGTGGCTCAGGAAGGCGATTGCCACACGATACGAGCCCGCGTTCCCCGCGCTTGAAAAGTTTCTCCTCTCGCAGGGTCGGCGAAAGTATGTGGCGCCGCTCTACGCCGATCTCGCTACGACAGAGTGGGGCAAGCGCATGGCGAATGACATCTACAAGCGCGCTCGCCCCATGTATCACTCGGTTTCCACCGGCACGATCGACAAGTCGCTGGGCTGGCCCGCAGGCCAGTAGGACTACTTCAATGCCCGGTTGAGCCTGGTTCCGTCGAGCTTCTCCGACGGGGTCAGCTTCAACAGGTGAGCGAGAGTCGGCGCGATGTCGACGGTCCTCGTGAAATCGTCGTACCGGCCCGGCTTGATTCCCGGCCCGAAAAAAATGATCGGCACATGACTGTCAGCGTCGTAAGGCGAACCGTGTGATGCGACTAGAATCGAGCTCCAGAGACTCCCCGGGGTGAGCGTTGCGACGAGCTCGACATTCGTTCCCGGTCCAAACTGGTGACTCCACCGCCGGGCAATCGGATCGCTCGTATTGCCAGCTGCGTGAATTACGGAAAGGCGGTCGATACGCTGCACGCCGAAGCTCTCGCGGGCAGCGCGTTCGAATTCCTTCAGAACAATTTCCGGATCGACGCGCCGGGCAGTGAACGCCTGCCGATCGATGAATACTATCTGCTGGTCCACGTCGATCGCTGCGGTGTCGACTTTAAGCTCCGTCATCCGCGCGCGTGCGACCGCGAGCGCACCCTCGAGGCTCGCGCGGGTCGGGACTGGCTTGACGGTGAGCGCACCGATCTCCGGAATCGTCGTGAACCCGTGATCGGCGCTCAGGACAACTATTACCCGCGACGAGTCGACCATTCGATACAGTGAGTCGAGAAACACTCCGATGATGCGGTCAGTACGCAGCACCTGGTCGTGCGCTTCGCGCGAATCGGGACCGAGCCGGTGATTGATTGCATCCGTCCCCGAAAGCGAGATCGCCAGGAGATCAGGGTGCCGGCCTTTGCCCAGCTGCATCGCACCCACGCCCTCGAGCGCAAATGCGACTGTCACCTCATCGATGAATGGAGTAGCCCGAATCCAGTTGGCAGCACGCTGCGGGTCTGCCGGGGTCGGATGCGGGAACACAAAATCATTTCCCGCGCCTTCGATCGAAACGCTGTCAGGCTCAGCGTACGATGCCGCGTCACGAAGCAACGTCCAGTCTTTTCCCGCATACGACTGCGGCATCTGCCGATCGTTGAATCGGCTCACCCACGAGGGAAGCGAGTCTGCGTAATAGCTGCTCGTCGTAAATGCACCATTCCCCGGATACCAGAAGACACTCTGTTTCGCACGTCCGACCGGAAGGATTGCACCTCGGTCTTTGGCTGATACGGAGAGAGCACGCGCACCTGAATGCTTTGCGCGAAGCCAGTCGAAGAGTGCCGATCCCTGAAACCGCTTTGGCGACGCTCCAATTGCCCCCGCCGACCCGACGAGCGGCGCCTCGGGATCACTCACTCCGACCCGATTAGCTGCAATCCCCGTCGATCTGGGAAAGCGCCCCGAGAGAAGGGTCGCGTGCCCGGGTGCCGTCTCCGTTATGGCATGATCATGGTGGGCGTTGGTAAACCACGCACCGCCATCGCGGAGGCGGGCCAATCCCCCTGTGAGCTGCGATCCGAACTTATCCATGTGGCGGGCAGAAAAACCGTCGATAGTGATGAGCACCACGAGGCCCGGCCCGGGCGGAGCAGCCTGGGCATCAGCGTTGGACGCGATCGCCAGCGCTGCAAGAAGCATGATTGATGTCCGCATCGAGCCAATGTGTCGCTCGCCCGCCGAACGGGCAACTGGCGCGAAATACATCAGAGCGCGATTATTGGCGGGATTCACCAGGGAGCCCCACCGATGGCCGCACCACCGACCGCGTTTTTCGGGTCCTCTGCCTCACGCCTGATAGCGAGAGTCGTCGTTTATTATGCCGCCCTCATCACTCTGGGTGTCGTGGTGCAGCGCTTTCTGCCGGGGGCATCGCCGCTATCGGGTGAATCATTCGGGAGTCTGTTGACTGACGGCCTGAGCGGTGCCGCGTCAGCGCCGCGCGCTGGAGACTTCGATCGCACAGTGAGCGTAGTGACGGCTATGCTCAGCGCCATCCTGCTTTCGCTTCCTGTTGCATGGGTCTACCAGCTCACCCGCGCGAAACGAGGGTACCAGCAGTCGGTCGTGCAGCTGCTCATCATCCTTCCGCTGGTCGTCGCCGGAATCGTGGTGCTCGTCAAATACAGCCTGGCGCTCGCTTTCGCGCTTGCCGGGATCGTCGCGGCGGTGCGGTTCCGCAATACGCTCGATGACAGCAAGGACGCGGTTTACGTATTTCTCGCCACTGGTATCGGGCTTTCGTCGGCAGTCGACGTCCATGTTGCTGCATCGCTGTCGATCCTGTACAATCTGACGGTCCTGCTTCTCTGGTATACCGACTTCGGCAACTCGCCAGTGGAGCTCGAGGGGAGTATCGCCGCGAAGCGGCTGAAACGCGCGCGTGAGCTCGCGCAAACTGGAACGTTCGTGGCGCAGATTGACAACGAAGTCATGCGCAACATGACTCGCGAGCAGCTCGAGGGTCTCGCGCTTCGCGCGTTGAAGCGGGCGCACGATGACGGCGGGAAAGGCAACGGAGCCGCGCCATCCGAAACCCGGTTGCGCGTCAGGAGCCGGGATATCGATGGAATAAGAAGGAGCCTCGATCTCGTGATGGGCGAGTTTGCCAAAAGCTGGAGGGCTGGCGCGCCGACAGACGACGGGGATGGGATCCACACTATCGACTATTTCATCCAGACGAAGAAGAGCGTGCAACCGGAAGAGCTGCTCGGCCTCGTCAGGACAGCCGGGGGCGCGAGTCTCGTAGACGCACAAATCAAATAGGAGCTTACCCATGACCAACATCGCTCGAAGCGTATCGTCATTTGCTCTGTTTTGCGGCATGGGGGGAATTGCCGTGCTCCCGGATCACGAGATCGCGGCACAGGCGCTCGCGGCGACTGACGATGCCAAGTCGGACGCAAAAATCCTGAGCGATCGTCGTAAAGCCGCGGCTCGTGCAAAGGACACTGAAGCGTTCTTCTCGGCAGTCGAACCATTCGAGATTACGCTCACCACGAACATCCGCCGCATCAGGGGCGACAAGGAAGACAAAGCGCCATGGCGTCCTGCGATCTTTTCCTATGCCGGACCTGATGGCAAGGCAGTCTCGATCCCCGGGCAGATCCGAACGCGCGGCTTGTGGCGTCTCAAGAACTGCGAGTTCCCGCCGCTCAGGCTCAACTTCCGGAGCGAAGACACGAAGGGCACGATGCTCAAGGGCATCGACAAACCCAAGCTCGTCAACTACTGCAGAGATACCGACCAGTTCGAGAATTACGTAGCGCAGGAGCTGCAGCTCTACCGGATCTACAGCCTGCTCACGCCGGCCAGCCATCGGGCCCGCTTGCTTCGCATGACCTATGTCGACAGCGCTTCCGGAAAGGTCCACGCACGTCGCATCGCGATTCTTCTCGAGGAGCCCGAAGCACTTGCCGCGCGGCTCGGCGGCCCACTTTTCGAGCAAACCGGAGCCACTGCCGACCACCTCGATGGATATCACGACGCGCTGGCCAGTCTCTTTCACTACCTGATCGGCAACACCGACTGGTCGACGTGGGGTCTCCACAACATGGAGCTGGTGGGTGAGGACGATGGTGACTTCATCCCGATCCCGTATGATTTCGATTTCTCCGGCGCCATCAATGCGTCGTATGCGACCGTAGACCCCAAGCTCAGCATCGATCGCGTTCGCCAGCGTCTCTACAGGGGATTCTGCCAGCCGCCGGAGAACTACGACAAGGCAATAGCAGTCTTCAAGGCAAAGAAGGACGACATTTATGCGCTCTACACTGATCCCATTGGCAGCCTTCTGCCAAAGAAGACTGCCCAGGAGACGTTGAAATACTTCGATGAGTTCTACGAGACCATAAACGATTCGAAACGCGTGCGCCGGAACATCGTCGAGGCGTGTACGAAGTCACGTTGAATTGCCCGCTTTCAGTCCTGAAGTCGCTGCTGAACCGACCTAGTCCAGCGGTTTGAGGTTCGCCACGATCGATTCCCTGTGCTGCTCGAGAAACGGGGGCAGCACGACCTTTTCCCCGAGGGTTTCCTTGTCTTCATCGACCCCAAAGCCGGGCCCGTCGGTGGCTATCTCGAACAGGATGTGGCCGGGCTCCCTGAAGTAGAGACTCCTGAAGTAAAAGCGGTCGATCTCACCGCTGTTTCGTACCCCGAGAGAGTTGAGTCTCTCCGCCCACGCGTGATACTCGGCCTCGTTCGGCGTGCGGAAGGCGACGTGGTGCACGCCGCCGGCGCCAAGGCGGGCGCGCTCAATCTGCGGCTCCACCGCCACGTGCAGCTCTGCATGCGGTCCGCCTTCATGCATCCCGTAGACGTGCACGGTGTGCGGGTATTCGCTGCTTTCGACGTACTCGCGTGCGTGGTGCATCTCCATGACGCGCGTGAGTATCTCGTCCGTCGGACCGAGCTGGGGAACACTGATTACTATGGGGCCCAGCCCTCTGATCTGGTGCGAGGCCGGCACAGGGCTGGCGTCCCAGATCACCGGATTGTCGCCCGCCCCGCAGTCGTCAATCAGCGTAAGCCGCTGTCCTTCACCATCTTCGAAATCAAGTGATGCTCTTTCATCGCGAACGACGACACCGTTGTGCGGTACGCGGAGCTCGGTCAGCCGATTGGCCCACCACTCGAGGGACTGGCTTCCGTTAACCCGCAAGCATGTGCGCGTTATCGCATTGGTGCCTCGGCTCTCAGGCGACATGCTCCAGTCGAAGAACGTAAGATCGGTACCGGGTGATCCCACGGCGTCGGCATAGAAGAGATGGTATGCGCTCACGTCGTCCTGGTTGACGCTTCGCTTGACGAGCCGCATGCCCAGCGTGCCGGTGTAGAAGCGCAGGTTTTCGCGAATACTCGCGGAGACCGCTGTCAGGTGATGAATACCGTGAAGCTGCATGTCGCCGTCCCCCAACTGTTAGATTCCCAATCTGCAAACAAGGGCCTGAGAGGGCGAGGAGCAAGGCATGAATAGTCGCAAAATATCGGTCGTCGGGTGCGCAGTCGCGGCGCTCGTCATGGTTTCTTCAGCGGGTGCACAGAATCCGGCGGCAATTCAGCCACCCGGCAGCGTTGCGCCGCCCCCGCTTCCCCCAGCCGAGCTGGAAATTGGCCGCATCGCGCCGGATTTCACGATTTCGGTCGCCGACTCCGCGGGAATCAGGGGAACGCCAGTGAAGCTGAGCGATCTTCGCGGCAAGGTTGTCGTGCTCGCCTTCTACCCCGCAGACAGGTCGTCGGGATGCACGTTCGAGCTGACCAAGTTTCGCGACGAGTACGAGAAGCTTTTCGGCAAGGAGACGGTTGTGCTCCCAATTTCCGTCGACAGCCTGTCGACGCATGCATCATGGGCAGCGGAGATGAAGTTTCCGTTCGCACTGGGATCTGACACTGACCTCGCCATCGCGAAGCAGTACGGATCGACCGCGCCTGGCAGAACGACCTCGACGCGTACAGTGTTCGTCATCGGTAAGGACGGCAGGATCCTCTGGAGGAGCCTCCGTTTCCTCGCGTTGAACGAGGGTGCGTATTCGGAGCTCGCGGAGGCGGTGGCTAAGGCAAACTGACCAGAATGCGACACCTTGCCTCTGATAACTGGTCTGGTGTCCATCCTGAAGTGATGGCTGCCCTGGCTGCTGCCAACTCCGGGCATGTTCCATCCTACGGCGCGGATGAATACACTGCGGCGGCGATGGAGAAACTCGGCGCCGTTTTCGGCGATCGTGCGCGTGTCTTTTTCGTCTTCGGCGGAACTGCATCCAACGTCCTTGGACTGCAAAGCATCACGCAGCCATTCAACTCAGTGATCTGCGCCGAAACGGCGCATATCTACACGTCGGAATGTGCGGCGGCGGAGAAGCACATCGGTTGCAAGCTGTCGCCTGTTCCGACTGGCGACGGGAAGATCGACCGCGAAGGGATCGTGCGACACCTTCAAGGATTCGGCGATGCACACAGCGTGCAGCCAGCCGTCGTTTCGATTGCACAGGCGACAGAGTACGGGACCGTCTACAGTCCCGATGAGATCCGGCTGATGTCGGCGTTCGCGCGCGAACACGGATTACGCCTTCATATGGACGGCGCGAGGCTCGCAAACGCCGCAGCTCACCTCGGAGTTTCGCTGCGGGAGATCTCCGGCGACGCGGGCGTCGATGTTCTGTCGTTCGGGGGCACCAAGAACGGACTCATCTGCGGCGAGGCAGTTGTCTTTTTCGATCCGGATCTCGCGCGGAACTTCGAGTACCGGCGGATGCAGGGAATGCAGCTGTCGTCGAAGATGCGGTTCATCGCCGCGCAGTTCAACGCGCTGTTCACTGATGACCTCTGGCTCAGCAGTGCCGCTCACGCGAATGCGATGGCATCGCGACTGGCGGAAGGTATCGAGGGACTGGCTGGGGTCAGGATCACGCAGCGGGTTCAGGCTAACGAAGTGTTCGCGATAGTGGCGCGGGAGCACATCGCGGCCCTGCAGGCGGTTACACATTTCCAGGTTTGGGATGAAGCGATTTCGGAGGTGCGGTTCGTATGTTCGTTCGATACGACCGAGGAGGATATCGACCGCTTCCTCACCGCTGCATCACGAATACTCGGCAATATCTGAAAAGTCTGACCGGAAGGAGATAAAATGGATCTGAGAAAAGCGAAGGTTCTCGTCACCGGCGGAAGCTCCGGCATTGGTTACGCGACCGCGCAGCTCCTGCGAGACCGTGGCGCGGCCGTCGCTATCTGCGGTCGCAATGCAGAAGCGGTCGAGTCGGCAGCAAATGAGCTTGGCGCGCTTGGCATAGTCGCAGACGTCTCAGTCGAGAGCGACGTAAGGCGAATGGTTGCGAAGGTAATCGCTGATCTCGACGGTTATGATGTCCTCGTCAACAATGCCGGCGGGGGCACCTGGGCGCCGCTTGTCGAGACCACAGTCGAGGATTTCACGCGAGTCTGGCAGACGAACGTGCTTGGAGCGATGCTGGCCGCGCGTGAGTCAGCAAAACATTTCGTCGCAAAAGGTGCAGGGAACATCGTCAACATCGTTTCCACTGCGGGTCAACGTGGATTCGCCAGCGGCACCACGTACGTCGCGACAAAGTTTGCCCTTGCAGGGATGACCGAGTGCTGGCGGGCCGAGCTGAGGAAGAGCAACGTGCGCGTGATGCAGGTAAACCCGTCGGAAGTCCAGACGAATTTCTTCGAGACTGCTGGCGCCCCGCGCACGACCAACGAGACGAAACTTTTCAGCGAAGACATCGCTCACACCATCTGCTCGATGCTGGCGATGGAGGATCGCGGCTTCGTTACAGATGCGACGGTCTGGGCGACAAACCCCCGCGACTAGGGTTCAGGGCGAGATGCGGATCATCCTCGCTGCTGATAGGATTATCTCCGCCGCGCCGTCGATGCCGAACGAGTCCGTGTTGACGGCCAGGTGGTAGTTCGAGTGCTCGCGCCACGATCTGTTGAAATGCTTTCGGACCCAATGTTCACGGTGCGCATTCGTGTCGTCAACAAGTTTTGCGGCAGCGTCTTCCTCGACACGATCGCGTGACATCGAGCGCGCGATTAGCGCGTGGCGCGGTGCGTAGCAGAAGACGTGAAGCGCGTCTGTGCGGGCGGCGAGCATTGCCTGCGCGCCGCGCCCGACGACGACTGCCGGGCCACGAGCCAGCGCCTCCTCCACGATGTGCCGGGTAACCTCGACTAGCTGCTCCTCTGTTGGCGGGCGCTTCGAGCCCGAAAGAGGAGTCAGCCATTCCTGCGATCCAAGGGCCATGGTGTCGACCAGCCGTTCGACCAGCGAAGCGACCCTTTCTTCACGTGCGGCAACTTCCGCTGGGGCGACACCGAGCCGAACGGCTACCGCGTCGACGACTGCATTGTCGAGCAGGGACCATCCGAGCGCTTTCGCTACGATCGCCGCGACCTCCGAGCCGCCCGACCCGTACATCCGCGAGATCGTGACTACCGACATTTATTCCTGATACGGGCGTCTCCGCTTTTCATCATGAGATCGCGTGTAGAGGCCGGCATCGCTTCTGGAGATTTTTCTGCGTGCAACGAGCGACTCGAGCACGAGCTCGCATGCGGCTGCGGCTACGGCGTTGTCACCTTGCGGGGCGAGGGCCGTCAGCTCGACCAGGTCGAGCAGGCCCGGTACTGAGCGGAAACCCTCGACGACGGAGTCGGCGGAGACGTCGTCGTTCACCTGGAGCGCGCCGCCGCCATCGAACCACATGATGATGTCGTCGCTGTTTATCCCGCCCGCGCGTCCCTGGAACGTCGCGTCAGACGCGCGGCGGATGAGTTCGCGCGCGATGTTGTGTCCACCCACGAGCTCGCCTTCATATTCGAGCTCGATCTTTCCGGTGATCGCGGGCAGGGCCGCGTAAATGTCACCGATGCGCGGAACGATCTCTGCTTCGCCGGTGAGAAGCGAGCGCCTCTCCGCGTTCGAAACGATGTTCTCGAGAACAGTTATCGGCATGCGCTGCGACACTCCAGACCGCTTGTCGATTCGTTTGTCGTCGCGCGCTTCGAAGGCGATTCGCTCCACGACCTCAGAGATGAAATCCGGGACACGTACCGGAAGGCCGCCGCGCTTTGTCCACGCTTCCTGTTTCGTGATTTCAATTCCAGTCTCCACCGATTCCGGGTAGTGGGTCTGGATCTCGCTGCCGATACGATCCTTGAGTGGCGTGATGATCTTGCCGCGGGCGGTGTAATCCTCGGGGTTCGCTGTGAAGCACAAGAGAACGTCGAGCGAGAGTCGCACAGGATAGCCCTTAATCTGGACATCGCCTTCCTGCATTACATTGAAGAGGCTGACCTGAACCTTTCCCGCCAGGTCAGGGAGCTCGTTCAGCGCGAAGATTCCGCGGTTTGCGCGAGGCAGCATTCCGTAGTGAATCGTCAGCTCGTCGGCGAGGATATGCCCGCCGCGCGCGGCCTTGATAGGATCGACGTCGCCGATGATGTCCGCTACCGTCACATCAGGAGTTGCGAGCTTCTCGACGAAACGGCTGTCACGCTCGATCCAGGAAATGGGAGTCGAGTCACCGCACTCTTCGAGAATGTTGCGGGCATATCGGGAGATCGGTGCGAACGGGTTGTCGTTTACTTCACTTCCCGCGACGATTGGAATTGCGTCGTCGAGAAGGGAAGTCAGAGCCCGCAGGATCCGCGATTTTGCCTGTCCCCGCAACCCGAGCAGGATGAGGTTATGGCGCGAAAGGAGCGCGTTCACGATCTGTGGCATGACCGTGTCCTCGTAGCCGACGACCCCCTGAAAAAGAGGTCCTCCCCCTTTGAGGCGCCGAAGGAGATTGGCCCTCAGCTCATCCTTGACCGAGCGTGCTGACAAGTGGGGATCAGCCCATGGGGAACGCCTGAGGGCGCCAAATGTTTCCGGGAAATTCGAGGACAAATCGGTTCTCCACACTGCTCGAGGGGACGACCGCTTAATCTACCTTCGGGGAGGTGCCTCAACTACTGCGACCAGAACGTCCCTGAAAACGGGGAGAAACTCTCAGTTACAGTGGGGAAACAGCTAGAGGGTCCACTTGACTCCACCTC